>NZ_JBSHHY010000013.1:0-176712 GCF_053618675.1 Streptomyces sp. NPDC055632 | reverse complement strand
TCTTTCTGGGGGGTTGTGCTGGGGGGGGGGCGGGCCGCGCCCCCGGCGCGCGGGCCCCCCCCCACCGCCCGCCCCCGGCTCTGGCTTCTGCTTCTGCTTCGGCTTCGGACGGGCCGGGGCTCCGGCTCCGGGCCCGGCCTTGGTCTCGGCTCCGGTCTCGGCCCCGTCCCCGTCCCCGGCCCCCGCGCGCCGCCCCGCTCAGCCGTCGGTCGCCTTGAAGCCCCGCAGCCGCAGGCTGTTGCCCACCACGAAGACCGAGGAGAAGGCCATGGCCGCGCCCGCGATCATCGGGTTGAGCAGTCCGGCCGCGGCGAGCGGCAGGGCCGCCACGTTATAGGCGAAGGCCCAGAAGAGGTTCGAGCGGATCGTGCCGAGGGTCCGGCGGGAGAGCCGGATCGCGTCGGCCGCCGCCCGCAGGTCCCCCCGTACGAGGGTCAGGTCGCCGGCCTCGATGGCGGCGTCCGTGCCCGTGCCCATCGCCAGGCCCAGGTCCGCCTGCGCGAGCGCGGCGGCGTCGTTCACGCCGTCGCCGACCATGGCGACCGAACGGCCCTCGCCCTGGAGGCGCTTGACGACGTCGACCTTGTCCTGCGGCATGACCTCCGCGATCACCTCGTCGATGCCCACCTCGGCGGCGACGGCCTCCGCGACCGCCCGGTTGTCGCCGGTGAGCAGGACCGGCCGCAGTCCCAGGGCGCGCAGCCGCCGGACCGCCTCGGCGCTGGTGTCCTTGACGGCGTCCGCGACCTCCAGGACCGCGCGCGCCTCGCCGTCCCAGGCGACCGCGATGGCGGTCCGCCCCGCTGCCTCGGCCGCGTCCTTGGCCGACTTGAGGCCGGACGGGAGGGCCGTCGCCCACTCCTCCAGGAGCTTCTCGCGGCCGACGAGGACCGCGTGGCCCTCGACCACGCCCTGCACGCCGAGGCCGGGGACGTTCGCGAAGTCCTCGGGGGCGGGGAGCGTCCCCACCCGGTCGGCCGCGCCGGCGGCGACCGCCTGGGCGATCGGGTGCTCGGAGGAGTGCTCCAGGGCGCCCGCGAGCCGCAGGACGTCCTTCTCGTCCGTGCCGTCGGCGGTGTGGACCGCGAGGAGGGTCATCCGGCCGGTGGTGACGGTGCCGGTCTTGTCCAGGACGATCGTGTCGACCCTGCGGGTGGTCTCCAGGACCTCGGGGCCCTTGATGAGGATGCCGAGCTGCGCGCCGCGCCCGGTGCCGACCATGAGGGCGGTCGGGGTGGCCAGGCCCAGGGCGCACGGGCAGGCGATGATCAGGACGGCGACGGCGGCGGTGAACGCGGCGGTGAGGCCCTGTCCGGTGCCGAGCCAGAAGCCGAGGGTGCCGAGGGCGAGCGCGATGACGACCGGCACGAAGACGGCCGAGATCCGGTCCGCGAGGCGCTGGGCGGCGGCCTTGCCGTTCTGCGCGTCCTCGACGAGCTTCGCCATCCGGGCGAGCTGGGTGTCGGAGCCGACGCGGGTGGCCTCGACGACGAGCCGGCCGCCGGCGTTGAGGGTGGCGCCGGTGACGGCGTCCCCGACGCCGACCTCGACCGGGACGGACTCGCCGGTGAGCATGGAGGCGTCCACGGCGGACGAGCCCTCGACCACGGTGCCGTCGGTGGCGATCTTCTCGCCGGGGCGGACCAGGAAGCGGTCCCCGACGCGGAGTCCGGCGGTCGGCACGGTGACCTCCCGGCCGTCCTTCAGGACGGTGACCTCCTTGGCGCCGAGCTCCAGCAGGGCCTTGAGCGCGGCGCCCGCCTTCCGCTTGGAGCGGGCCTCGAAGTACCGGCCGGCCAGGATGAAGGCGGTGACGCCCGCGGCGGCCTCCAGGTAGATGTTCCCGGCGCCGTCGGTGCGGGCGATCGTGAACTCGAAGGGGTGCGTCATGCCGGGCGTCCCGGCGGTGCCGAGGAACAGCGCCCACAGCGACCACAGGAACGCGGCGCCCGTGCCGACCGAGATCAGGGTGTCCATGGTGGCCGCGCCGTGCTTCGCGTTGGTCCAGGCGGCCCGGTGGAAGGGCCAGGCGGCGTAGACGACGACCGGCGCGGCGAGCGCGAGGCTCAGCCACTGCCAGTACGTGAACTGGAGGGCCGGGACCATGGCCATGGCGACGACGGGGACGGCGAGGACGACGGCGGTGATCAGCCGCTGCCTGAGGGGCCGCAGCTCCTCGTCGGCCCTCTCCTCGTCGGAGGGGCCCGCGCCGGAGGAGCCCGTACCGGTGGCCTCGCTCCTCGGGGGTTCGGGCTCGGCGGCGGTGTAGCCGGTGGCCTCGACGGTGGCGATGAGGTCGGCGACGCCGACGCCCGCGTCCGCGTCGAAGGTGACCTTCGCCTTCTCGGTGGCGTAGTTGACGGTGGCCTCGACCCCGTCCATGCGGTTGAGCTTCTTCTCGATGCGGGCCGCGCACGAGGCGCAGGTCATGCCGCCGATGGCGAGCTCGACCTGAGCCGTGCCGGATGTCGTCGTTGCCATGGACTCTGCTCCTCGTGGGGTACGGGTCCGGGGCCGGGGCCCGGGTGGGGTGCGGTGCGGCGGGTCCCGGCGGCCGGGGCGGACGCGGTGGCCGGGGCGGACGCGGTGGACCGGCGCGGTCAGGCGCGGCCGGTCAGCTCGTAGCCCGCGTCGTCGACGGCCGCGGCGATCGCGGCGTCGTCGGGCGCGCCGCCGGTGGTCACGGTCACCCGGCCGCCGGCGACGTCGACGTCCACGGAGACGACCCCCGGGAGCGCGCCGACGGCGCCGGTGACCGCGGCCTCGCAGTGGCCGCAGGACATGCCGGAGACGGCGTAGACGGTCGTGCGGGTGTCGGCGACGGCGACGGTGGTCGCGCCGTTCGCGCCGGTCGAGCAGCCGTTGTCGGGGGTACAGCAGGAGCCCATGGCTTCCTCCTCGGTCGATTCTCTCCTCGATACCCTAGGGGGGTATCGGCTCACGACTCCATGTATACCCCCCGCTCGTATGCGTGGCAAGCGGGTCACCGGCTTGACTTGATACCTCCTGGGGGTATCGTGACATGCGTCGAACGGTTCAGGGCGCGGTCACCCGCGCCGCCCGCGTACGACCTACGGGAGAGCAGTCATGAACACCGGTGCGAAGATCACCGCCTTTGCCGCCGCGCTCGCCGCGACCTTCGGGACGGCGTACGGGGTCGGTGCGGCCGTCGGTCCGTCCGCCGCCCCCGCGAAGGCCCCGGCGGCCGACGGGCACCCGGACCACGAGAAGGAGACGGCCCCCACCCCGAACGCCCCCGCTCCGAACGTCCCCGCCCCGAAGACCCCCGCTCCGAGTGCTCCCGGCGGCCTCCAGGTCTCCGACGGCGGCTACACCCTCGCCCTGGAGGACCCGACCCCCGCCCCCGCTCCCGGCCGGACCGTCCTGAGGTTCTCCGTCAAGGACGCGGCGGGCGGGAAGGTCACCGCCTTCGCCACCGAGCACGAGAAGGAGATGCACTTCGTCGTCGCCTCGCGCGACCTCACCGTCTTCCGGCACCTGCACCCGGTGAAGGCCGCCGACGGCACCTGGTCGGCCGAGACCGACCTGCCCGCCGCCGGCCCCTACAAGGCCTTCGCCGACTTCAAGCCCGCCGCGCCCGGGGCCCGGGCCCTCACGCTCGGCGCCGACGTCTCCGTGCCGGGGGAGTACGCGCCGAAGCCGCTGCCCGCCGCCGCGCCGACCGCGAACGCGGACGGGTACCGGGTCCGCCTCGGCGGCACCCTCGACCCCGGAAAGCCCGGCGAGCTGCGGTTCACCGTCTCCAAGGACGGGAAGCCGGTCACCGACCTGGAGCCGTACCTCGGGGCGTACGGACATCTCGTCGCCCTGCGTCAGGGCGACCTCGCCCACCTCCACGTCCACCCGAACGAGGGCGGTCCCGGCCCGGACGTCTCCTTCACGGCGACGGCGCCCAGCGCGGGCGCGTACCGTCTGTTCCTGGACTTCCGGCACGGGGGCGAGGTGCGGACGGCGGCCTTCACGGTGTGGGCGGGCGCTTCCGGGGCACCCGTTTCCGCAGATGGTGAGGCCGAGCACGGTGCGGGCGGGCACGAGCACGGCTAGGCTGGTCATTGGACTAGACCTATAGCCGTCATTCATGGAGGAATGGGCTTCGATGAGCAACCGTGCAGTCCTTGAGGTGATCGCCCTCGACGAGCAGGACGCGGTCGCCGCCCAGACCGGCGGCGCCGACCGGCTCGAACTCGTCACCGACATGGCGGCGGACGGGCTCACCCCGTCCGGGGCCGGCTTCGCCGCGATCCGCGCCGCCGTCGACATCCCGCTGCGCGTGATGCTCCGGCTCGCCGACGGATTCTCGGCCGGCGGCCCCGAGGGCGTCGAGGCCCTCGTCACCCGCGCCGCCGACCTCCGGGAGGCGGGCGCGGACGAGTTCGTCCTCGGCTTCCTCACCCCCGACGGCGAGCCGGACCTGGTCGCCGTCGAGCGGCTGATCGCCGTCCTCGACGGCTGCCGCTGGACCTTCCACCGGGCGATCGACCGCGCCGCCGACCGCGACGGACTGCGCAAGGGCCTCGCGGACCTGCCGGGCCTCGACACCTACCTCACGGCCGGTTCCGCCACCGGCGTCGACGACGGCCTCGCCACCCTCAAGGCCGAGGCCGCGCGTGCGGGCGAGCCCGGCTACGAGGCCCGGATCCTCGTCGGCGGCGGCCTCCGCCTCGACCACCTCCCCGAACTGCGCGCGGCGGGCCTCGACGCCTTCCACATCGGCGGCGCGGCCCGCCCCGAGGGCTGGACGGCCCCGGTCTCGGCGGCCGCGGTCCGCACGTGGCGCGAGGCGGTGGACGCACCGCTCTCCTGAGCACCGGTCCCGTACGCCGACGGACCGCCGGCGTACGGGAAAACACGTGGTCCCCTCGTGCGCCGACAACTACCCTCGCCCGCATGCCCGCCTCCCGCACCGTCGACACCGCCCTCGTCGAGCGCCTGGTCGCCGCGCAGTTCCCCGACTGGGCGCACCTGCCCGTACGGGCCGTGGACTCGGCGGGGACGGACAACGCCATGTTCCGGCTCGGGGACGACCTCGCCGTACGCCTGCCGAAGGCCGAGTGGTCCGAGGGGCAGGCGGAGAGGGAGCGGTACTGGCTGCCGCGCCTCGCCCCGCACCTGACGCTGCCCGTCCCCGTGCCCGTCGGACACGGCGTGCCGGGGGAGGGCTTCGACCGGCCCTGGTCGGTGTGCACGTGGATCGACGGGGACGACGCGTACGACGCCCCGATCACCGACCCCGCCCACGCCGCCGTCGAGCTGGGCCGCTTCGGCGTCTCCCTGCGCGCGGCGGACGCGACCGGCGGACCGGTGTCCTTCCGGGGCGGCCCGGTCACCGACTGGGAGCGGGGCGCGATGGCCCCGGCGATCGAGGCCCTCGGCGCGGACGGCGGGCTCGACGCCGCCGCCGTCACGGAGGCCTGGGAGTCGGTGCTCCGCCTCCCGCCGTGGCGGGGCGCACCCGTCTGGGTCCACGCCGACCTGCTCCCCGGCAACCTCCTCACCCGCGACGGGCGCCTGCACGCCGTCATCGACTTCGGCGGCCTCGGCACGGGCGACCCGGCCTGCGACATGATGGCCGGCTGGTCCCTCCTCACCGCCACCACCCGCCCCCTCTTCCGCGAGGCCTCCCGCGTCGACGACGCCACCTGGGCCCGGGGCCGGGGCTGGGCCCTGTGCTGGGGCGTCGTCACCGAGGCGTACTACCGGGAGGAGAACCCGGTCCTGGCGTCGGTCGCCCGCCGGACCCGGACCGAGGCCCTGGCGGACTTCACCTGACCGCCCCGGATCAGATCTCCCCCAACTGCTCGGGCACGGCGGCGGAGTGAACGACCGTCAGGCCCGACACCGCGCGCGTCAGCGCCACGTACAGGCGGCGCAGGCCCGTGCGTTCGTCGGGTTCGCCGTCGACGACCGCCGCCGGCTCGTCCAGGACCACGTAGTCGTACTCCAGGCCCTTGGCGAGCGACGCCGGGACCAGGGTCAGCCGGGACTCGGCCGTCGTCTCCTCGCCGGGGGAGAGGTGCGGCAGGCCCGCCGCCGTCAGCGCCTCCGCGAGCGGCGCGATCCGCGCGTCGGCGGCGATCAGGCCGATCGAGCCCTCGTGGCCCAGCGCCTCGACGCAGGCCGCGACCACGTCCGCGTCCAGGTCCTCCGGGGCCGCCGCGTGCCGGACGGCCAGCGAACCGGGGTTCTCCCGGACCGACTCCACCGGCGCGAGCCCCGGCGACATGTGCGGAAGCAGCCGTGAGGCGTACGCGATGACCTCGCGCGGCACGCGGAAACCGGCCGTCAGCTCCTCCACCACCGCCTCCGGCTTCCCCAGGTGCCCGAGCGCCTGCGCCCAGCTCTCCGTCGCCCACGGCGTCGTCCCCTGCGCCAGGTCGCCCAGGACGGTCGCCGAACCGGTCGTGCAGCGCCGGCCCACCGCCCGGTACTGCATCGGGGACAGGTCCTGCGCCTCGTCGAGGACCACGTGCCCGAGCGAGTGCGTCCGCTCCACCAGGTCCTTCGCCTCGTCCACGAGCACCGCGTCCGCCGCCGACCACTTCGCCGTCCGCACGCTCCGGCCCGGCTTCTCCCACAGCAGCAGCTTCTGCTCGTCCTCCGTCAGCACCCCCTCGGCGTGCTCGGCCAGGAAGTCGGCGTCGCTCAGCAGCCGCAGCACCAGCTTCGCCGGGTCCACCGGCGGCCAGCACTCCTTCACGACCGCCTTCACCGCCGCGTTCCGCGCCACCGCGTTCTGCACCCGGTCGTCCGGCGCCTCGCCCGCCTGCTCCATCCGCACGAGCACGGCGTGCGCGATCCGCTGCGGAAGGGCCTCGCGGGCCGCCCCGTACCGGATGTCGCGGTCGAGCAGCTCCCGCACCATCTCCTCGATCTCGTACGCCGGGACCCGCCAGCGGCGCGAGCCGCGCACCACCATCAGGGGCTCCTCCGGCAGCCTCACGTGCGAGCGGACCGCCCGCCGCAGCACCTCCGCCATCCGGGCGTCGCCCTTCACGACCGCCGTCGCCGCCCCGTCCGTCCCCCGCACCTCGACGTGCGCCACCAGGTCGTCCACCGTCGCCTGCCTGACCTCCAGCTCGCCCAGCGCGGGCAGCACCTGCTCGATGTACTGGAGGAAGGAACGGTTCGGCCCGATGACCAGCGTGCCGGTGCGGGCGAGCCGCTCCCGGTGCGCGTAGAGCAGGTACGCGACGCGGTGCAGGCCTACGGCCGTCTTGCCGGTCCCGGGCCCTCCCTGCACGCACACCGACCCCGAGAGGTCCGACCGGACGATCTCGTCCTGCTCGGGCTGGATCGTCGCCACGATGTCCCGCATGGGGCCCACGCGCGGCCGCTCGATCTCCGCCTGGAGCAGCCGGCTGGTGCGCTCCAGTTCCTCGGGGTCGGACAGGTGCTCGTCCTCGTACGCGGTGAGCTCGCCGCCCGTGTACCCGAAGCGGCGCCGCAGCCCCACGTCCTGCGGGTCCTTGCGCGAGGCCCGGTAGAAGGGCTGCGAGACCGGGGCGCGCCAGTCGATCACCATCGGGTCGCCGCCGGCGTCGTGGACGTGCCGCCGCCCGATGTAGAACCGCTGTCCCTCCTGCGTGGTGTGCAGGTAGTCGAGCCGCCCGAAGAAGAGCGGCGTCCCGGCCAGGTCGGCCAGCGCCTTGATCCGGTCCTCGATCTGCCGCTCCAGGACGACCGCGTTCACCCAGTTCGCGGTGACGTCCTTGATGTCGAGCGCCTGCACGTCCTCGCGCATCGCGCGCAGGGCGGAGCGGGAGGCGGTCAGGTGGGCGCGTTCGCGCGCGAGCGGATCGTCGTCGGACAGCGGCTGATCGGGCACGGACACGGGCACGGACACGGCGGAGCCTCCGGGGCGGATGCGCGGATACGCGGACACGTCGAGGTGGCCGCCGGTTTCCGACCGGGCGGCGGCTCTCCACGGGGGAGGCGGGGAAGCTGGCGAGTGTAGACCCTGGGCGGGGCGCGGTGCGAATGGTTTGTCCCCGTGTCCACCCCGTAGGGGACGGGGTAGGTCTCACGTCGGACCCCGGGTCCGTCCCGGATCGACCCTCAGGGCGATGTGTTCGTAATGTCCGGATTCCATGATGGAAGCATGTCCGCGACGACCTTCACCCTCGTGACCACGGCCCCCCGCCTCCACCGCGTGGGCCTTGCCCTCCGCGCGATACGCGCCTTCGGCGGCGCCGCGGCCGGAGTCGTCCTCCTCGGCGACTACGGCCCGCCGGAGGCGGGCGTGAGAGACCCGCGCCCGAAGTACGCGCCCGAGCGCACGTCCGTCTGAGCGCGCCGTTCTGAGTACGTGCCCCGCCCGGCTGAGTACCGCGACGCCTGACGCCGCCCCCGCATCCCCTGATGGGATCGGGACATGACGACGCCGACGCACCCCACCGACCTCCCCGCCCCCGCCGACCTCCCCGGCCCCACCGCCCCGAGCACCCGCACCCTCCGCGTCCTCGCGCTCTGCGGGTTCCTCCTCCTCGCGGCGTGCCTGGTGCTCACCGCCGCCCTCGGGCTCACCGACGCCGTCGAGGGCGACGGCGTGGGCGGCGGGTTCCTCACGGCCGGCTTCTGGGCCCTGGCCCTCGGAGCCGCCGCGGGCGCGGCCGCCCTCGCCGTGCCCCGCCGGGCGCTCGTCACCGCCCAGTACGTGCTGGCGTTCGCCGGTCCGTTCCTCGCCGCCCTGGACTGAGGACGGGGAGGCCGGGGCTACGGCGCCAGCAGCTCGTCCGCGTCCACGATCCGGTACGCGTACCCCTGCTCCGCCAGGAAGCGCTGCCGGTGCGCCGCGAAGTCCTGGTCGATGGTGTCCCGGGCGACCACCGAGTAGAAGTGCGCCTGGTGGCCGTCGGCCTTCGGCCGCAGCACGCGGCCCAGGCGCTGGGCCTCCTCCTGCCGGGAGCCGAAGGTGCCGGACACCTGGATGGCGACCGTCGCCTCGGGCAGGTCGATCGAGAAGTTCGCGACCTTCGAGACGACGAGCACGCTGATCTCCCCGGTGCGGAAGGCGTCGAAGAGCCGCTCCCGCTCCTTGTTCGACGTCTCGCCCTTGATGACCGGCGCGTCGAGGTGCTCGCCCAGCTCGTCGAGCTGGTCGATGTACTGCCCGATGACGAGGGTCTGCTGACCGGCGAACTTCTTCACCAGCGCCTCCGTCACCTTCCGCTTCGTCGCCGTCGTCGCGCAGAAGCGGTACTTCTCCTCCGGCTCGGCCGTCGCGTACGCGAGCCGCTCCGAGTCGGTCAGGTTCACCCGGACCTCGACGCAGTCGGCGGGCGCGATGTACCCCTGCGCCTCGATCTCCTTCCACGGCGCGTCGAACCGCTTCGGTCCGATCAGCGAGAACACGTCCGACTCGCGCCCGTCCTCGCGCACGAGGGTCGCGGTGAGGCCGAGGCGGCGGCGGGCCTGGAGGTCGGCGGTGAACTTGAAGACGGGCGCGGGCAGCAGGTGCACCTCGTCGTAGACGATGAGGCCCCAGTCGCGGGAGTCGAACAGCTCCAGGTGCGGATAGACGCCCTTCCGGCGGGTCGTGAGCACCTGGTAGGTGGCGATGGTGACGGGCCGGATCTCCTTCTTCGTCCCGGAGTACTCGCCGATCTCGTCCTCGGTCAGCGAGGTCCGCTTCACCAGCTCGTGCTTCCACTGCCGGGCCGAGACGGTGTTGGTCACCAGGATCAGGGTGGTCGCCTTGGCCTCCGCCATCGCCCCGGCGCCGACCAGCGTCTTGCCCGCGCCGCAGGGCAGCACGACGACGCCGGAGCCACCGTGCCAGAAGCCCTCCACGGCCTGCTTCTGGTACGGCCGCAGGCTCCAGCCGTCCTCGGCGAGGTCGATCCGGTGCGCCTCCCCGTCCACGTACCCGGCGAGGTCCTCGGCCGGCCAGCCCAGCTTCAGCAGGGTCTGCTTGATCTGCCCGCGCTCGGAGGGGTGCACGGCCACGGTGTCCGGGTCGATCCGCTCCCCGACCAGCGGCTGCACCTTCTTCGACCGGAGGATCTCCTCCAGGACGGGCCGGTCGGTGGTGGTGAGCACGAGCCCGTGCACGGGGTGCTTGGAGAGCGTGAGCCGCCCGTACCGGTCCATCGTCTCGGCGACGTCCACGAGCAGCGCGTGCGGCACGGGGTAGCGCGAGTACTCCACGAGCGCGTCCACGACCTGCTCGGCGTCGTGCCCGGCGGCCCGCGCGTTCCACAGCCCGAGGGGCGTCACGCGGTACGTGTGGATGTGCTCCGGCGCCCGCTCCAGCTCCGCGAAGGGCGCGATGGCCCGCCGACAGGCCTCGGCCAGCTCGTGGTCGACCTCCAGGAGCAGCGTCTTGTCGCTCTGGACGATCAGTGGTCCGTTCACGCGCGATCAGATCCTTCCCGGGCCGCTCCGACGACGGCCAATCCTCCAGTCTGCCTGATACGGGGCCCATGTCGGCAGGGGCTGCCACACTGGGGGCACCGGTTTCCGCGCGAGGGAGGTGGCGAGAGATGAGCGTGGCTCACGATCCGCATTACGGGCCTTGGACGATAGAGGAGGTCCTGGCTCTGGGGGAGGACCGTGGTGAACGTCGCGAATTGATGGGGGAAGCACTCCTGATGTCACCGGCTCCGGGATTCCTGCACCAGCGGGCTTCGTCGCGGCTGTGGAGTCTGCTCGACTCCGCCGTCCAGGCGGCCGGTATGTCCGCCGAGGTCCTCGAAGCCGTGAACGTCGTCCTGCCCGACGGGCTCTTCATCCCCGACATCGTCGTCGTGGAGGCCGCTGCCGCAGCCGAGAACCCGGTGACGTGCGACGCCGACGCCGTGCTCCTCGTCGTCGAGATCGTCTCCCCGTCGTCCTCCGGCCGCCGCACGGACCGGCTGCTCAAGCCGCCGTACTACGCGGAGGCCGGCATCGAGCACCTGTGGCGCCTGGAACTGGAGCCCGCGCCCGCCCTCGTCGTCTCCGAGCTGCGGGACGGGCACTACGTGGAGCGGCTCGTCGCCGAGGCCGGGCGCGAGACGGCCGTGGAGGCGCCGTTCCCGCTGAAGCTCGACCCCGGCGCCCTGGTGGCTCCGCGCCGTTGAGGACGGGCCCCGGCCCCGTCACACCTGGTCGTCCGCCAGCTCCGCCACGCCCGTGATCCGGTGCAGCGGGTACGTGCGCATCTCGTCGGCCGTGTGGTCGTAGCCCGTCACGAAACCGCCCTCCACGCGGACCGGGGCGATCACGCGCTGGCTCGCCGCGCCGTCCGCGTTCACGTAGCCGATCCAGACCGCCGAGCCGGTCATCGCGGCCGCCTGGACGGTCGCCAGGGTCTCGGCGGACGAGGTGCGGGGGAGGGAACCGGCCGGGGCCGGGACCGCCGGCTCCCTGCGGACCGCCGTCGCCGCCCGGTCGCCCGCCCGGATCGCCTTCACCGCCGCGTGCAGGAGGGTCGCGTCCGGGGCGGGCGGGCCGTCCGGGACGGGAACGGGGGCCGTACGCGCGGGCGTGCGGTGCGCGTCGGCGCGCGTGACCAGGACGTCCCCCTCCGCCGACTCGGCGGCCGGCGCGTACCCCATCGCCCGCAGCCCTTCGAGCAGCGCCGCCGGGTCCGTCTGCGCGGCGAGCACCGTCGGCGCCAGGCGCCGCAGGCCGAGGGCGGCTGAGCGCCGGTCGGCCAGGATCTCGCCGAGGACGGTGTCGTCGTCGCAGCGCACGTACGCGGACGCCGCCCCCACCCGCAGGTGCCCGTGGCGCCGGGCCACGTCGTCCACGAGGTACGCGAGCGGCTGCGGCACCGGCGTGCGGGAGTGCGCGGCGAGGAAGGCGTGCACGTCGGACGCGGCGAGACCGGAGTCGAGGGCCCGCCGCACGGAGCCGGGCGTGAACCGGTAGACCGTCGCGCCACCCTTCGACTCCACGTCCGCGAGGACCGCGAGCGCGTCCGCGAGGGGCCGCCGCAGCGGGCCGGGCGCGACCGCCGTCAGGTCGGCCTGGAGCAGCACGTGGTCGACGGCCTCGGGCAGCAGCGGCGCGAGCAGCGTCGCCGCCCGCTCGGCGGCCACCGACTCCTCGACCCCGCCGCCCTCGTCGGCCGGCGACGCGGCCTCGGCCAGCGGCAGGTTGAGCAGCGCCCGCGCCGGGGCCGCCAGGGCGCCCCGGCCGGTGAGCCCCAGGAGCTCGGCCTCCGCGAGCGACCAGCGCGCGAGCCGGGACCGCAGGTCGTCGGGGAGGACGGAGGCGGAGTCGGTGCCTTCCGTACCGGGAGAGGCGGGACCGGTGGTCACCCCGCCCCGCAGCGGCCGCTCCCACCGCAGCCGCGCGAACAGCGTCTCCGGGTCGGCCGCCGCGCCCGGCGGCAGCGTCGCCAGGAGGCCGAGCACCCGGTGCCGCACCTCGGGCGCGGCCGCCCGGTCCAGGTCGGGCCCGAGCGCGGAGAGCGCACGCCCCTTCGCGTCCTGGCCGCCGGCCAGGCCCGGCGTGCGGGTCGAGGCGAGCCAGGGCGCGACGAGCCGGGCCCAGCGTTCGGCGGGCGGCAGGTCCAGCCAGTCGTCGTAGGCGGGCGTCGGCGCGTACCGCTCGTCCGCCTCCCCGTCCGAGGCGAGCAGCCCCGCCCCGTGGCAGAGCTCCAGCCAGAAGGACGCGACCGGCTCCGTCACGTCCAGGGCGGCGGCGGTCCGCCGCAGGTCCCGCACGGAGAGCCCGCCCGCCCGCAGCACCTGCGGGCCCCCCTTGTCCCAGGACTTCAGCAGCTCCTCGACGGTCGCGAGCGCCGTGTACGCCTGCCCGGCCGCCGCGCCGTCCACCACCTGGGGACGGTGCTCGCGCAGCACGGCCACCTCCGGCGCCACCGGCTCCGGCGCCCGGTGCGCCCGCCCGCCCCGCAGGTGCAGCGCCACCTCGCGCGGCAGCACCACCGTCCGCGCCGACACCGGGAGCAGCAGGCCCCGGTCGCGCAGCCAGCGCACGGGCGGCGCCGGGTTCGCCGTCACCTCGCCGTACGGCGGCCCCCACACGAGCCGGTCCAGGACCGCCAGCGCCTCCGGCGGCGCCTCGTCGAGGAGCGCGCCCATCCGGGCCCGGTCGGTGAAGAGCCCGGTCAGGGCCGCCACCGCCGACACCGGGTCGTGCGTCGCGGCGAGCCCGGCCGTCGCGATGATCTCCTGCACCCGGCCCGGCGACATGCCGGACGTCGCCTCGGCGACCGTCGGCCCGAGCCCGGTCGGGGAGGGGTGCTGCGGCGACGGCGAGAGCAGCTCGCGCGCGGTCCGCACGAGCCGCAGCCGGTCGTCCTCGCCCCACACGAGCGCCTGTTCGCGCAGCAGCGCCACCGCGCCCGGCAGCGCCGCCCCGATCACGGGATCGCCCTCGTCGCCGGTGAGCAGGGCGAGGAGCACGGGGTACGGGGCCGGGTCGGGGGCGACGGCGAGCGCCTCGGCCGTCTGGAGCGCGAACCGGTCGAGCCGCTCCAGGGCCCGCACCACCGAGCCCCGCGTCCCGGCGCGGGTCGCGAGCTGCGTCAGGTCGTTCGGCACGGGGTTCAGCAGGTCCGGGCGGGCGCGCAGCAGCGCGGCGAGCCCCTCGTCCCCCCGGGCGCGGAGCGCCTCCGCGAGCGTGCGGGGCGCCGCGGCGGCGCCTGTTCCCTCGGCCACGTGCGCCTCCCGGTCGAGCCCACCGATCCCCATCCGGACCACGTTAACCGCTGCGCAGGCGCTAACGTCGGGCCGTACCGGGCGAACCGGCCGTGGAGGGGCACCGTGGGCATCGAGAGCGACCAGTTGGTCTACGACTACCTGAGCCGGGTCGGCGATCTGGCCCAGCAGCGCCACCTGCCGGCGGGCGACCGCATGCGGCTCGTGTCGACGCTCCGGAACGAGATCGACCGCCGGCGCGCCACCCACGGCGAGGAGACCCCGGCGGCGGTGCGGGGCATCCTCGGCGCCCTGGGCACCCCGGACGAGGTCGTGGACCGCGCGGGGGTGCCTGGAGGCGCCGGGAAACCGGAGACGGCCCGGGGCCCGGTGCCGCAGCCGCGCGGGGGCGGCCCGGAGCCGGGTGACTCCTCCCGTACGCGGAGGAAGGACCGTACGGGAAAGCCCGGAGACGCCCCGGCGGGCGACCGGGCGGGCCGCGAGGGCCGGACGGGCCGTCCGGCCCCGGACGGCCGTAAGGGCTCCGGCACCCGGTCGCCCCGCGAGGGAACCGCCCCCGACAAGCCCGGAATCCCGGCACCGCGCCCCGGCGTGTCGGGCCCGGACCGGCCGCTGTTCCACGGCGGGGCGGAGCGGGGCGTCTTCGACGGCCCGGAGGAGCCCGACTGGTGGCGGACGGAGGACGCCGACGGCGTCCCCGGCTTCTTCGGGGGGATCGAGCGCCCGGACCTCTTCACGCCGCCCGCCCCCGAGGAGGACGGGGAAGAGGAGGGGGCCGAGGCCCCCGCGTCCGGGAAGCGCCGGGTACTGGCCCGGATCCTGCGCCCGCGCAAGGGCCTGGCCCCGGCCCCCGAGGCGGAGGCGCCGGTGGCGGAGGCCCCGCCCCGCGCCCGCCTCGCCAACCCCTTCGTGCTGCTCGCCGCGCTGCTCCTGATCGGCGGCGCCGTCTTCGGCTCGCTCCTCGCCCTCGCCGCGGGCTGGCTCCTCGCGTACGCCTCCCGCCGGCTGACCCCCGGCGAGGTCAAGGGCGCGGTCCTGGTGATCCCGGGCCTCGCCGCCGGTGCCGGAACGCTCTGGCTGTGGGGCCGCGTCCAGGGCCGCTGGGGCGACCCGGTGGTCCCGGGCGGCGAGGCGATGGGCGCGGCGGTCGCCGAGACCTGGCCGTGGGTCCTGCGGGGGGCGGCGGTCGCGTCGGCCCTGTTCCTGCTGTGGCGCTCCCGCAAGCACTGAGACACCGGGCCGCGGACCGGGACACCGCCCACCGGGTACGACCCCGACCCCGCCCCGGAACACCCGGGTACGACCCCGATCCCGAGCACCCGGGTACGACCCCGACCCCACCCCCGAACCCCCGGGCACGACCCCGACCCTGCCACCGGACACCGGGACCGACCCCTACCCCGACCCCACCCCCGAACCCCCGGACCGCCCCCGAACACCCGCCCCGCCTGGCCCAGAATGGGAGCCATGACCTCTCCGGACGCGCCGCTCACCGTCGGCTTCGACCTCGACCTGACCCTCCTCGACACCCGCCCCGGCATCAAGGCCACGTGGGAGGCGTTCGCCGCCGAGACCGGGGTCGCGATCGACGCCGACCTCGTCGTGACCCGCCTCGGACCGCCGCTCGAACACGAGATGGCGTACTGGTTCCCGCAGGAGCGCGTCCCGGAGATGGTGTCCCGCTACCGCGCGCTCTACCCGGAGTACGCGATCGGGCCCACCGTCCCGATGCCGGGCGCCGAGGACGCGCTCCGGGCCGTCCGCGAGGCGGGCGGCCGGACGCTCGTCGTCACCGCCAAGAACGGCCCCCACGCCGAACTGCACTTCGAGCGCCTCGGCATCGAGCCCGACGCGGTCGTCGGCGGCCTGTGGGCCGAGGGCAAGGCGGAGGCCCTGCGCGCCCACGGCGCCCGGGTGTACGTGGGCGACCACACCGGCGACGTCCGGGGCGCCGCCGCGGCGGGCGCCCTCTCGGTGGCCGTGGCGACCGGCCCCTGCCCCGCCGAGGAGCTGCGGGAGGCGGGCGCGGACGTGGTCCTGGCGGACCTGACGGACTTCCGTGCCTGGTGGGAGGCCTACCTGGGCTGAGCGGGCGTGCCCGTACCGGCCTTGGCCTGGCGCCGCTGGGCCGCGATCGAGCGCATCACGCCGGCGGCGGCGACGAGGAATCCGACCCCCATCAGCATGGAGACGGTGTACGCGACGGTGGGGAACGGGTCCGTCCCGAGGAACAGCGGAGCCACGGTGACCAGCGTCGCGACCGCGCCGATCACGAAGAGGATGCCGCCGGCCTTGACGAGGCCGTCGCCCGGGGCGCTGTCGTCCACCGGCACGGCGCGGGTTTCACTACGCATTCGACCAGGGTAGTTCCCAGGCCGTAGGAACACATCGGCGACGTCTTGTCACCGGCCTCCGGACCATTAGCCTTGGTGCCGGCGGGTCGGTCGACCCGCCGTTTGCCATCCCCATCGACGAGGACGAGGACGGACGTGCCTACCGGCAAGGTGAAATGGTTCAACAGCGAGAAGGGCTTCGGCTTCCTCTCCCGTGACGACGGCGGCGACGTCTTCGTCCACTCGTCGGTGCTCCCCGCCGGAGTCGAGGCGCTGAAGCCGGGCCAGCGGGTGGAGTTCGGCGTCGTCGCCGGCCAGCGCGGCGACCAGGCGCTGTCCGTCGTGATCCTCGACCCCACCCCGTCCGTCGCCGCGGCCCAGCGCCGCAAGCCCGACGAACTCGCGTCCATCGTGCAGGACCTGACGACGCTCCTGGAGAACATTACGCCGATGCTGGAGCGCGGCCGCTACCCGGAGAAGACGGCGGGCAAGAAGATCGCCGGCCTGCTGCGGGCGGTCGCGGACCAGCTCGACGTCTGATCCGCCCTACGGGAAGGCGAGCGCGTCCGGGCCGAGGGGCGGTACGAGTCCCTCGGCCGCGGCGCGGGTGAGCAGCCCGCGGACCGCCGCGTAGCCGTGCTCGCCGAGGTCGGCCGTGAACTCGTTCACGTACAGGCCGATGTGCTGGTCCGCCACCTTCGGGTCCATCTCCTGCGCGTGCTCCATGACGTACGGCCGGGAGGCGACCGGGTCGTCCCAGGCCATCCGCACGGACGCGCGGGCCGCGTCGGCGAGCAGCCGGAGGGTCTCCGCGCCGAGCGAGCGGCGGGCGACGATCGCGCCGAGCGGGATCGGCAGGCCCGTCGTCGTCTCCCAGTGCTCGCCCATGTCGGCGAGCCGGTGCAGCCCGTACTCCTGATACGTGAAGCGGGCCTCGTGGATGACGAGCCCCGCGTCGACCTTGCCGTCGCGGACGGCGGGCATGATCTCGTGGAACGGCATCACGACCACCTCGCCGACCCCGCCGGGCACGGCCTCGGCCGCCCACAGCCGGAACAGCAGGTACGCGGTCGAGCGCTCGCTCGGCACGGCGACGGTCTTCCCGGCCAGGTCGGCGCCCGTTCCGGCGTCCCGGGTCAGGACGAGCGGCCCGCAGCCCCGGCCCAGCGCGCCGCCGCAGGGCAGCAGGGCGTACTCGTCGAGGATCCAGGGCAGCACGGCGTACGACACCTTCAGGACGTCGTGCGCGTCGGTGCCGCTCTCGGCCCAGCCGTTGGTGACGTCGATGTCGGCGAAGGTCACGTCGAGCCGGGGGGCGCCGGGGACGCGGTCGTGGGCCCAGGCGTCGAAGACGAAGGTGTCGTTCGGGCAGGGCGAGTAGGCGATCTTCAGTTTCACGGCGTCTCCACGGGGACGGTGCGGCTCAGTGCCCCGGCGGCCCGGCGGAGCGCGTCCAGGGCGTCGCCGATGCGCCAGGCGGCGCGGTCGCGGGGGCCGACGGCGTTCGACACGGCACGGAGTTCGATGACGGGCACGCCGTACGCGGCGGCGGCCTCGGCGACGCCGAAGCCCTCCATCGCCTCGGCGGCGGCCCCGGGGTGCCGCTCCGCCAGCTCGGCGGCGCGCCGGGCGCTGCCGGTGACGGTGGAGACGGTGAGGACGGGCGCGACGGCGCACGGCAGGCCCTCGGCGGCCAGGGCGGCGCGGAGGCGGCCGGTCAGCGCCTCGGGCACGGGGTGGACGGACCGTCCGAAGCCGAGCTCGTCGACGGCGAGGTACCCGTCGGGGGTCTCCGCCCCGAGGTCGGCGGCGACGATCGCGGACGAGACGACGAGGGTCCCGAGCGGGGCGGACGGCTGGAACCCGCCGGCGATCCCGGCGGAGACGACGAGGTCGTAGGGACGTTCCCGGTGGTCCGTACCCGTCGCCGGGGTGGGCGTCGGCGCCGTGCCCGTCGTCGAGGCGTGCGTCGGGTCCGTACCCGTCGCCGGGGCGTGCGTCCGACCCGTGTCCGTCGTCGAGGCGTGCGCCAGGGCCGTTCCCGTCGCGGCGGCGACGGCCGCGGGGCCGACCCCGCCGACCAGGACGTCGACGCGCGCGCGGTCCCCGTCCGCGTGGCGGCGCAGGGCGAACCCCCCGGGCAGCGGGACGTGCTCCGGGGCGGCGGTCGCGACGGGTGCGAGGCCGGCGGTGACGGAGTCCGCCTCCGCCGCCACGGCCGTCACGATCAGGATCCGGTGGACCACCGGCGGATCAGGATTCCTTCTTCAGCTGGAAGTGCCAGACGCCGGTCAGCTTCTTGCCGGTGTTCTCGACGATGGTCACCTGGGCCTGGTCCAGGGTCTCGCCGGTCTGCTGGCTGGAGAAGAAGGCGCTGGCCGGAATGGTCCGGTAGGTCTTCTTGTACGGCTCGGCCTCGGCCTGCTGGCCGCCGAGGAAGATCGTCCACCCGTTGTCGGCGATCTCGGGGTCCACGCCGAAGCGGATCCGGTCGTCCGGCGCGACGGTGATGGTCTTCTCGGCCTTCTTGTTGAGGCACTCCTGGACCTGCGACTCCTTGATGGCGTCGCCGTCGTTGTAGCAGGCGGCCTCGGAGTGGACCGAGTCGGATCCGACCGTCAGGGTCGCGATCGGGGTCGGCTTGTCGCAGGCGGAGAGGACGAGGAGCCCGGCGGAGACGGCCCCGAGGGCGACGGCGGTCCGGCGGCGCGAGCCGGAGAAGAACGCAACGGTCATGAGCCGAAGGCTATCGGGCCGTCGCTTCCGCGCCACGCGGGGGTACGGCGTGCCGCCTCCCGGTACCGGACGGGCTGGGCCATCCGTACGTCCGGAGGTCCCTTTCCCACCGCATGGGCCGCCATCCCGGGCCGCCGCCCGGTCACGCCCCGGGCCACTGCCCGGTCACGCCCCGGGCCACTGCCCGGTCACGCCCCGGGCCACTGCCCGGTCACGCCACCCGGGTCTTCGGGCGGTTCTTCGGGCCCGGGCGGCGGCGGGCGGCCGAGAGCAGGCCGCGGACGGCCAGGAGGGCGCCCAGGGCCAGGATCGCGGCGGCGACGGACATCCCGAGGGTGCCGTTCAGGGGGAGCGCGATGCCGATCGCGCCGCCCACCACCCACGCCATCTGGAGGGCGGTCTCGGAGCGGGCGAACGCCGAGGTGCGCACCACCTCCGGCACGTCCCGCTGGATCAGCGCGTCCAGGGACAGCTTCGACAGGGCCTGGGTGAGGCCCGCGACCGCGCCGAGGACGGCGACCATCACGCCGCCGAAGAAGATCGCCGTGCAGATCGCGGTGCCGAGGACCACGCTGATCATCGTGGCGATGATCACCTCGGGGCCGTGGCCCCGGTCCCGGAGCAGCGAGCCGACCGCCGTCCCGCACGCGTTGCCGACGCCCGCCGCCACGCCCACGATGCCGAGGGAGACGGCGGCGCTCTGCCCCGAGAGCGGGTGCTCGCGCAGCAGGAACGCCAGGAAGAAGATCAGGAAGCCCGACAGCATGCGCTGGGCCGCGTTGGCCGCCAGGCCGTGCAGGACCGCCGGGCCGACCGTCCGCAGGCTCGGCTTCTTCTCGCCGTGGGTCAGCAGGTGCGCCCGCCGCTCGCCCTTCGCGGAGTCCACCTTCGGCGGCATCCGCAGCGCCCAGAACACGCCGAGCAGGAACAGCGCGCACGCGCCGTACAGCGGCCAGCCCGGCCCGATCATCTGGAGCCCCGCCCCGATGGGCGCGGCGACCCCGGTGGCGAGCAGCCCGGCCAGGGTGACCCTGGAGTTCGCCTTCACGAGCGAGAAGTCCGGTGGCAGCAGCCGGGGCACGACCGCGCTGCGGACCACCCCGTACGCCTTGGAGGCCACGAGCACGCCGAGCGCGGCCGGGTACAGCTCGATGCCGCCGGTCGCGACGGCCCCGGACATCATGATCGCCAGGACCGCGCGGGTCCCCATCGCGCCCGCCATCGCCGCGCGCCGGCCGTGCGGGATGCGGTCCAGGAGCGGGCCGATCACGGGGGCGAGGAGGGTGAACGGGGCCATGGTGATGGCGAGGTAGAGGGCGACGCGGCCGCGGGCCTCGTCGGTCGGCACGGAGAAGAAGACGGTGGAGGCGAGGGCGACGGTGATCATGACGTCCCCGGCGCCGTTCACGGCGTGCAGCTCGATCAGCTTGCCGAGCCCCGACTCGCCCGCGCCGTGCGCGTGGGTGGCCTTCCGGATGCCCTTCGCCGTGCCGGTGAACGGCAGGTGCAGGGCACGCCCGACCGCCCGGCCCGCTCTCCGGAGCGGCCCGGCGTGATCCTCGGATCGTGCGGGGGACCGTGCGGCTGCCACCCCGTCATAGTGCCCCAAGGTCGGGTCCCGAACCGTGGCGTGACGCGGGATACATCCGGACCGACCGGGCTGCCCGCGGCGCGGCGGAGGACCCGGAGACGCGCCGGAGACCCGCTCGAACGGACCCGCGCGCCGGGCGTGTCGCGGCCGCGCCGGGGACGGGGGCGCGCCGTCGGCCGGCGCGGGCGGCCGGAGCGGGCGGCCCGTGGACCGTACGGCCGGCGCGGTGGTTCCGGGCCTCCGCGACCAAGCGCGCACGTGGTCCGCCCCGTCGTTCCCGGCCTCCGCGACCGGACACGCATGGGGTCCGCCCCGTCGTTCCCGGGCCTCCGCGACCAAGCGCGCACGTGGTCCGCCCCGTCGTTCCCGGCCTCCGCGACCGGACACGCATGGGGTCCGCCCCGTCGTCCCGGGCCTCCGCGGCCGGGTGTGCGCGCGGCCCGTCCGGCCGTTCCCGGGGCTCCGTGACCGGCCCGGCCGTCCGCGATGCGGCCCTCTTGGGACGGGCAGGTGGGCGGAGGCCCGCGAACGGGGTAGCGTGCGTAGCGCGTCACCGGCGGAAGCTCTCGGCCGCGCGCCTCTTCGGCATACCGCAGAATGGATGGCGTTAGGTGTGCCCGAGACGCGCGAGACACGTCGGGTGCGGACGTCGATGCGGCCCTCTGGTCCGCTCCGCCCGCCGCCCGTTGCTTCGCTCCCGCCTCCCGGCCGGCGCACCTGTGAGACGGCGTAGGAGAGAAGCGATACCTGTGAGTGCTGCGACGACGCGAAGCGGTACCCCGCGTGCCCCGCGAGCCACGCGTACCCCCGACCGCCTGTGCGCCGAGGCGGTGGAACTCGCCCGGGAGGCCGCCGAGGAGGCGGCCGCGCCGGGGATCGTGGGCGCCCACGTGGAGGTCCTCGCGGAGGGCGACCGCGTCGTCACCCACTTCTTCGAGTGCAAGGAGCCCGGCTACCGGGGCTGGCGCTGGGCGGTGACCGTGACGCGCGCCTCCCGCGCCAAGAACGTCACGCTCGACGAAACCGTCCTGCTGCCGGGACCCGACTCCCTCCTCGCCCCCGAGTGGGTGCCGTGGAGCGAGCGGCTGCGCCCCGGCGACATGGGTCCGGGCGACCTGCTGCCGACCGAGCAGGACGACCCGCGCCTGGAGCCCGGCTACACCGGCGAGGACGCGCCGCCGCCGAACTCCGCGGTCTCGGAGGAGCTGGCGGACCACCTCGACGTCGAGGACGCCGAGATCGTGACCCGTACCCCCTCGCGGGGCGCGATCGCGTCGGTCGCCGACGAGCTCGGCATGCGCCGGGCCCGGGTCCTGTCCCGCTACGGCCTGCACGTGGCCGCGGACCGCTGGGACGAGGCCTTCGGCGCCAAGACGCCGATGGCGCAGGCGGCCCCCGCCACCTGCGAGTCCTGCGCCTTCCTGGTGCCGCTGGACGGCTCCCTGAAGCAGGCCTTCGGCATCTGCGCCAATGAGTTCTCCCCGGCGGACGGCCGGGTCGTCTCCCTGGCGTACGGCTGCGGCGGCCACTCGGAGGCCGCCGTCATGCCGAAGCCGCCGCGCCCCGCGCCCCCGGTCCACGACTCGACGGCCGTCGACGCCTTCCCCCTCCGCCCCTCCAGTGACTCCGGCTCCACGACGGAACCGGACGAGGTCCTGGAGGACCTGGGCCACTCGTAGGGGCGGGCCCCTCCGCGGGGAAGGCCGTACCGCGCGGCGCGGTACCTTCGGGCCCCGGGACCTCCGGAACGGCACCGTACCGGTCCCGACCCGATTCACCGCACCGCAGAGTGGAGTCAGACGTGAGCGTCAGCGTCCGGACGACGACCGACGGAACCGACCCCTTCGGCACCGCACGGCTGCGCCGCGGCGTCCTCGACGCCTGGGGGGCCTCGCCCGCCCGGTTCCGGGAGGACGCCAACGCCGAGGAGGACCTCGCGCTCGGCGGCTACCGCGACCGGCTGGTCGTCGAGCTGGCCCAGAACGCCGCCGACGCCGCCCGCCGCGCCGGCGTCCCCGGCCGCCTCCGCCTCACCCTGCACCCGGCGGACCACGAGGGCCCGGCCGTCCTGGCCGCCGCCAACACCGGCGCCCCGCTGGACGCCACGGGCGTCGAGTCGCTGTCCACCCTCCGCGCCTCCGCCAAGCGCGAGCAGGGCGGCGAGGGGGACACGGGGGCCGTGGGCCGCTTCGGCGTCGGCTTCGCCGCCGTCCTCGCCGTCACCGACGAGCCCGCCCTCCTCGGCCGCCACGGCGGCGTCCGCTGGTCCCTCGCCGAGGCCCGCGAACTGGCCGCCGACGCCGCCCGCCACAGCCCGGGCCTCGGCGACGAACTGCGCCGCCGCGACGGCCACGTGCCGCTGCTCCGCCTCCCGCTGCCCGCCGAGGGCACCGCGCCCGACGGGTACGACACCGTCGTGGTCCTGCCGCTGCGCGACGCGGCCGCCCAAGACCTCACCGAGCGGCTCCTCTCCTCGATCGACGACGCCCTGCTGCTCACTCTTCCGGGTCTGTCCGAGGTCGTCGTGGAGACACCCGAAGGTGTACGAACGCTCCGCCGCTCCGAGGCCGACGGCTACGTCCGCGTCGAGGACTCCGCGAGCGGCGCGCACCGCTGGCGGACCGTCGGCCACGGCGGCCCGCTCGACCCCGAGCTCCTCAGGGACCGCCCGGTCGAGGAGCGCCTGCGCCCCCACTGGTCGGTCACCTGGGCCGTGCCCGTGGACGACGCGGGGGCCCCGCGCTACCCGCAGACCACCCCGGTCGTGCACGCCCCGACCCCCACGGACGAACCCCTGGGCATCCCCGCCCTCCTCATCGCCTCCCTGCCGCTCGACACCGCCCGCCGCCACCCGGCTCCCGGACCGCTCACCGACTTCCTGGTGCAGCGGGCGGCCGACGCGTACGCCGAACTGCTCGCCGACTGGCGGCCGGTGACGACCGCCGCGCTCGACCTCGTGCCCGGCCCGTTCGGCAAGGGCCCGCTCGACGGGGCGCTGCGCGAGGCGATCCTCGACCGGCTGCCGCGCGTCGGGTTCCTGGCGCCCGCCGTCCCGACCGAGGAGCTGCCCGCGCTCCGCCCGATCGAGGCGGAGGTCGTGGAGGGCGCGGGCGCGGAGACCGTGAACGTGCTCGCGGAGGTCTTCCCGACGCTCCTCCCGGCCGGTCTGGAGCGCCGCCCGGAGCTGCGCACGCTCGGCGTCGGCCGGGTCCCGCTGACCGAGGCGATCGACCGCCTGGCCGGGGTCGACCGGCCCGCCGGCTGGTGGTGGCGCCTGTACGACTCCCTCGCGGGCGTCGACCCGGACCGGCTCACGGGCCTGCCGGTGCCGCTGGCGGAGGAGACGGAGGGCACCCGGTCCCGCACGGTGATCGGCCCCCGCCAGGTCCTCCTGCCGCAGGAGGGCACCCCGCCCGAGCTGGCCCGGCTCGGCCTGAAGGTGGCGCACCCGGACGCCGCCCACCCGCTCCTGGAGAAGCTGGGCGCCCTGCCCGCCACGCCCCGCGCGATCCTGACGACCCACCAGGTGCGGCTCGCGGTCGCGGCCTCCCTCGACGTGGGCGAGATCTGGGACGAGGACGTCGACGCCCTGGACGCCGAGGAGCTGGCCGAGACCGTCCTCGGCCTGGCCCGCGACGCGGAGCTCGCCCCGGGCGAGGAGCCGTGGCTGGGCGCGCTCGCCCTCCCCGACGAGGACGGCGAACTCGCCCCGGCGAGCGAACTCGTCCTGCCCGGCTCGCCCTTCGCCGCCGTCGTCCGCGAGGACGAGATCGCCTTCGTGGACGCCGGCCTCGCCGCCCGCTGGGGCGAGCAGCCCCTCACCGCGTGCGGGGTGCTCGCCACCTTCGCCCTGGTCCGTACGAACGACCTCGTCCTCGACCCGGACGAGGTCGAGCCCCGCGAGGGCGACTACCCGGAGCCGGACGACGCCGGGCTCCTCGACGCGGTCGACGTGTGGTGCGAGGACGTCCTCGACCGCCTCCCGGAGACCCCGGTGCCGCCGGTGGCGACGGAGATCGTCGCCGTACGGGACCTGGACCTGGTCGACGACGACGCCTGGCCGCGGGCGCTGGCCCTGCTCGCGGTGCCGCCCCTGAGGGACGCCCTGATCCAGCCCGTACGGGTCCTCCTGCCGGACGGCACGACGGAGACGGTCCGCCCGTACACGGCCTGGTGGCTCCGCGACCACCCCGTACTGGACGGCCGCCGCCCGGCCGGACTGCGCGCCGCCGGCACCGACCCCCTCCTGATCGGCCTGTACGACTCCGCCGACGCGACCGGCTTCGACGACGAGCAGGTCCTGCGGGCCCTCGGCGTCCGCACCTCGGTCCCGGCGCTCCTGGACGAGCCGGGCGGCGCGGCGGAGCTGCTCGGCCGCCTGGCGGACCCGGACCGCGTGGTGACGGCCCCGCAGCTGCACGCCCTCTACACGGCCCTCGCGGACCTGGACCCGGAGCAGGTGACCCTCCCGGACGAGCTGCGGGCGGTCGTCGACGGGGTCGTGACCGTGGTCGACGCGGCGGACGCGGTGGTGGCCGACGCCCCCGACCTCCTCCCGCTGACGACGGGCCTGCCCCTCCTCCCGGTCGCCCCGCCCCGGGCGGCGGACCTGGCCGAGCTGTTCCAGGTGCGCCGCCTGAGCGAGACGGTCGAGGCGCGGGTCACGACGGCCGGCGAGGAGCACGGGGTCCCGGACTCCGTGACGGCCCTCCTCGGCCCCGCCACCCCCTGCTTCTACGTCGAGCACGAGGAACTCCGCGCGGGCGGCGTCGAACTCGACTGGCGCCGCACCCCCGACGGCACCGTCCACGCCGCCACCCTCGAAGGCGTCGCCGCCGGCCTCGCCTGGGCCGCCGGCCAGTGGCCCCGCCGCTTCGAGGTCGCGGCCCTCCTGGAGGACCCGACCCGCACGGAGGAGCTTTCGCGGGACCGGTGGTTCGACTGACCGGCCCGCCCGGCCCGTTACGCCGGGAACCTCCGGTCCACCCAGCGCCACGCGGCCTCCAGGAGCGCCGCGCCCGTCGCCGCGATCGCCACCGCCGCCCAGGGCATCGTCGTGCCGACCAGTTTCAGGGCGAAGAAGTCCTGGAGCCAGGGGACGACGAGGACGAGGAGGAAGGCGCCGGCCATGGTGGCGACCAGGGCGAGGCGCCACCAGGTGTAGGGGCGGGCGATGATCGCGAGGACCCAGAGGGAGACCAGGAAGAGGGTGAGGGTCGCCGCGCTGGTCTCGGCCCCCAGGGCGTCCGCGCCGCTGTAGTGGTGGCGGGCCAGGAGGTACGTGGTGAAGGTGGCCGCCCCGGCGATGATCCCGCCCGGGATCGCGTACCGCATCACCCGGCGCACGAAGTGCGGCTTCGCCCGTTCCTTGTTCGGGGCCAGGGCCAGGAAGAAGGCCGGGACGCCGATCGTCAGGGTGGACAGCAGGGTCAGGTGGCGGGGGAGGAAGGGGTACTCCACCTGGGAGCAGACCACCAGGACCGCGAGCAGTACCGAGTAGACCGTCTTCGTCAGGAAGAGGGTCGCCACGCGCGTGATGTTGCCGATGACCCGGCGCCCCTCCGCCACCACCGACGGCAGCGTCGCGAAGGAGTTGTTCAGGAGGACGATCTGCGCGACCGCCCGGGTCGCCTCCGAGCCCGAGCCCATCGAGACGCCGATGTCCGCGTCCTTCAGGGCCAGGACGTCGTTCACGCCGTCCCCGGTCATCGCGACCGTGTGGCCCTTCGACTGGAGCGCGGCCACCATGTCCCGCTTCTGCTGCGGGGTGACCCGGCCGAAGACCGCGTTCTCCTCCAGCACCTCCGCCATCTTCTCCCGGTCCTCCGGGAGCGTGCGGGCGTCCACCGTGTGCTCCGCCCCCGGCAGCTCCAGCTTCCCGGCCACCGCCCCCACCGAGACCGCGTTGTCGCCGGAGATGACCTTCGTGGCGACGTTCTGGTCCGCGAAGTACGCGAGGGTGTCGGACGCGTCCGGGCGCAGCCGCTGCTCCAGGACCACGAGCGCGGCCGGGCGGGCCGCCTCCGCCGCCCCGGGGGCGCCGGGCTCGCGGTCCGTACGGGCCAGGAGGAGGACCCGCAGGCCCTGCTCGTTCAGGTGGTCGGTCTCGGCGAGCGCCGGGTCACCGGCCTCCAGGAGGACGTCCGGGGCGCCCAGCAGCCACGACGAGCCCTCGCCGCCGCCCTCGTCGAACGTCGCCCCGCTGTACTTGCGGGCCGACGAGAACGGCAGCGCCTCCGTGCAGCGCCATCCGTCCGCGTCCGGGTAGGCCTCGATGATCGCCTGGAGGGAGGCGTTCGGGTGCGGGTCGGACGCGCCGAGCGCGCCGAGGACCTTCCGTACGTACGCCTCGTCGGTGCCGTTCAGCGGACGCAGGGCTGTCACGTCCATGCCGCCCTCGGTCAGCGTGCCCGTCTTGTCCAGGCACACGACGTCGACCCGCGCCAGGCCCTCGATGGCCGGCAGCTCCTGGACCAGGCACTGCTTGCGGCCGAGCCGGACCACGCCGATCGCGAAGGCCACGGAGGTGAGGAGGACGAGCCCCTCCGGGATCATCGGGACGATGCCGCCGACGGTCCGGGCGATCGAGTCCTTGAGGTTGGTGTCCTTGACGATCAGCTGGCTGATGATCAGACCGGTCGCGGTCGGGACCATCATCCACGTCACGTACTTCAGGATCGTGGAGATGCCGCTGCGCAGCTCGGAGTGGACGAGCGTGAAGCGGGACGCCTCCTCCGCGAGCTGCGCCGCGTACGCCTCGCGACCGACCTTCGTGGCCGTGAACGCGCCGCCGCCCGCCACCACGAAGGAGCCCGACATCATCGGGTCGCCCGGCCTCTTCACCACCGGGTCCGCCTCGCCGGTGAGCAGCGACTCGTCGACCTCCAGGCTGTCGGCCTCCGCCACCACCCCGTCGACGACCACCTTGTCCCCGGGCCCCAGCTCGATCAGGTCCCCCAGGACGATCTCCGAGGTGGACAGCTCGGCGGCGGTCCCGTCGCGCCGGACCGTCGGCTTGGCCTCGCCGATGACGGCGAGCCCGTCGAGGGTCTTCTTGGCCCGGAGCTCCTGGATGATGCCGATGCCGGTGTTCGCGACGATCACGAAGCCGAACAGGCTGTCCTGGATCGGCGCGACGAAGAGCATGATCACCCACAGCACGCCGATGATCGCGTTGAAGCGGGTGAAGACGTTGGCCCGGACGATGTCGACGGCTGAGCGGGAGCTCCGTACGGGGACGTCGTTGACCTCCCCGCGCGCGACCCGCTCCGCGACCTCGGCGGAGGTGAGCCCGGCCGGGCGGTGCTCGACGGGCGGGCCGTTCTCCGGCGTCCCGCCGCTTTCCGTGTCGATCTTCGACCGCTGCGTCATGCTCTCGACGGTACGGCCGGAAGGGGGCGTTCACCTGCCGGAGAGGGGGATATGGGGGGCGGGAGGGGGCGGGATCGGACCGTGGGGGGAGGGGGAGTGGTCCCGTGGTACTACCCGGTGCCGGGCGGCGTCACGGAGCCGGGTGCTCCTCGGCCTCCCGCGCCGCCGCGTGCCGCTTGAGCGCCGCGTCGCGCTTCCGTACGTACCAGATGCCGATCAGGCCGAGCCCGGCCCCGGCCAGGCAGGTCCACACCCACCAGGTCAGGTCCCGGTCGTCGAACCAGCCGTAGAAGGGGAGCTGGACGAGGAAGAGCACGAACCAGAGGATCGTTCCGCCGGTGATGGTGGCGACGACGGGCCCTTCCAGGGGCTCGGGTGCCTCGTGCTTCGGTGTCCACTTCGCCATGGGGGCCAGTCTAGGCGGCGGGGCGGGCGGCGGATCGGGTGGCGTGAATTCTTGTCTACGCGCGGAGATGGACGCTCGCTCGTTCATGTGTTCATACTGAAACGGTTTGCCTGTGGCGGGTTTCCTTCGTATGAACCGCCAAAATGGACACTCTCCTACGAGGACTCCCATGAGCACCACGGCCACCGCCAAGGCCCCTTCCCCCGAGCCGTCCGGTTCCCCCGAACCGACCTCCGGACTCGACCGCTTCTTCAAGATCTCCGAGCGCGGTTCGACCGTCGCCCGCGAGGTCCGGGGCGGCTTCGCCACCTTCTTCGCGATGGCCTACATCATCGTGCTGAACCCGATCATCCTCGGCAGCGCCAAGGACATGTACGGGCACCAGCTCGACAGCGGCCAGCTCGTCACCGCCACCGTCCTCACGGCGGCGTTCACCACCCTCCTGATGGGCGTCATCGGCAACGTCCCGATCGCCCTCGCCGCCGGCCTCGGCGTCAACACCGTCGTCGCGCTCCAGCTCGCGCCCCGGATGTCCTGGCCCGACGCCATGGGCATGGTCGTCCTCGCCGGCCTCGTCGTCATGCTGCTCGTCGCGACCGGTCTGCGCGAGCGCGTGATGAGCGCCGTCCCGGCCGGGCTCCGCAAGGGCATCGCGATCGGCATCGGCCTCTTCATCCTGCTGATCGGCCTCGTCGACTCGGGCTTCGTCTCCCGCATCCCCGACGCCGCCCACACCACCGTCCCGCTCCAGCTCGGCGGCGACGGTCACCTCACCGGCTGGCCCGTCCTCGTCTTCGTCCTGGGCGCCCTGCTCACCCTCGCGCTGATCGTCCGCAAGGTCCCCGGCGCCATCCTCATCTCGATCGTCGTCATGACCGTCGTCGCCATGGTGATCAACGCGGTCGCGGACGTCCCGTCCTGGGGCCTGACCACCCCGGAGTGGCCCGGCAACCCGGTCGCCTCGCCCGACTTCGGCCTCTTCTGGCAGTTCAGCCTCTTCGGCGGCTTCCACAAGGTCGGCGTCCTGACCGGCGTCCTCTTCGTCTTCACCGTGCTGCTGTCCTGCTTCTTCGACGCCATGGGCACGATCCTCGGCGTCGGCGACGAGGCCAAGCTGACCGACAAGGACGGCAACTTCCCCGGCATCAACAAGGTGCTCCTGGTCGACGGCCTGGCCGTCGCCTCCGGCGGCGCGACCTCCTCCTCCGCCACCACCTGCTTCGTGGAGTCCACGGCCGGCGTCGGCGAGGGGGCCAGGACCGGCCTCGCCTCCGTGGTCACCGGCGGCCTCTTCTCCGTGGCGCTGTTCCTCACGCCGCTGGCCACCATGGTCCCGTCCCAGGCCGCCACCCCCGCGCTGCTCGCGGTCGGCTTCCTGATCATGGCCGGTTCGGTCAGGGACATCGACTGGAGCGACTTCACCATCGCGGTGCCGGCGTTCCTGGCCATGGTGATGATGCCGTTCACGTACTCGATCACGAACGGCATCGGCATCGGCTTCATCGCCTTCAGCGTGCTGCGCCTCGCGGCCGGCCGGGGCCGTGAGGTGCCGGTGGCCATGTACGTCGTGTCGGCGGTGTTCGTCTTCTACTACGCGATGCCGGCGCTCGGCCTCACGTGATCCCGGGGCGGGGCGGGCGCCTGCTGCGGCTCCCCCTCCGCCCCCTCCGCACCGTAGAACTTCTCCGTCTCGTCGACGGCGGTCTTGAACCGCTCGTCGAAATCCTCGCGAATGAGCGTCCGGGCCACGTAGTCCTGGACGCTCATTCCTCTTTTCGCGGCGTGACTCCTGAGCCGGTCGAGCAGCTCACCGTCGATGCGCAGGCTGAGCACTGTCGATCCCATGCCGTCAGGGTCGGGGCACCCGGGGCTTCTTTGCGTCACTTTCTGGATCCGACTCACTCGTTTGGGTGATACATGGATGCCGAAGCGTGATCTGGGCCGGTGTGTGTTGTCGCGCGCGGGTGCGTGGGTGCGCGGGCGGGTGTGGGCGGGTGCATGGGGGGTGGGCGGGTGTGGGCGGGTGCATACGGGTGCGGGGGGCGGGCGGGCGTGTGCGTATCGGTGCGTGTGATCCGCGTGACGTCGGTGGGTTTCCGGTGGTATTTAGACAGGGTAATGAGTTATGCTAACGAACATGCCTGACCTGTCCCACGGCACCGCCGACGACGTCGCGGCCGTGAACGCGCTCCGCTCCTCCGTCATGCGGCTGGGCCGACGCCTCAAGCACCAGCGCGTCGACGAATCGCTGAGCCCCACCGAGATGTCGGTGCTCGGCACCCTGTCGCTCTGCGGCTCCGCGACCCCCGGCGAGCTGGCCCGCAAGGAACACGTCCAGCCGCCCTCGATGACCCGCATCGTCGCGCTGCTCGAAGCCAAGGGACTGGTCCGGCTGGAGCCGCACCCCGACGACCGCCGGCAGAAGGTGGTCAGCCAGACCGAGCAGGCCGAGGCCATGCTCGAGGAGTCCCGCCGCAAGCGGAACGCCTGGCTGGCCGCGCTCGCCGAGGGTCTGGACGAGGACGAATGGGCCAAGCTGCGCGCGGCCGCCCCCGTCCTGGAGAAGCTCGCGCACCTGTAGACCACGAGCCGAGGAGGCGACGCACTTTGAGTACGGGACCCGGAGCAGACTCCGCACCCGTCCACAAACCCGATACCTACACCCGTCGGGGCGGGGGAACCTTCTCCTCGCTCAAGATCCGGAACTACCGGCTGTTCTTCACCGGAGCGATCGTCTCCAACACCGGTACGTGGATGGCCCGGATCACCCAGGACTGGCTGGTCCTGAGCCTCACCGGCTCGGCCGCCGCCGTCGGCATCACGACGGCCCTCCAGTTCCTGCCGATGCTGCTCTTCGGCCTGTACGGCGGTGTCATCGCCGACCGGTACCCGAAGCGGCAGCTGCTTCTCGTCAGCCAGGCGGCTCTTGGGCTGTGTGGTGTGGCGCTTGCCGTGCTGACCCTGTCCGGGCACGTGCAGGTCTGGCACGTCTATCTGATCGCTTTTCTGCTGGGCATGGTCACCGTTGTCGACAATCCGGCGCGGCAGTCCTTCGTCTCCGAGATGGTCGGGCCCGAGCAGCTCCGTAATGCCGTTTCGCTGAACTCCGCCAACTTCCAGTCCGCTCGGCTCGTCGGGCCCGCCGTCGCCGGTGTCCTCATCGCCGGGGTCGGGAGTGGGTGGGCCTTTCTGCTGAACGGCCTCTCCTTCGTCGCGCCGGTGGTCAGCCTGTTGCTCATGCGGACCGGTGAGCTCCACAAGGTGGAGCGCGTTCCGCGGGGGAAGGGGCAGCTCCGGGAGGGGCTGCGGTACGTGGCCGGGCGGCCCGATCTGGTGTGGCCCATCGTCCTTGTGGGGTTCATCGGGACGTTCGGGTTCAACTTTCCGATCTGGCTCACTGCTTTCGCCGATGGGGTCTTTCACGTGGGGGCCGGTACGTACGGGTTCCTCAATACGCTGATGGCCGCCGGGTCGCTCGTGGGCGCCCTCGCGGCGGCCCGGCGCGGCTCGACCCGGCTGCGGATGCTGGTGATCGCCGCCGGCGTCTTCGGTGTGCTGGAGGTCGTCGCGGCGCTGTCGCCGGCGTTCTGGCTGTTCGCGCTGCTGCTCGTGCCGATCGGCATGATCGGGCTCACGGTCAACGTCACCGCCAACTCCGCCGTGCAGATGGCCACGGATCCCGCGATGCGGGGGCGGGTGATGAGCCTCTACATGATGGTCTTCGCCGGGGGCACGCCGATCGGTGCGCCGCTGCTCGGGTGGGTCACCGATGTGTACGGCGCTCGGGTCGGGTTCGCTGTGGGGGGACTGATCTCGCTTGCCGCGGCCGTTGTCGTGGGGCTCGTGCTCGCTCGGGTGGGAGGCCTCAAGGTCGCCGTGGGGTGGCGGCGGGGGCATCCGCAGGTTCGGTTCGTGGCGCGGGAGCGGTTGACCACTGCGGCGTAGGCCTTCGGGGGCCCGTGGGGGTGACGGGGGCGGGGCCTCCGCGGGGGAGGTGGTGTCCGGGCTGCGTCTCACCGTGCTTCGCGGGTTCAAGACGCTTTTACGCCCGGACACCACCTCCCCCGCTCCGGCCCCACCCCCTCCCGTACGTCGTCGTCAGACCCGCTGCTCCAGGATCTGGCCCTGCCAGTCGCCCACCGCGAAGGTGTCCGTGCGGGTGAAGCCCTGCTTCTCGTAGTACGCGATCAGGCGGCCCTCGCTGCCCGCGAAGCAGTCCACGCGGAGGAGCGAGACGTTTTTGCGGCGGGTCTCTGTGGCGGCGTGTTGGAGGAGGGCCGCTCCCACGTCTTGGTTGTGGAAGTTCTTGTCCGTGGCCAGGAGGCGGATGTAGGTCTCCGGTTCTTCGGCGTGGGGGACGTGTTTGCCGGGGTGGGGGGTCAGGGTCATCGTGCCCGCCGGTGTGCCGTCGATCTCCGCTATCCAGAGGTCGCCCTCGGCCACGGTCTCTTCCACTTGTCGTACGGCCGCGGGGCGGGCCGTGAAGGGGTCCGTGCCCCACTGGGCGGTGATGCCCTTGTCGTTCAGCCAGACCACGGCGCTGTCCAGGATGGCGAGTACTGCGGGCATGTCCTCGGGCCCGCCCTTACGGATCTTCATGATGGTGAGGGTAGGGGGTGCCACACTTTTTCCATGAGGCTTTTCGCTGCCGTCCTGCCGCCTCCGGAGCGGTTGGACGAGCTCGGGCGCGTGGTCGAACGGCTGCGGGAGCTGCCCGGGGCCGGTGGTGTGCGGTGGACCCCGTCGGGCGGGTGGCACCTCACGCTCGCCTTCATGGGGGAGGTGGATGAGGCGCTGGTGCCCGAGTTGCGGGTGCGGCTCGGGAGGGCCGCCTCTCGTACGCCCGGCTTCTCGTTGCGGCTGCACGGTGGCGGGCACTTCGGGCGGCGGGCGTTGTGGGCCGGGGTCGCCGGCGATCTGGACGTGCTGCGGCTCCTCGCCGAGCGGTCCGACGCGGCCGCGCGCCGGGCCGGGGTCGGGATGGGGGAGCACCGGCGGTATCGGGCCCATCTGACCGTGGGGCGGGAGGTGGGAGGCGATGTGGGGCCCTTCGTGGAGGTGCTCGGGGGGTTCGAAGGGAGTCGGTGGGAGGTGGGGGAGCTGGTGCTCGTGCGGTCTCGGCTGCCGGTGAGCGGGGTGCGGGGGGAGCGGCCCCGGTATGAGGCGGTGGGAAGGTGGCCCCTGGGCGGGGGCGGGGGCGGGGCGGGTTAACCTCGAAGGGTGGACCCCAAGACTCGTAACCGGATCATGGCCGGTGTTCTCGTGCTGATGTTCGCCATCGTCGCCGTCGCGTCGGTGGTCGGGCAGTAGGTGCTTGCCTGGAGTGCGTTCTAAGTAGTTGGCTGGTGACTCATGGAGTACACGCAGCTCGGACGCACCGGACTCAAGGTCAGCCGACTTGTTCTCGGCACGATGAACTTCGGACCCCAGACGGACGAAGTCACCAGTCACGCCATCATGGACGCGGCGCTGGACGCGGGGCTCAACTTCTTCGACACCGCCAACGTGTACGGGTGGGGTGAGAACAAGGGGCGGACCGAGGAGATCGTCGGCTCCTGGTTCGCCAAGGGCGGCGCCCGGCGCGACCGCACCGTCATCGCCACCAAGGTGTACGGGAACATGGGCGCCGACGGGGAGGCCTGGCCCAATCACGACAAGCTCTCCGCCCTCAACATCCGGCGGGCGGTCGAGGGCAGTCTCAAGCGGCTCGGGACCGATTACATCGATCTGTACCAGTTCCATCACGTCGATCGCTCCACTCCTTTCGAGGAGATCTGGCAGGCCGTCGACGTGCTGATCCAGCAGGGGAAGATCCTTTACGCGGGGTCCTCCAACTTCCCCGGGTACAAGATCGCCCAGGCCAACGAGATCGCCGCGCGGCGGGGATCGGTCGGGCTCGTGAGCGAGCAGTGCCTGTACAACCTCTTCGAGCGGCGCGCCGAGATGGAGGTCGTCCCGGCCGCGCGGGAGTACGGGCTCGGGGTCGTCGCCTGGTCGCCGCTGCACGGCGGTCTGCTCGGCGGGGTCCTGAAGAAGGAGGCCGAGGGCGGGCGGCGTACGGAGGGACGCGCGGCGGCCACGCTCGCCGACCCGGCCGCCCGGGCGCAGCTCCAGGCCTACGAGGACCTGCTCGACAAGCACGGGCTCCAGCCCGGGGAGACCGCTCTGGCGTGGCTGCTCACCCGGCCCGGTGTGACGGGGCCGATCGTGGGGCCCCGGACGCCCGAGCAGCTCGCCGGTGCGCTGAGGGCCCTGGAGGTCGAGCTGGGCGAGGAGCTTCTGGCGTCCCTGGACGAGATCTTCCCCGGGCCCGGACCCTCGCCGGAGGCCTTCGCCTGGTGATCCCGGAGTTCCCTCCGGGGGTGTCCCGTCGGTCGGTACGGGGTGGTGGGGTGCCCCTGGGTTCGTTGCACCCTCTAGGGCCGGACAGGCCCTAGGGCCGGGGCGCGTACGGGCCGCCCAGGGCCCACGCCCGGTGCATCGCGTCCGCGAAGGCCGACGCCAGTTTGTGTTCGCCGGTGGGGCCCGGGTGGGTGCCGTCGTAGGTGTCGGTCGGGAGGGCGTACGCGTCCGGGACCGTCGCCAGGAGGAGCGGTGACGCGGGGGTGTCCAGGTCGGCGACGGCCTTCGCGAGGAGGTCGTTGAAGCGGGCGCACTCGGCGGCGAAGGGGGCGTCGTAGGTGGCGCGGACGTTCGGGATGACCGGGAGGAGGACCGCCCGGACGCGCGGGTTCGCGGCGCGGGCGGCCCCGACGAAGGACCGGACGTTCTCGTCCGTCTGGTCGCTGTTCGTGTAGAAGCCGAGGTCGATCAGGCCGAGGGAGACGAGGAGGACGTCCGCCCCGGTCGCCGCGACCGTCTCGCCGATCACCGGTGCCATGTGCAGCCAGCCCTCGCCCCAGCCGGCCAGGTGGCGGCGGGCGGGGGCGGGGAAGTCCGGGGCGGCGTACGCCTCGGGCGCGTGGGAGCCGTCCGGGTCGTACAGGCCCGTGCGCGGGCCCACGATCTCGTACCCGCCCGGGAGGGTCGCCTCCAGGTGCTGCCACATCCGGTAGCGCCAGGTCCAGTCGCCGGCGCGTCCGATGGTCATGCTGTCGCCGACGAACAGAAAACGCATGGTCATATCATCGCGGATCGTGTGACGGGGCCTGTTGTGATCCGGGGCACCTTCGGGACCCGGGCGCCCTCAGGCGAGGAAGGCGTTCAGCGTCGCGGTGAGGCGTTCCGGGGCGTCGTGCCAGGGGAAGTGGCCCGCGCCGGGCAGGACGGCCGTCTCCGCCTTCGGGAACAGGGCCGCGTACGCGGCGGCCGTCGGCGGCGGGGTGTTCACGTCGCCCTCGCCCGCCACGACCAGGACCGGGCGGTCGAACCCCGCGAGCGCCGCGCGGGTGGCGGGCGGGTCGAAGGCGCCCTCGCCCGCGTAGACCGCCGCGGCCTCGTCGTTGCGCCGCCGGCCGCTCTCGGCGTGCCGCTCCCGCGCGGGTGCGTCCCAGGTCCCGTGGAGGAACGGCGCGACCGCCGAGAACGCCTCCGCCCCGCCCCGTCCCGCCGTGACCTCCTCCAGGGCCGCGTACGCCGGGCCGAACCACGGCTCCGCGCTCCGCAGCCGCGCCGCCGCGAGCCGCTCCTCCGGGGGCGTGTCGAGCCCCACCGCCGCCGTGCCCGGCGTGACGAGCACCAGGCGGTTCACGCGGTCGGGGTGCCGGGAGACGTAGAGCGCGGCCAGGTTGGCGCCCGCCGAGTGGCCGAGCAGGTCGACGGTGTCGAGGCCGAGGTGCGTCCGCAGCGCCTCCACGTCGTCCACCAGCCGGTCGCAGCGGTACGAGGCCGGGTCGGCCGGTGTCGCGGACGCGCCCGTGCCCCGCGGGTCGAGGCGGATCAGGCGGCGGCGGGCCGCCGGGCCGCCGAGGTCGCCCAGGTAGGCGGAGTCCTGCATCGGGCCGCCGGGGAGGCAGAGCAGCGGGGCCCCGGAGCCGGAGTCGTGGTACGCGAGTTCCGTGCCGTCGGGCGCGGTGAAAGTGGGCATGGACGCGACCCTGGCAGCGGTGCCGATCATGGTCAACCGGGTTGTCGCCGCCCGTGGCAGGCTTGGGGCATGCGATCTGCTCTGTGCGCCCTCGGCGCGGCGGCGGCCCTGGTGCTGCTCCCGGCCGGTCATGCCCGTGCCGAAGGGCAGGATCCCGACCGGGACTTCACGATCCGGGACGCCCGGATCACCGAGTCCAGCGGCCTCGCCGCGAGCCGCGCCCACCCGGGGATCTACTGGACGCACAACGACCAGGACGCGCCCCTGATCTACGGCGTCGACTCCCGTACGGGAGAGACGGTCGCGACCCTGACCCTGCAGGGGGTCGGCACGCCCAGGGACATGGAGGCGATCTCCGTCGGCCCCGACGGGAACGTCTACGTCGGCGACATCGGCGACAACCGCGACGGCTCCTGGGACCACGTCTGGATCTACCGCTTCCCCGAGCCGAAGGTCCTGAAGGACCAGAAGGTGGCGGCGCGGCAGTACGTAGTGAAGTACGCCGACGGGCCGCGCGACGCCGAGGCCCTGATGGTCCATCCGAAGACCGGCCGGGTGTACATCGCGAGCAAGAAGCAGGACGGCGGCGGCCTGTACGCCGGGCCCGAGCGGCTCTCGTCGTCGGGGACGAACGTCTTCCGGCGCGTGGGCGAGGTGCCGTGGGTGACCGACGGCGCCTTCTCGCCGGACGGCGGCCGGCTCGTCCTGCGCGGCTACTTCACCGCCCAGGAGTACGCCTGGAAGGACGGGCGGCCCGGGGACGGGGGGACGTCCGTGGGGGCGCCCTTCCAGGGGCAGGCGGAGTCGGTGACGTACACGGCGGACGGCTCGGCCCTCATGTTCGGCTCGGAGGGGAGGAACAGCCGGGTCCTGCGCGTGGATCCGCCGTCGGGCGGCGGCGGGCGGGAGACGCGGACCCCCGGCGCTCCGGCCGCCCCCGGCGCCTCCGCGTCGCCGTCCGCGGCGCCCGCGGGAGGCGAGCGGGGGAACGTCACCGTCGGCTTCCTCGTCCTCGCCGGCGCCACGCTCCTGGTGGTGGCCGGGAAGCGGCTCGTCAGGCGCCGCTGACCCCCTTCCGCCGGTTCACCAGGGCCTCGAAGCCGTCCAGGAGCCGTTCGAGGCCGAAGGCGAAGTGGTCGGCCTCGCGGGCGAAGGTGTCCTCGGCGAGCCCCGCCATCAGCGGGTAGTCGCCCGAGAGCATCGCCCGCTCCAGGTAGGGGCGCTGCGCGTCCCAGAACGCGTCGTCGCTGATCCCGGTCTCCCGCGCGGCCTCGGAGGCCTGGAGCTCCATGCGGGCCGTGCCCGCCGCGTACCCCTGCACGGTGATGATCACCGAGATGGTCTCGGGGTCGCTCAGACCCATGCCCCGCGGCCCCTTGAGCCCCGCGAGGCACAGCTCCAGGCCGCGCAGGGCGCTCGGGCCGAGGACGGAGCGGGCCTGGTTGACCCGGAGCAGCCAGGGGTGGGCCCGGTAGAGGCCGAGGGTGGTGCGGGCCAGGGCCGTGACGGTCTCCCGCCAGTGGGCGGCGGGCGGCGGGTCGTCGGGCAGGGACTCGCCCTGGACCCGGTCGAGCATCAGGTCGAGGAGCTCGGTCTTGCCGGGGACGTACCGGTAGAGCGACATCGTGCCCACACCCAGCTCGTTCGCCACCCGCCGCATCGAGACCGCGTCGAGCCCCTCCGCGTCGGCGAGGCCGACCGCCGTCGTGACGATCCGGTCGACGGTGAGGCCGGGTTTGGGGCCGCGGCTGGGGCGTTCGCCCGTGCCCCAGAGGAGGTCGAGGCTGCTCTTGGTCATGCGGCCACTTTAAAACGCTCCGTTTTTAAACTGGGTACGGTGTACTCGTAATGGAGTACGGTGTACTCGGTTACGTGTTCCGAGAAGACCGCACCGACCGGAGGCCTTCGTGTCCCAGCACGCCGTCACGCCCGAACGCACCGACACGCCCGAACGCACCGACGCGGCCGCCCGCGTCCCCGAGTACGCCGTCCTCGCCGAGGGCCTGCGCAAGGAGTACCGGGGCAGGGGCGGCGCCACCCACGCCCTCGACGGCTTCGACCTCGCCGTCCGGCCCGGCACCGTCCACGGGCTCCTCGGTCCCAACGGCGCCGGGAAGACCACCGCCGTCCGCATCCTCGCCACCCTCCTCCGGGCCGACGGCGGACGCGCCGAGGTCGCCGGGATCGACGTCACCCGCGACCCGCGCGCCGTCCGCACCCGCATCGGGCTCGTCGGCCAGTACGCCGCCGTCGACGAGGGCCTGACCGGCCGCCAGAACCTGGAGGTCTTCGGCCGCCTCTTCCACCTCGGCGCCCGCCGCGCCCGCGACCGCGCCGCCGAACTCCTCGACCGCTTCTCCCTCACCGAGGCCGCCGACAAGGGCGCCGGCCAGTACAGCGGGGGCATGCGGCGCCGGCTCGACCTCGCCGCCTCGATGATCCTCGCCCCCGCCGTCCTCTTCCTCGACGAGCCGACCACCGGACTCGACCCGCGCGCCCGCGGCGAGGTCTGGGAGGCCGTCCGCACCCTCGTCGCGGGCGGCACGACCGTGCTGCTCACCACCCAGTACCTCGACGAGGCCGACCGGCTTGCCTCCCGGATCACCGTCGTGGACCGGGGCCGGGCCATCGCCGACGACAGCCCCGACGGCCTCAAGAACCTCGTCGGCGGCGACCGCGTCGAGGTCGTCGTCGCCGAGGCCGCCGACCTGCCCGCCGTCCGCGCGGTCCTCGCCCGGGTCGCGGGCGCCGAACCCCGCACCGACGAGGCCGAACGGCGCGTCCACGTCCCCGTCACCGACCGCGTCGCCGCCCTGACCGAGGTCGCGCGCACCCTCCAGGAGGAGCGGATCGCCGTCGAGGACCTCGCCCTGCGCCGCCCCGCCCTCGACGACGTCTTCCTCCGGCTGACGGGGCAGGAGGCCGATCGCGTCGGTGGGGAGGAGGCCGATCGGCCCGGTGGTCGGGAGACCGGCCGGCCCGGTGGCCAGAAGGCCGCCGCCCGTGAAACCGACGCCCGTGGAGCCGACGCCCGCGAAACCGCCCCCCAGGAGGCCGCCGCATGAGCACCGCCGTCACCACCGTCACCGCCGCCACCACCGGCGGCCGCGCCTACTGGGCCCTCGCCGACTGCCTCACCCTCGTCCGCCGCACCCTGCTCAACTACCGCCGCAACCCCGTCGCCATCCTCTGGCAGCTCGGCTTCCCCATCGTCTCCGTGCTGCTCTACGGGTTCGTCTTCGGCAGCGCGATGCGGGTGCCCGGCGGCGGCGACTACCGCGCGTTCCTGATGCCCGGCATGTTCACCATGGCCATGGCCTTCGGGCTCATGAACACCGCCGTGGCCGTCGTCACCGACAGCGGCAAGGGGGTCGTGGACCGCTTCCGTTCCATGCCGATGGCCCCCTCGGCCGTCGCCACCGGCCGCGCCCTCTCCGACCTCATGATCGCCACCGCCGAACTCGCCGTCCTGGCCGTCACCGCCCTCGCCATCGGCTGGACACCGGGCAACGGCCTCGGCCCCGCGCTCCTCGGCTTCGGGCTGATCCTGCTGCTGCGCTTCAGCCTGATCTGGGCGGGCGTGTGGTGCGGCCTCGTGCTGCCGAACGCGGAGGCGGCCGGCGCCCTCTACGCCGTGGTCTTCCCGGTCACGATGATCTCCAGCGTGTACGTGGCGCCGTCCCTGATGCCCTCCTGGCTCGCGCCCGTCGCCGCCTGGAACCCGATCTCGTCCACCGTGACGGCCACCCGCGAGCTCTTCGGCAACCCGGGCGCGGGCGGCGGCTCCTGGATCGAGCAGCACGCCGTCCTCATGGCCGTCGTCTGGCCGCTCGTCCTCGTGGCGCTCTTCCTGCCCCTCGCGGTCCGCCGCTACCAGGCCCTGAGCCGGTGACGTACACGCAGGAGGGCCCGACACCGCGTGCGCGGCGCCGGGCCCTCCGTACGGGAAGTACGCGAAGTGCGGGGCGGAGGAGTTACAGCTTCTCGATCACGTAGTCCACGCAGGCCGTCAGGGCCCGCACGTCCGCCGGGTCGATCGCCGGGAACATCGCGATCCGGAGCTGGTTGCGGCCCAGCTTGCGGTACGGCTCGGTGTCCACGATGCCGTTGGCGCGCAGCACCTTCGCGACCGCCGCCGCGTCGACCTCGTCCGCGAAGTCGATCGTGCCGATGACCTGCGAGCGCTTCGCCGCGTCCGCCACGAACGGGGAGGCGTACTTGGACTCCTCGGCCCAGGAGTACAGCGCGTCCGACGACTCCTTCGTCCGGGCCACGGCCCAGTCCAGACCGCCCTGGCCGTTGATCCACTTGAGCTGCTCGTTCAGCAGGAAGAGGGTCGCGAGCGCCGGGGTGTTGTACGTCTGGTTCTTCAGGGAGTTGTCGATCGCGGTCGGCAGCGAGAAGAACTCCGGGACGTGCCGGCCGGAGTCGTGGATCCGCTGCGCGCGCTCCAGGGCGGCGGGCGAGAAGGCCGCCAGCCACAGGCCGCCGTCGGCCGCGAAGGACTTCTGCGGGGCGAAGTAGTAGACGTCCGACTCGGTGATGTCGACGGGCAGGCCGCCCGCGCCGGAGGTCGCGTCGACCAGGACGAGCGCGCCCTCGTCGGCGCCCGCGACCCGCTCGATCGGGGCGGCGACACCGGTGGAGGTCTCGTTGTGGGTGTACGCGTAGACGTCGACGCCCGCCTCGGCCACCGGCTCCGGGTGGGTGCCCGGGTCGGAGGAGATCACGCTCGGGTCGGCCAGCCAGGGAGCCAGCTTGGCGGCCTTCGCGAACTTGGAGGAGAACTCGCCGAAGGTGAGGTGCTGGGACTTGTTCTCGATCAGTCCGTGGGTCGCGATGTCCCAGAAGGCGGTGGAGCCGCCGTTGCCCAGGATCACCTCGTAGCCCTCGGGCAGCGAGAAGAGGTCACGGATGCCGGTACGCACCTCGCCGACCAGGTTCTTGACCGGAGCCTGGCGGTGGGACGTGCCGAGGAGGGAGGTGCCGGTGGCGGCCAGGGCGTCCAGCGCCTCCGTACGCACCTTGGAGGGGCCCGCGCCGAAACGGCCGTCGGCGGGCTTGATGTCAGCGGGAATCTGGATATCAGCCACGAGGCGGAGAGTATCGGGTCGGGAAGGGGACGGTCGCCGGATGTCCGCCGGATGAGACGAGCGAGGAGAGATCCTGGAGTTGTGGGAAGACACCAGGAACACGCGTCCGAGCTCGCCGCCGCCCTGCGTTCGGCCGTCGCCGGAGAGGTCGACTTCTCCGTCACGGCCAGGGCCCTGACCACCATGGACGCCTCCAACTACCGCCGCGTTCCGGCCGGTACGGTCGCCCCGCGCGACGCCGCCGACGTCGCGGCGGCCCTGGAGGTCTGCCGGGCGCACGGCACGCCCGTGGTCGCCCGGGGCGGCGGGACGTCCATCGGCGGGCAGGCCACGGGCACCGGCGTCGTGCTGGACCTCACACGGCACATGGGCGGGATCGTCTCCCTGGACCCGGAGGAGCGGACGGCGGTCGTCCGGCCGGGGCTCGTCCTCGACCGGCTGCGGGCGGCGGCCCGCCCGTACGGGCTCACCTTCGGCCCCGATCCGTCCACGCACAGCCGCTGCACGCTCGGCGGGATGATCGGCAACAACGCGTGCGGGGCGCACTCGGTCGCGTGGGGCACCACGGCGGACAACGTGCGCTCCCTCGATGTGGTGACCTACCGGGGCGCGGAGTTGACGCTCGGGCGGGAGGGGCGGGGCGCGCCGCCCGGACTGCGGGAGCTCGTGGAGGGCAACCTCGCCCTGCTGCGGACCGGTTACCCGGAGGGGCTCCCGCGCCGGATCTCCGGGTACGCCCTCGACGCGCTGCTCCCGGAGCGGGGTGTGGACGTGGTCCGCTCCTTCTGCGGCAGCGAGGGCACGCTCGGGGTGGTCACGGAGGCGACGGTACGGCTCGTGCCGCTGCCCGCCGATCCCGTACTGGTGGTGCTCGGGTACGCGGACGAGGGCGCGGCGGCGGACGCGGCGCCGGGGCTCCTGGAGCACAGGCCGCTGACGGTGGAGGGGATGGCCCTCGATCTCGTACCGGACGCCGTGGGGCTGCCCCGGGGCGGGGCGTGGCTGTTCGTGGAGGTGGACGGCGAGGGGGCGGCCCGGCGGCTGGTCCGGGCGGCGGACGCGGTGGACGCGGCCGTCGTGCGGGACCCGGCCGGGCAGCGGGCGCTGTGGCGGATCCGGGAGGACGCGGCGGGGACGGCGACCCGGGCGCTCGGCGGGGGCGAGGCGTGGCCGGGGTGGGAGGACTGCGCGGTGCCGCCGGCGCGGCTCGGCGCGTATCTGCGCGCGTTCCGCGCCCTGCTCGCCGACTTCGGCCTCCGGGGGATCCCGTACGGGCACTTCGGGGACGGCTGCGTCCACGTCCGGATCGACTTCGACCTGTGGACGCGGCGGGGGGTACGGGAGTTCCGCCGCTTCTCGGAGGCGGTGGCCGACCTGGTGGTCGCCCACGGCGGCTCGCTCTCCGGCGAGCACGGCGACGGGCGGGCGCGGGCCGAGCTGCTTCCGAGGATGTACGGGGAGGAGCTGGTCGGGCTCTTCGGCGCGGTCAAGGACGTGTGGGACCCGGACGGGGGCCTGAACCCGGGGATGCTGGTCCGGCCGGGGCGGCTGGACGAGGGGCTGCGGTTCGAGGGGCTGCGGTTCGAGGGGCTTCCGGTGGTGGGGCCTTCGTCGGAGGGCCCTCCGTCGGAGGGGCTCGCCGTGTCCGGGCTTCCGATCACGGCGGTGGGGCGGGCGGCGGCCCGGTGCGTGGGGGTGGCCAAGTGCCGGGTGGAGGGCCCGAGTTCGGGGCCCGGCGTGATGTGCCCCTCCTACCGGGCGACGGGCGAGGAGCGGCACTCGACCCGGGGGCGGGCGCGGCTGCTGCACGAGATGGCGCTCGGGGAGGTCGTCACCGACGGCTGGCGCTCGGAGGAGGTCCGCGAGGCGCTCGACCTGTGCCTGTCCTGCAAGGGCTGCCGCAGCGACTGCCCGGTGGGCGTCGACATGGCCGCGTACAAGGCGGAGTTCCTCGACCGGCACTACGCGGGCCCGCTCGGCCCGCTGCGCCGGCCGCGCTCGCACTGGACGATGGGGAGGCTGCCGCACTGGCTGGACGTGTTCGGGCGGGGCCTGAACGCGGCGATGCGGCTGCCGTTCGCGGCGCGGCTCGCGGGGGTGACGCCGGAGCGGACGATGCCGAGGGTGGCGGCGGCCCCGTTCACGTCCTGGTTCGCGGAGCGCGCCTCGGACCGCCCGCCGGCCCTGACCCTCTGGCCCGACACCTTCACCGACCACCTGTCCCCGGAGGTCGGCCGGGCGGCGGTCCGGGTCCTGGAGGACGCGGGGCTGGGCGTGCGGCTGCCGGAGGGGCGGGTGTGCTGCGGGCTCACGTACGTGTCGACGGGGCAGTTGAGGGCGGCGAGGCGGGTGATGCGCAGGACGCTGGACGTGCTGGACCCCTCGGACGGGGGCCTGCCCGTCGTGGTCCTCGAACCCTCCTGCGCGGCGACCCTCCGCACCGATCTGCCCGAGCTGCTGCCGGACGACCCCCGGGCCGCCCGGCTCGCCGCCTCCGTCCGCACCTTCGCCGAGGCGCTGGAGGAGCTGGCCCCCGACTGGGACCCGCCGCGCGTCGACCGTCCGGTCACCGGCCAGACCCACTGCCACCAGCACGCCGTCCTGGGCGACGCGGCCGACCGGCGGCTGCGCGCCCGCGCGGGCCTCACCGGCGGCCTGGCGGGCGGCTGCTGCGGCCTGGCGGGCAACTTCGGCTTCGAACCGGGCCACTACGAGGTCTCGGTCGCCTGCGCCGAGGACCAGCTCCTGCCGGCCCTGCGGGACGCACCCCCGGACGCCGCCGTCCTGGCGGACGGCTTCTCCTGCCGCACGCAGATCGCCGACCTGACGGGCGGACGGGGACGGCACGTGGCGGAGCTGCTGGCGGAGGCCGTCGACAAGGCGGGCGGGGCCTGAGGGCCCCTAGGGGCGTGTCCGGCGTGGTCATGAGCACGCCGGGCATCGAGCGCAGGGGCCCGGGGCGGGGGCCGCCGCGGCGGGGTGCGGGGCCTCGGGGATCTCACTCCTCGGCCGGTCCCGGCTCCTCGTGGGTGGCGATCTCGCGGGCCAGCGCCGCCAGGGCCGCCGTCGCCGGGTGCGGGAAGGCGTCCCGCCAGGCCAGGACGACCGGGAGCGGGGGCGCGTCCGGCAGGGGGCGGTAGACGACGCCGGGGTACGGGTGGAGGGCGGCGGTGGAGGCGGAGGAGACGCCGACGCCCCGGCCCGCGGCGATGGCGGTGAGCCAGTCGTCGGTGTTGGCGACGGTCAGGGTGGCCGCCGGGCGGGCGGCGGCGGGCCACAGGGTGAGGGTGGTGGTGCCGGAGACGGTGTTGAGGACGACCGTCTCGCCTGCCAGCTCGCCGAGCGCGAGCCGGGGCCGGCCGGCGAGCGGGTGGTCGGCGGGCAGCGCGGCGACCCGGGGCTCGGTGGCGAGCTCCTCGGTGACCAGGCCGGGCGCGTCCACGGGGCCCCGGAGCAGGGCGGCGTCGACCTCGCCGCGGACGAGCCCGGCGGTGCGGTCGTCGACGCGGAGGAGTTCGAGCGGGGTGTCGGGATGCTCCCGCTGCCAGCGCCGGAGCAGGGGAGTGGTGTACGGGCCGAAGGCCGACCAGGCGTGGCCGAGGCGCAGGGGGCGGCGGCTGAGCCCGGCCGGGTCGACGGCGGCGTCGAAGGCGGCGAGGGCGGCGGCGGCCCGGTCCCGGAAGGCGAGGCCCTCGGCGGTGAGGGCGAGGTGGTGGGTGGAGCGGTCGACGAGCCGGACGCCGAGGTGTCGTTCCAGGGCGGCGAGGGTGCGGGAGACGGCGGGCTGGGTGAGGTGGAGCCGGACGGCCGCCCTGGTCAGGCTGGACTCCTCGGCGATGGCGAGGAAGCAGCGGAGGTGGCGTAGCTCGATGCTCATGCGTTCGGAGCATAACCGCAGCGCAACAGGCATTTCCGCTGCCGCGCGGGGGCCCGTACGGTGAGGTGGTGCCGTACCGGTCCCGGTGCGGCGGACCTTCGTGCGTGGCGTGTCCACGTGCCGTGTTGAGGAGCAGCCGGTGGACAGTCCGGTCAAGGACGTGGCCCCGGTCGCGACGGCGGGGCCCGGCGACCTTCCCGTACGGGACGGGGACGGGGGCCCGGGCCGTCGGCTGGGTCCGGTCGCGCTGGTCGTCACGAGCGGGCTCTCCGTGCAGTTCGGGGCCGCCGTCGCCGTCCTCCTGATGCCGCGCGCCGGCGCCCTCGGCGTGGTGACCCTGCGGCTCGTGCTCGCCGCGGCCGTGCTGCTCGTCGTCTGCCGGCCCCGGATCCGCGGCTACGGCCGCGCGGACTGGGGCACGATCGTCGCGTTCGGCACGGCGATGGCGGGGATGAACGTCCTCATCTACCAGTCGTCGAGCCGGATCCCGCTGGGCGCCGCCGTGACGCTGGAGGTCCTCGGCCCGCTGATCCTCTCCGTGGTCGCCTCGCGCCGCTGGACGAACCTGCTGTGGGCCGGACTCGCGCTCGTCGGCGTGGTCCTGCTCGGCGGGGGCGGCTTCGACCGCCTGGACCCGCTGGGGGCGGCCTTCGCGCTCGGGGCGGGCGGCATGTGGGCCGCGTACATCGTCTTCGGCGCCCGCACCGGCCGCCGCTTCCCGCAGGCCGACGGGCTCGCGCTCGCCATGGCCTTCGGCGCCCTCCTCAGCCTGCCGCTCGGCCTCGCGGAGGCGGGCGACCGGCTCCTGGTGCCGTCGACGCTCGCCCTGGGCCTCGCGGTCGCGCTGATGTCGTCGGTCCTGCCGTACACCCTGGAACTCCTCGCGCTGCGCCGCATGCCGGCGCCCACCTTCGCGATCCTGATGAGCCTGGAGCCGGCCATCGCGGCCATGGCGGGCTTCCTCGTCCTCAGCCAGGCCCTGTCGGCCGCCGACGCCCTGGCCATCGCCCTCGTGATCGCGGCGAGCATCGGGGCGGTCCGCACGACCCGCCGGAAGGGGTAGGGGCCCGGGCGCGTGCCGCATCTCTTTCCGGCCGACGATGGCCGATGTCGGCTCTCCTGAGCAGGGACGCGGCGGCCCGCCTGAGTACCGGCACTCAAGCTCCGGCGATGTCGGGGAACGAGAGTGGGGTCAGACCGAACGACCGACAGGAGACCCCCGTGATCACCCCCCTGACCGGCACCGCCCCTTCCCTCCGCCGCCGGATCCGCACCTCCGCGGCCGCGGCGCTCACCGGAGCGGCCGCGGTCCTGGCCCTGACCGGATGCTCCGGCTTCTCCTTCCAGGACGCCGTCTGCGGCGGGGGCGAGTACCCCGTCCTGGCCGTCGGCGGGACCGGCTCCGCCTGCGTCAAGGACGGCGAGAAGGTCCCGGAGGGCTACACGCGCTACCCCGAGGGCAAGGTGCCGCGGAAGGTGGACGACGAGTGGGACGTGTACTGGCGCACCCACACCGTCGACAAGGACGGCAACATCGTCGACGCGCCCGAGGCGGGCTGACCGGGCCGTGGGGGAGGCGGACTCCACCGCCTCCCCCACGGCCCGGGGCGAACCGCCTCGCCTCCCCCACGGTCCGGGGCGAACGTCAGACGCAGCGTCCGTCCATCCAGTCGGTGAGGCCCTTCGTCCACGAGGTGGCCACACGGGTCGGCTCGGCGTCCAGCGCCCGCTGCCAGGAGGCGTAGTTGCCGGAGGCCGGCAGGGGCGGCTCCTGCCACTTGACGGTGTCGAGCCCCCACGTGGGATGGCCGGTGAGGGTCGCGGAGAGGCCTGCGGCGCTGACCCGGCTCCGGAGCTCCAGATCCAGGTCCGTGTCACTCGTGTAGATCATGATCTCCTGGGACGCGATGCGCTCCTTGATCGGGTCGAGCACCTCTTTCCAGGCCGCCTCCTTGATCGACGAGTCGCTGTGGAGGAGGTACTGCTTCGTCTCGCCCTTCACCTCCACCAACACGACCATGCCGAGGGACTTGGCGCTGTCGAGCCACTCGCGGAACGTGTACACGGTCTCGCCCTGGTAAGGGCCGCGCGTGATGGTGCGCCCCTTGAGCGGGTTCGTTCCGTTCGACCACGTCAGATCCGAGATGGGAGCGGACGATCCGGTCAGCCCGTAGGTGGTTTTGTTGTGCCACATCACGGCCTTGCTGCCGTCCTTGGTCAGCCGCAGATCGGCCTCCACCCCGGCCGCGCCCCAGCTCTTCTCCTGGGCGAGGCCCCTGGGGTGGTTCGCCGCACGGATCTGGTCCTCTCGCCAGCCTTCCGCCTCCGTGGGCCACCCGCCGTGCCCGAACACCGCGGGACAGTAGGGCAGCGTGGCGGGGCTGGTGTACCCCTCCATCATGTGGACCTGGCTGAAGGTCCAGTTGCCGGGCTCGGACTCCCAGCTGTGCAGGGGGCTGTTGAGGGCACCGTCGGACCTCGCGGTGAAGGTGATCGTCTTCACCCGTCCGTCGGCGTAGCCGTAGAGGGTGGCCAGGTCGTCGCGGCCGTCCCCGTTGAAGTCACCGGTGACGATCTTCATGCGCGAACGGTCGTACGAGCCCGCCGGGAGGGTCAGCATGTCCCGCCGGTCGCCGAACTTTCCGTCCGTGCCGAGGCGGAAGCCGATCACCGCGTCGTGTCCGTCCGCGTAGTCGTACCAGGCGGCCAGTTCGTCACGGCCGTCACCGTCGAAGTCACCCGCGTGCAGACTCGCCTGCCGGAACGCCCAGCCCGTGGACTCCCAGCCGTGCACGGGCTCGGCGAACCCGCCGTCGGTCAGCCCGGCCCAGTACATCAGCTTCACACTGCCGTCCCGGTACCCGTACAGCGCCGCGAGGTCGTCACGGCCGTCCCCGTCGAAGTCGCCGGTGGCGAACTTCATGCGGTTGACGTGCCAGCCGTCCCCGGGGGCCCGCTGGAAGGAGGAGGAGTGCGCGCCGAAACCGCCGTCCGGGCGGGCGAGCATCGTGAAGAGCTTGTCGCCGCCGTCCCCGTAGGCGTACCAGACGGCGACGTCGTCACGGCCGTCCCCGTTGAAGTCGCCGGCCTGGGCGGTCATGGCGTCGAAGTTCCATTTGCCCGGCGCGGCGGTCCAGGAATGGAGAGGCCCCGTGAAGCCGCCGTCTCCCCGGCCGAGCCAGGTCAGCAGGGTGACCCGGCCGTCCTCGTAACCGTAGAAGGCCGCGAGGTCGCCCACGCCGTCCCCGTCGAAGTCGCCGGTGAGGCGCTTCATGTTCTCGGCCCAGTAGTTGCCCGCGGGGGTCTCCCAGCCCACCCCGGGCGCGGCGAAGGCGCCGGTCGGGCCCGCGAGGAAGGTGCGTACGGCGTCGTGCCCGTCCGCGTAGTCGTACCAGGCGGCCAGATCGCTGCGGCCGTCACCGTTGTAGTCGTGGCGGACACCGGTGCCCGGCCCGGCGGCCTTACCGGTCGCCTTGCCGGCCATCTTACCGGTCGGAGCATTCGCCGCGCCGTCGAACGCCGTGGCCGTCCCCGCCGGTTGCCCGGGCGTGGCGGTCGCGCTGCCGACGCCCGTGGACAGGCCGAGCAGAGCGAAGCACAGCATGGCCGAGCCCACCGCTATGGAAGGTCTCCTCATTCAGCTCTTCACATCCCTTGCCGTCGAACGAGAAAAACGCACCCCTCGGCGGGGGTGCGTGGGGAGCGGGCCCCGCCCGGCCGGATCCCTCATCTCGCCACATTCATGACAAAAACGACGACCGACTCCTGCGGGGCCGTCGGTCATTAGATCACCCAAGATCCTTCCGAGACCGGTGAAGCGGGAGACCGGGCGTCCCCGAGGGGCCGGGTGCGGGCCCGCCGTGTCACCGATACCGGCCCGCCCGCGCCGACGGGTAACCCTTCACGGCGGACTCCCCCTCACGTCCAGGGACTTCCCGGTCTCCCGCCGGAGGCCGCACGGCCGCAGGCGCGTCTTCCGCACGGTGCCTCGCGGTGGCGTTCGGCGTGCGCGGTTTCGGCGTCCGGTCCGGAAGCGAGAGCTCGATCCGCGCCCACCGCGCGTCGGTCGACGGCACGACCGGATGATCCGAACGAAGCGGCCCCGGCCCTGATCCGCCGGACACGCCCTAGGCTCCCCAGGTGATCGCCGACCTCCAGTGTCTCGTCCTCGACTGTTCCGAGCCCCGCGCGCTCGCGGAGTTCTACCGGGCCGTGCTCGGCGGGGAGGTCGACCGCCCGGACCGGCGCTGGGCCCTCGGCGAGGGCTGGTCCACGCTGCACGCTCCGGGCGGGCTCGTCCTCTGCTTCCAGGGCGTCCCCGGCCACCGCCCGCCGACGTGGCCGGACCCGGCGGTCCCCCAGCAGTCCCACCTCGACTTCGGCGTCCCCGACCTCGACACCGCCCACACCCAGGTCCTCGCCCGGGGCGCGACCCTCCTGGACGCGGGGCGGGGAAACCGGAGCTGGCGGGTGTACGCGGACCCGGCCGGGCATCCGTTCTGCCTGGTCCGGCACTGACGGGAGAGCGGATCCGGCAGGGCCCTGGGGAGCGGAAGCCCCGCACGGCACGCGGCCGTACGGGGCGTTCCGCTGCCGGTACGGGGTCACGCGCCCCGGTCGAGCTCTCCGGGTACGGGCCCGGGGGCCACGTCCACGGCGTGAACGGGGCAGGCGTAGAGGATGACGTCGGGACCGCTCGCGCGGAGGTGGCACCCGACTTCCACGGGCACGTCCGTCCACCGCCCGCAGCGGCAGCACGGAGCGCCGAAGGCGGCCGGGACGGGGCATGTCAGTCCGTCACGGGTCACACGGGCACCGCCGTCGCGGCGGCGGCGAGAGCCTCGAACTGGTCGCCCTCGTAGCCGTAGGGCCAGTCCACACCGAGGGTGGCGAGGACGACGGCCCGTCGCCGCTCGCAGATCACGTCGAGTTCCCATGTGCTGTCGATGCGGCAGTAAGGGCGGGTGAGGGAGACGTCTTCACCGCGGAGCGGAGCGTAGAGGTCCCGCACGTGCGCGGGAGCCGGCGGCGTCGGCCACGGCTTCGACCACGGGTCGACGCGCACGGGTTCTTCGGCTCGGACGGGTTCGGCCCGGTCGGCGAGGAAGGCGGCGGAGTGGCGGCCGGGGCGGTGGGGGACGAGGAGGGTGAGCGCCCAGGAGAGGGCGCGGGCGATAGCATCGCGCATGGTCGTGCAGCTCCTAGCAAGCTGTTCGGCAAGCCCCGGCGAACCGGTCCTAAGCGGTTTGCCGGGGCGTTTTGGTATGCCGACGCCAGCGGGTCTGTATACCCCTGTCTATAGCAAGGGGTATACAGGTGGATCTATGCGCCTATGGATACGGATGAGTACTGTCCGGCCGTGATTGAGTTCGATCCCACCCGCCCGAAGTGGCAGCAGATCGCGGACGTCCTGCGCCGGCGCATCGCCGATGGTGAGTACCCTCCGCGCCATCTCGTGTCGGAGGTCCGGTTGGAAGCCGAGTTCGGCGTGGCGCGGACCACGGTCCGGAAGGCCACGGCGGCACTGAGGGAAGAGGGGCTGATCTTCACGACCCCCGGCATGGGCTCCTTTGTCAGCGGGCGCGAAGGTGAAGGCGCGGGCGGCGTATAGGCGTGCGGGTGCGCGTCGGCCGCGTGGCGGCGATCCGGGGCCGGCGCTTTCCGGGGCCTTACCGGCCGGTGGGACGGGGAAGCGGTTCCTGCGCCGTCGGGTGTTCGCCCCTGGATGCGTGGTGTCGCTCCCGAAGAAGCCCGGGAGGTTTCAGAGGCGCCGCACGGTGTCCGGCGGAACCATCCACTCAAGGCCTCCACCTTCGGGCCGGACGAACGCGACGCGTTGCTTCCGGCGCTTTCCCGGCGGCTTGGCGGGATCCTCCCAGCCGTGATCCACCGCGCACAGGACGCCGGTCCTTGCTGCGCCGTCTTCCACCCGGTGACCGATGTCGTTCCGGTCGTCGATCATCCCGGGCATCCGTCCAAGTGCCGGTAGACGACCATGTCCGGCTGCGAAGGCCGACGGAGTGTCCCCCGGCGGCAGCGCTCAAGAGGCTTGATCGGCTTGAGGCAGGCGGGGCACATCTCACCCGCCGGGGCGTAGGTCGTGTACTCCCACTTCCGCGCGTCCGTATCGCTCGGCTCTACCCCTGTCGCCATGTGGCCGTCTCCTCGCTGCTGCTGTCTCCTTTGGCACGACGCTAGGAGGGCGGTTGACCGCACGCCTACGAAGTTGCATGTGCTTGCACGTCAACTCATTTGGCTCGTAAGCTCCTTGGTTGCTCACTCGCTGCTCGTCATGGTTCGTGTAAGTCCGTGCAATCACCTGGACCGAGGAGTCAGCCATGGCCGTAGAGTTCGTAGGCATCGACCCGAACACCGACCGGGACCACTGCCCGACAGTGTGGGCGGACACGGAAACTCAGGAGATCTTGTTGCAAGGCTGGAAGCCTGAAGGTGAGACTCGGGCCCGGTGCGAGGCGAGCAGCCCCGCGAACGGACCGGTCCCCGACGGCGAGGCGATCGTCAGGATTCCGGCCCGCATGATTCCGATGATCCGGGAGGCGTGCGATGCCGTCGAGCGTGCCCGACTTCGCTGAGTTGCTCGGCCGTTGCGAGCGGTCCGCCGTACACCTGGAGATGCGCGACTCGTACGCGTCGACCGAACGTTTCGAGGCGTGGCTGCGGGGCGAGCGCATCGACTGGGACGACCGCATGTCCTGGTGGCACCCGTACGACCAGCTGATCGCGGACACCGTGGCTCGGGGAGTATCGATCCGTCGCGCCCGGATCGTCTCCGAGCCCGTGACGGAGTACATCCGGTGGGAGCACTACGTCACCCACGCCAATGTCACGGCCGGCGAGGACGTTCGATGGCTGCCGCGCCGCAGGGCCACGGACATCCCCCTCCCCGGGAACGACTTCTGGCTCTTCGACGGCGTTCTCCTGCGCGTACACCACTTCTCGGGGGGCGGGGCGGTGGTCGAGGACGAGATCACCGGAGACGCGGCGACCGTGGAACTCTGCGCGTCGGCTTTCGAAACCGTCTGGGACCGGGCCGTCCCGCACCGCTTGTACGCGATCTGAGGACACCCGACCCTGTGCCTCCACACCCCTCGTCGAACGTTCAGCAAGCCCGTGAGGCATTGGCGGGACGGCTGCGCGAGATCAGGCGGGACGCCGGGATCAGCGGGCGGGAGCTGGCTGTCAGGTGCGGATGGTCGGAAGCCAAGGCTTCGCGCATCGGAAACGCGAAGACGCCGCCTTCCGACGCGGACATCCGTGCCTGGTGCCGGGCGTGCGGTGCCGAGGGCCAAGTGGCGGACCTGATCGCGGCGAACCGCCAATCCGCCGATGCCCACATCCAGTGGAGACGACTCCAGCGCGGAGGTCTTCGGCACGTACAGGAGTCCACGGAGGGCCTGTACCGGCGCACACGGCTGTTCCGGGTCTACGTCTCCGACGTGATCCCCGGCTTCCTTCAGACGCCTGGTTACGCCACCGCTCTCCTGTCGTCCATCGCGGACTTCCGGGGGACACCCGACGACGTGACGGAGGCCGTCAAGGCCCGCATGAGAAGGAACGCTGTACTGGAGAACGCGGCGCACCGGTTCTCCTTCATCCTGGAGGAATCGGTACTGCGCTACCGGCTGTGCACCGTCGAAGCGATGGCGGCGCAGCTCGGCCACCTCTTGGAGGTCATGGATCTCCAGAACGTGGCCGTGGGCATCATTCCGTTCTCGTCCCGGAGAGCCGCTTGGCCCATGCCGACATTCACGATCTTCGACGACGCGAGGGTGCACGCGGACACTTTGGACGCCGCCTCCACGCTGACCCAGCCGGACCAGATCGACCTGTACGCCAGGGCCTTCGGCCGGCTTTCCCGAGGGACGGCACGCGGAGCCGCCGCACGTTCCCTCGTCTCTTCCGCCTTGGAGTCCCTCGGATGATCGGCGTGCAACCTGCTGCAATTCGCTCCAGGTTGAGGCGGCTCTCTCCCTGGCCTCGTCGTATCGCGGACCCGCAGGAGGTTCGTGGGGAAGAGGGGAAACGTCATGGGATGGGGAACGGGCAAGGGCGGAAGCGGTGGCGACGGAAAGCACTCGGGCAAGAAGGACCCGGGCGACGTCAAGCCGTCCCCCGACAGTGCGAGGCCCAGGCCGGAGCCGAAGCACAAGAAGGACAAGTAGGCGGACGCCGTGGACGACGGTTCAGTGAGTGACGGTTCGGCAGTGCCGCACGCCCTGCTGCGCGGTCTCCTCGGTGAGGTGGCCGCGGAATTGGGTTTCCTGGCACCGGAATGGGTGCGGGCCGCACACGAGGTGCCGCGCCACCGGTTCCTCCCCGATCGGCTGTGGACCGGGGAAGACCTGGAGACGTGCGACCGCGAAGCCGGGCCGGACGCCTGGCTTCGGGCCGCCTACGCCAACGCGCCCGCCGTGGTGCAGATCAACGACGGCCGTGGTCCGGAGGCCGATGAGGAGAGGTGGCCGTCGTCCTCCGCGAGTGCTCCGGACATCGTGTTCCGCATGCTGCGCATGCTGGACGTGGAGCAGGGACACAAGGTCCTGGAGATCGGCACGGGAACCGGCTGGAACGCAGGCCTCCTGGCCCACGTCGCCGGACCGGGGAACGTGACGAGCGTCGAGATCGACCCCGCCCTTGCGTCGGAGGCCGGGGAGCGTCTGCGGGAAGCGGGACTCACCGTGGACGTGGTGGTCGGGGACGGGGCCGAAGGACACGCGGGCAACGCTCCGTACGACCGCCTGGAGGCCACGTGCTCGGTGCGGTCCGTCCCGCGCCCGTGGCTCAGACAGATGAAGCCCGGCGGTGTCGTCCTCACCCCGTGGGACTCGGCGTGGTTCTGCTACGGACTGCTCCGCATGACCGTGGACGGTATCGGGAACGCGTCGGGACGGTTCTCGCCGCACTCCGCCTTCATGGTCATGCCCGAGCACCGTACCGACATGGGCATCTACCGCGACGTGGTGCGCGACGAGCACCAGCCGGAGGAGTCGGCCACCCCTCTCTCCCCGTGGAAGGTGGCAGGGGACGACGTCGACGCGCAGTTCGCCCTCGGGCTCCGGCTCCGTGACGTGTGGCGGATGCGGCATCAGGACCCTGACGTCGAAGGCGTGGAGACCCGGCTGTGGGTCGCCACGACCGACGCCACGTCGTGGGCCGCCGTGGACCGGGACGGGAAGTCCGACGACCGGTTCACGGTCTGGCAGTACGGCCCGCGTCGGCTCTGGGCCGAAGTGGAAGCGGCCGGCGTACGACTGGTGGACGGCGCACGGCCGTCCCGGCCCGGAACGGTTCGGGCTGACCGTGACCGCCCTGGGGGAGACGCCATGGCTGGACGACCCCGGGCAGCCGGTCTCCGGGACCGGCTGATCGGGGGCGCCCGTTCCGCGGTTCGGCCTCGGTTTCCGTTCCGCGGTTCGGCGTCGGCGCCCGCGGCGCTCAGTCGAACAGGTCCAGCAGACCCGTCCCCGACCCGTTGTCGGACGAGCGGGCCCGCATCGGGCGCGGTTCCGGGTACGTGGTCGTCGCGGCCCTCGCGCGGACCGCTTCCGGGCCTCCACACGCCGTGACCGCGAAGTCGCCGAAGATCCTGGCGAACGCGGCCGGGTCGCGGAACTCCACGCCGTAGGCCCGGCCGTCGTGCAGCGGCACCCACACCACCCGGTCGGACCGCGTCCACTCCGCCACCGGCCGCTCGTCCGCCGTCGACCGGCCCTCCAGCCACAGCCGCGCCACGTGCAGCAGGTTCACCCGGTCCATCGGCAGCCGCCTGCGCCGTACGCGCAGCTCCCGCGTCGTCAGGGTGACCAGGTGGTCCTTCCGCGCGTACCAGACGACACCGATCCCGAACGGCACCCACAGCAGGACCCCGATCACCGCCCAGATCAGGGCGTCGCCCCACGACCGGACCAGCCCGCCGTCCAGCAGGTACAGGGCCCCGAAGACCACGACCCACTTCGCCGTCATCCGCCAGAACCCGGTGCCCTGCCGGTACAGAACGCGCTGCTTCCCCGTTGCCGTCATGCCCGCACGCTATCCGCCGCCCGAACGGGCGGAACGGGCGGCCCGATTCCGTCGAATCCTGGCCGTCGGACTGTTGAGACGGCCGGGGCGGGTGAAGAGCATGGGTGGTCACAGCCGTACGAGGAGGGGAGTGGGCCATGGCCCTGGAGATGCGCGACCGGTGCGAGCGGTGTCAGGTGGTGGTGCTTGCGGCGGACGGGCCCGCGCGGATCTGCTCGTACGAGTGCAGCTTCTGCGTGCCGTGCGCCGACGCGATGGGGAGCATCTGCCCCAACTGCGGGGGCGAGCTCGTCCCGCGACCGCGCCGTTTCGCCGCCGTAAGCGGGTAGAGGCCGCCGGCCGCGGGAGCGGGAGCGGGGGCGGGGCCGGGAGCGGGAGCGGGAGCGGGGCCGGTAGCGGGGGCGGGAGAATTTCCTGAGAAACCTCGCGCGGCGGCGCGCATGCCCCGGGACTTCCCGGGCACACGGAGGGGGAGCGCGTGGGACCGCTCCAGAACGCCGGGCCCGTGGTTCCCCCCGTACCGCGGGCCCGGTGAAGCAGAGCGCGCGGCCCGTACACCTGGCGGAGGTGCGGGCCGCGCGCCGCTCGTTCACGGTAGGGGTTTTGGCAGGGGTGATTTCCTCGCCGTCCTCGCCGCACCGCGCGCGTGGCGCCCCTCCCCGGCCCCCCGCCGCACCATGATGGCGCCCATGAACGCCCGCAACGTCGCAGACGAATCCGTCATCCGTGTCGTGGGAGCGGCCGCCAACAACCTCAGGAACGTCACCGTCGACCTGCCCAAGAAGGCCCTGACGGTCGTCACCGGCGTCTCCGGGTCCGGCAAGTCCTCGCTCGTGCTCGACACCGTCGCGGCCGAGGCGCAGCGCCTCGTGAACGACTCGTACCCCTCCTTCGTGCGCAACCGGCTCCCGCACATGCCGGCGCCCGAGGTGCAGTCGATGAGCGGGCTCACCTTCACCGCCATCATCGACCAGCGCCGCTTCACCGGGAACGCCCGGTCCACCGTCGCCACGGCCTCCGACATCGCCCCGCTGCTCCGGCTCGTGTTCTCCCGGATCGGCGAGCCCTCCGCCGGGTACTCGCCCGCGTACTCCTTCAACGACCCCTCGGGCATGTGCCCCGACTGCGAGGGCCTCGGCACCGTCGTCGACATCGACGTCGACGAGCTGATCGACCCCGAGAAGAACATCGACGAGGGGCCCGTGCGGTTCAGCCAGTTCCGGCCCGGGGTCTACCGCTGGAAGCGCTTCGCCCACTCCGGCCTCTTCGACCGGAAGAAGCCGCTGAAGGACTACACGGAGGAGGAGAGGAACCTCTTCCTCTACGCCGAGCAGCTGAAGCTGCCGAACCCGGACCCGAGCTTCCCCAAGACCGCCCGCTTCGACGGCGTCGTCACCCGGATGCGCGACGTGTACGTGAAGAACCGCCCGGCCAAGATCTCGCCGCAGGTCCACGAGGAGCTGGAGCGCCTCACCACGCACCGCGTCTGTCCCGCCTGCGGCGGCGCGCGCCTGAACGGGCCCGCCCGCGCCAGCCTCGTCGACGGGCGTTCGATCGTGGACTGGTCGGCGATGTCGGTGGCCGAACTCCGCCGTGTACTGGGGGACTTCGACGATCCGCGTGTGGCCCCCGCCCTCGCCGGCGTCCGCCACACCCTGGACGCGCTGCTCTCGGTCGGGCTCGGCTACCTCTCGCTCGACCGCGAGTCCTCGACGCTCTCGGGCGGCGAGGCGCAGCGCGTGAAGATCGTCCGGCACCTCGGCAGCGCCCTCACCGACATCACCTACGTCTTCGACGAGCCCTCCACCGGTCTCCACCCCGCCGACGTGCAGCGCCTCAACCAGCTCCTGCTGAAGCTGCGCGACGCCGGCAACACCGTCCTCGTCGTGGAGCACCACCCCCAGGTGATCCGCGTCGCCGACCACGTCGTCGACATGGGGCCGGGAGCGGGGTCGGAGGGCGGTCTCGTACGGTTCGAGGGGACGCCGGAGGAGCTGCGGGCGAGCGACACGATCACGGGGCGGCTGCTCTCGACGCCCCTGGAGCTGCGGCGCGAGGTCCGCGAGCCGCGCGGCCGGGTCCGGGTCGAGCGCGCCTCCGCGCACAACCTCACCGGCTTCGACGTCGACGTCCCGATCGGCGCCCTCACCGCCGTCACGGGCGTCGCCGGCTCCGGCAAGAGCTCCTTCGCCGTCGACGAACTCCCGCGCCAGCACCGTGAGTTCACCGTGGTCGGGCAGGATCCGCTGCGCGGCGGCGTGCGGTCGATGTCGCTGAGCGTCCTCGGCGTCGCCGACGGCGTGCGCGAGGCGTTCGCCGCCGCGTCCGGGCTCGAACCGTCCTGGTTCAGCTTCAACTCCAAGGGCGCCTGCCCCGCCTGCCGGGGCAAGGGCCACATCACCACCGAACTCGCCTTCCTGGACGACGTCGCCACCCCCTGCGACGCCTGCGGGGGCGAACGCTTCAACCCCACGACCCTGAAGGCGGAGCTGGACGGCCACACGATCGCCGACGTCCTGAGGATGCCGGCGGGACCCGTGGCCGACCTCTTCGCCGACCGCCCCGGCATCGCGGGGCCGATGCGGTGGCTGGAGCGCGTCGGGCTCGGCTACACCGCCGTCGGGCAGTCGCTCGACACCCTCTCCGGCGGCGAGAAGCAGCGGCTGCTGCTGGCCCGGCACCTCAGCGCCGCCGCTTCCGGACCCGGAGGGGGAAGCGGCTCCGGCTCCGCCTCCGGTTTCGGCTCCGGCTCCGGCTCCGGCTTCGCCGAGGAGCGGATCGTCCTCGACGAGCCGACGACCGGTCTGCACCCCAGTGACGTGGAACGGCTCGACGTGCTCTTCGCCGACCTCGTGGACGCGGGCGCGACCCTCGTCGTGGTCGAGCACAACCTCCGCGTCGTCGCCCGGGCCGACCACGTCATCGACATCGGCCCGGGCGCGGGCGCGGACGGCGGCCGCCTGCTCTTCGCGGGGCCGCCGATCGAACTGGCGGGGCGGGATGACTCGTTGACGGGGCGGGCTCTGGCGGAGGCGGCGAAAGGGTGAGGGTGTGCGGCGCCGTACCCCCGAAAGGAGCCGACGCGATGGCGGTCGGCGCACGCCCCGAACACCGCGTCCACGACGGTTTTCGAGAGGGTGCCGCGGAAAGCCTGGCGTACACGCCTGACCTGCTCGTTCCCCGCTCTTCGGGCCCATTGTCTCCCCGGTCGGTCCACACCTGGTCCACTGGGCCGACTCAGTCGCCGGAGAAACCCCAGAAGTGGATTTCCCGCGGCTCCCCTTGGTCGTCGTGGAGCACGGCGCACCGCCCGTACCAACGCCAGTGGTCGAACTCCCCGAACCTCGGCACATGCGCCCGGGTGAGCTTCCGCGTGCCCAGGACACGCAGCGCCTCTTCTTCGGTCACCTGCTTCATCGTGGAGTAATCCGGTTCCTCGTCCGGCCCGATGATCTGGAAGATGTCGAGGATCGAGTGAGTCCCGTCGTGCTGCACGAGCTCGTGCTCCCACAGCTCCTCCTCGGTCTCGGGCCACGGCAGCCGCTCCTCCTCCGGCCGCCAGTCGCCGCCCGGACCCCAGTAGTAGTCCCGCTCCTCGAAGACCTTCCTCCGCAGCGCATCGAACGCCCCGACGAGATCCTCCTGATACGGCACCGAGTAGTCCCACCCCGACGCGCCCATAGGGCGGCCCCTCTCCACACAGCTCTTCCAGAACGGCCGGACGCTAACAGCGGCCACTGACAGAACACGGGCCAAGAGACAAGAGAGCTGGAGAAGCAGAAGCGCCAGTATTCGTCACCCTGACACAAAATCTGGCTGAACCTAGCGGAATCCAGAGGTGGTTCTGCGATGCTGGAGGCTGATCGAGAGGGGCCGCAGCGATGCAGTGGAAGATCCACGGGGAACGTCCGATCTACGAGAACGCATGGGTGAACGTGTGGCTCACCGACATCGAGACCCCGGACGGGAACCGCTGGGAGCACCACGTCGTCAAGCTCCGGCACCTGGCCGTGGCCGCTGTGGTCAACGAGCGGCGCGAGGTTCTGATGATGTGGCGGCACCGCTTCATCACGGACGCCTGGGCGTGGGAGCTGCCGATGGGCCTGGTCGAGGTGGGCGAGACCCCCGCCGAAGCGGCCGCGCGCGAGGTACTGGAGGAGACGGGCTGGCGGCCAGGACCGATCAGGCCGTTGATCTACGCCGAGCCGGCCAACGGCATCACCGACTCCCAGCACCACGTCTTCCGGGCCGAGGGGGCGACGTACGAGGGACCGCCGACCGAGAAGAACGAGTCGGACCGGGTCGAGTGGATCCCGCTGGCCGACGTGCGGGGCATGATCGACCGGCGGGAGATCGTCAGCAGCGGCTCCCTCGTCGGGCTCCTCTACGTGCTCATGGACGAGGCGATCCGCTGACCTGGCGGGGCAGCGCTTCCCGGAGCCGGGACTCGAACGCCACCGCGACGGGTTCCCGGCGGAAGGGTTCCAGTTGCTCGTAGAACTCGCGGAGATGGCCGGCGACTCGTTGTGAGCTGACGGCCGCCGCCGGGACCAGGGCGTCCATCGCCGTATGGCACGCCTCGTCGAGCTTGCCGCGCTGGAGCTGGGTGCGGGCGAGCCAGAAGGCGTGGAAGGCGCGGCCCCGGTGGTTCGTCGCGTGTTCCCGGCGTAAGGCGTCCGCGATCAGGGGCTCGGCGAGGACGGCTTCGCCCAGGCGGCCGTGTGCGATGCCGGTGTCCACGACCAGCTTCGTCTCGTCGAAGTACGCCACCCATGCCGGGTCCGGGTCGCCGGGGCCGATCCGTCCGAAGTGGGTGTGGGCTTCCGAGATCGCGGTGTGGGTGGCGCTGCGGTTCCCGAGGGTGGCGTGGGCGAAGGCTTCGCGCATCGCGAGCATGGCCAGGACGCGCGGCGTCGTCCCCACTGCGGCCCGGGCCTGGTCCTGAGCTGCCGCGACCAGGGCGAGGGCGTCTCCCGGCTTGTCCTGGTAGGTGGCCTGGAGGCTCATGCAGGCGAGCACGTTGGCCATGAACCGGTGGTCGTCGACCGCCTTGGCCAGGCCGAGGGCCTCGGTGAAGTAGGCCCGCGCCTGGTGGTACCGGCGGGCGTCGAAGTACGTCCACCCGGTGAGCCGGGCCAGCTCGGCGGCGATGCCGTGCAGGCCGTCCCGCATGGGTGAGGAGCGCTCCTCCTTGAGGAGGCCGACGACGTAGTGGAGCTGTCCGACGACCGCCGGCCGTAAGGTCTCGCCGCCGTGTTCGTCGTCCCGGCGCCAGTAGTCCGTGATCGACGAGTGCAGCGCGTTCAGCGTCGACGGGCTGAGGTCCCGTTCGGCCGCCAGGGCGAGGATGCTGTCCACGTCCGTTCCTGGCAGACCTGCGGCCAACTGCGCGTCCATGGGCGGTGTCGCCTCGGCGGGCTCTCGTGGTGTGGCGGCCAGGTTCTGCGGTGTCTCCCATGTGCGCCGGGCCAGGCCGAGCATGTGTCCGGGGATGCGCAGGCCGTCCGAGATGCGCTCGATCACGTCCATGTGCAGCAGCTGCCGACGGCCGTCGATCACCTCGCCGACACGGCTGGGGGTCAGGTCACAGCGTCGCGCGATCATCGACGGGTAGATGCCTGCCCTCGTCTTGACCAGCTGAAAGACGCGGCCGAAGTCCCTGGCCCGGCATGCCTCGATCATCACTGGATCCGTGAGCAGGCTGACGGGGAGTTCTTTCGAGCGAGATGGCTCGGGCATCGGCACGCTCCGGCATGAGGACTACGGATCGCTGCTCTTCGTCAACCGTGGGTGATGTTACCCACGTTGGGTAACCCGCTTGGCCTTTCTGGGTCACTGCCCGGATCGCGATGCTCCTGGTCATGGCGAACGGACAGGATGACGTACGGATGACGCTGCGGGTCTCGCGCGACTCCGGCCGGACGTGGGGGCCTCTCACGGAGGTGCGGGTGGGCGACGATCCGGTGCTCCCGGACAACCCCGGCCGCTTCCCGCCGTGCGCCTGTCGCCGATGTGCGGAGCGGGACTCCGCCGCATTCCTCCGGGCGGTGTCGTGATGCGGTGCGTTCACTGGAGCCGGTTGTCCCTGGACCTGGTGCGAGAAGCCCGGGAGAAGCGGGGCGTCGATCACGTCGACGGGGCGGTGCAGTGCCAACTGCCCGCGCACGACGACGGTGACCACTTCGGCCTCCTCAGCGACACCGGCCCGTACGGGACCGCAGTGTGGCTCCGCTGGTGCGGGACGGGCGAGGCGGAGCTCGTCGTGCTGCCGGACTGCCCGGTGGCCGCCCCGGGGCCCGACGGTGAGGGCTGCTGTCTGTTCGCCGGCCACGCCAAACAGCACACCTGGGAAGACGCCTCGGAGGAGACCCCGTGCACCAGCTGATCGCGAGCCCGTACAACGGAACGTTCCTGATCGCCCGCCCCGGCTCCAGGGGCGGCATGCGCATCACCCGGACGCCGTCCTCGTACGCTCCGGTACCGGCCTCGGCTACGGCCGGGCCACGTACGAGATCAACAAGGGCTGCAACTTCAACTGCGAGCACTGCTACCTCGCGGAGCGGAAGTTCGAGGGGCTGCCCTGGCCGGACAAGGTCCGGCTCCTGAACCTGCTGCGGGACGCCGGGGTGCTGTGGCTCCAGTTCACCGGTGGCGAGCCGCTGATCGACCGGGACTTCGTGGACGCGTACACCCTCGCTCACCGCTCCGGGATGCTGATCGAGATCCTGACCAACGGCTCCCGGCTCCACCGCCCCGAGATCATCGGCCTCCTGCGCGACCTGCCACCGCACAAGGTGACCGTCTCCCTCTACGGGGCGACCCCGGACAGCTTCGACTCGCTCACCCGCAAGCCGGGGGCGTTCAAGCTGGTCGAGAAGGGGCTCGTCGCGGCGCGCGAGGCCGGCATCGCGCTGGAACTGGCACTGATCATCACCCGGCACAACGCCCATGAGCTGGACGCCATGCGCGCTCTCGCCGAGCGGTACGGGGCGGGCCGCCAGGAGTACGGCACGATCTCCCCCACGTACACCGGCACGCCCGAACCGCTGGCCGCGCAGGCCCCCGGCTTCCTGGACAAGACCAGCATCTTCAGGGGCTGCCCCGCCGGCCACACCTTCTTCCACGTCGACCCGCACGGCCTGGCGACCATGTGCAAGGTCGGCCGCGAGAACCCCGTCGACCTCATGTCCGAGGGCCTGGACGGGCTCCTCCGTCTGCCCGGCATCGCCGATGCCCAAATGCTTCGCACCGGTGGCTGCGGCGGCTGTCGGCTCTCCGGCACCTGCCGGGTCTGCCGACCGCTCGCCAAGGCCTACCAGGAGGCGAAGGCACCACTGAACACCTACTGCCAACACGGAAGCGAGGAAGCGCCATGACCGCTGTCACGGTGGAGATCGGCCCCCGGCCGCCGGCCCTGGAGGAGCCCGGGGGAGTGATCCTCCTGGACGACCTGGAGGTGCTGTCCGAAGGGGCCGTCCCGGGCTGCAACGACGACAACCCGTACCGGTAGACGACCGGTCGCACAGAACCGCGGGGGCTCCCGGACGTTCTTCCGTCCGAAGCCCCCGCACCACTGCCCGCTCACGCCCGCACCCGCCCCCGTGGAAGAGTGAAGCCCCATGGCGACCATCCGCATCGGCCTCGACCGACTGCCGCCCGCCGCTCGCGCCGCCGTCGAAGAGCACACCGGCCCCCTCCTCACGGTCGAGGAGATCTCTGAGGGCTTCAACAGCGAGATCGCCGCCCGCGTCACCTCTGCCACGGGCACCTGGCACATCAAGGGGCTGCGCACCGATCACCCCCGCGCCTGGACTCAACGCCGGGAGGCCGCCGTCGCCCCCTTCCTCACCGGCCTGGCCCCTGCCCTCCGCTGGCGCGTCGAGGCCGCCGGCTGGGACCTCCTCGGTTTCGAAGTCCTCGGAGGCCACCACGCCGACTACGCCCCCGGCTCCCCCGACCTCCCCGAAGTCGCCTCCCTCCTGCGCCGCCTCGGCGAGACCTCCTGCTCCGGCATCGAACTGCGTCACGCCGAGCAGCGTTTGGAGCACTACGCCGCCCACCGCGACGACCTCCGCTTCTTCGCCGGGACCCACCTGCTCCACACCGACCTGAACAACGCCAACGTCCTCGTCGACGATCACGCTCTCCAGGGCGATCGGGCCCGCCTGGTCGACTGGGCCTGGGCGACCCGTGGAGCGGCCTGGCTCGACGCCGGCTACTGGGTCATCTGGCTCATCGCCGCCGGTCACGCCCCCGCTTCCGCCGAGCACTGGGCCGCCGAAATCCCCTCCTGGCACACCGCCCCGACCGAGGGCGTCACCGCCTTCGCCGCCGCCAACGCCAACGTCTGGTCCGAGATCGGCAACGCCGATCCCGACCCGTGGACCCTGCGCCTCGCGACTGCCGCCACCACCTGGCACGTGCACCGCAGGACTGGCTGAACCGGACTCTCCACTCGGGTGGGCCGTGGCCTGCGTCCAGGGGTCTATGCACCCTGTGTATACACAGTGCGTATAGTCAGGCGGCATGGCATCACCCGCACCCACCCCCGCCGCCCCCCGCCTGCTCAAAGCGCTGATCGTCTCGTCGATCGGCGTCGCGGCGTCCCATCTGGTCCTGTCCGACACGCTCTATCTGTCGCTCGCCGCCCAGGCCTCCGCCACGCTCGGGGCCGGGCCCGGGTACTCCTCCGACCAGGCGTTCACCTCGGCCCTCATCAACACGTTCCTGCTCATGCCGCTGGTCCTCTGGCTCGGCATGCGGATCACCGGGGAGCGGAAGGTCGGCCCGATGGTGCTGGTGGGGACCGTCGGGTGGGTCGTCGCCGTCGGGAACGGCATCGGCTCGATCGACGACCGGCCCGGCGCGATCCTCCCCCTGGACTCCCTCCTCCTCGTCGTCGGCGTCACCGCGTTCGCCTCGCTGATACGGCGGCACCGGGTGTAGCCGCGCCTCCGCCTCTTCCCCGAGCCCCGCCTCTTCCCCGAGCCCCGCCTCTTCCCCGAGCCCCACCTCTTCCCCGAGCTCTCCCTCTCCCCCCCAGCCCCGCCTCTTCCCCGAGCCCTCCCTCTTCCCCAAGCTCTTTCCAAAACTAAAGCAAGCACGCTTGCTTGTTTCTTTCCCCGCTGCCATGCTCCTCCGCGAAGGCCCGTGACCGGGACCGCCCGTCCCCGAGGGGAGCGCACCGTGTCCGACCCCGTCGTCCTCCTCGACGACCTGCGCGACGAGAGCGAAGAACTCGACCGTCTCGTCGGTGAGTTGAGCAAGGAGCAGTGGGAGGCTCCGACCCCCGCCCCCGGCTGGACGATCGCCCATCAGATCGCCCACCTCGCCTGGACCGACCGGGCCGCCCTCCTCGCCGCCACCGACGCCGAGGCCTTCGCCGCCGAGACGGAGAAGGCCCTCGTCGCCCCCGACCGCTTCGTCGACGAGGGCGCCGAGGAGGGGGCGGCGCTGCCGCCCGCCGAACTGCTCGCCCGCTGGCGCGCCGACCGCGCGCGGCTCCAGGAGGCCCTGCGCACCGCCCCGCCCGGCACCCGCTTCCCCTGGTACGGGCCGCCGATGAGCGCCTCGGCCCTGGCCACCGCCCGGCTGATGGAGACCTGGGCGCACGGCCAGGACGTCGCCGACGCCCTCGGGGTCGTCCGCGCCCCGACCGCCCGCCTCCGGCACGTCGCCTGGATCGGCCACCGCGCCCGCGACTACGCCTACTTCGTCCGGGGCGAGCAGCCCCCCGCCGAACCCTTCCGCGTGGAACTCGTATCGCCCGGAGGGGAGTTGTGGGCGTACGGGCCCGAGGGCGCCGCCCAGAAGGTCACCGGGCCCGCCCTCGACTTCTGCCTCCTCGTCACCCAGCGCGCCCACCGGGACGACACAGCCCTCGTCGCCCACGGCCTCGACGCCGCGCACTGGCTGACCATCGCCCAGGCATTCGCCGGACCCGCGGGAGCGGGGCGCCCGGCCCGCACCGCGCCCGGGGAGGGCTAGTGGTCCTCCGCATCGGCAACGCCTCCGGCTTCTACGGCGACCGCTTCGACGCCGTCCGCGAGATGCTCACCGGCGGCGGCCCCGGCGGTGAGCTGCACGTCCTCACCGGCGACTACCTCGCCGAGCTGACCATGCTCATCCTCGGCCGCGACCAGCTCAAGGACCCGGCCGCCGGGTACGCGAAGACCTTCCTGCGCCAGATGGAGGAGGGCCTCGGCCTCGCCCACGAGCGCGGGACCCGGATCGTCACCAACGCCGGCGGCCTCAACCCCGCCGGACTCGCCGACGCCCTGCGCGCCCTCGCCGACAAGCTCGGCCTGCCCGTACGGGTCGCGCACGTCGAGGGCGACCGGCTGCCCGCCCGGGACGGCGCCCTCGCCGCCAACGCCTACCTCGGCGGCGCCGGCATCGCCGCCTGCCTCGCCGCGGGCGCCGACGTCGTCGTCACCGGCCGCGTCACCGACGCCGCCCTCGTCACCGGGCCCGCGCAGTGGCACTTCGGCTGGGGCCCGGAGGAGTACGACCGGCTCGCGGGCGCGGTCGTCGCCGGGCACGTCCTGGAGTGCGGCACCCAGGCCACCGGCGGCAACTACGCCTTCTTCCACGACCACGACCCCGCCCTCCTGCGCCGCCCCGGCTTCCCCGTCGCCGAACTGCACGACGACGGCTCCTGCGTCGTCACCAAGCACCCCGGCACCGGCGGCCTCGTCGACGTCGGCACGGTCACGGCCCAGCTCCTCTACGAGACGGCGGGCGCCCGGTACGCCGGGCCCGACGTGACCGCGCGGCTCGACACCGTACGGCTCACGCGGGAGGCCCCCGACCGGGTCCGGATCGAGGGCGTCCGGGGCGAGGCCCCGCCGCCCACCCTCAAGGCCGGGCTCAGCCGCCTCGGCGGCTTCCGCAACGAGGTCGTCTTCGTCCTCACCGGCCTCGACGTCGAGGCCAAGGCCGCGCTCGTGCGGGACCAGATCGAGGACGCCTTCGCCCGGGGCGCGTCCCGCCCCGCCGAGGTGCGCTGGGAGCTGGCCCGCACCGACCGGCCCGACGCCGCCACCGAGGAGACCGCGAGCGCCCTGCTGCGGCTCGTCGTCCGCGACCCCGGCCCCGACGCCGTCGGCCGCACCCTGACGGGGGCCGCCATCGAACTGGCCCTCGCCAGCTACCCCGGCTTCCACGTCACCGCCCCGCCGGGCAAGGGTTCCCCCTACGGGGTCTTCGAGACCGTGTACGTGGACGCCGCCGAGGTCCCGCACACGGCGGTGCTCCCCGACGGGACCCGTCAGGGGATTCCCGTACCGGTACGGACCCGCGCCCTGGAACCCGTACCCGAGCCGGAGCTTCCGGAGCCGCCGCCGGCCGACGGGCCCGTCCGCCGCGTTCCCCTCGGCCGGATCGCCGGGGCCCGCAGCGGCGACAAGGGCGGCGACGCCAACGTGGGCGTGTGGGTGCGCACGGAGGAGGAGTGGCGCTGGCTCGTCCACGCCCTCACCGTCGAACGGTTCCGCGCGCTGCTGCCCGAGACGGCGGACCTGCCCGTCGTCCGGCACGTCCTGCCGAACCTGCGGGCCCTCAACTTCACCGTCGCCGGGATCCTCGGCGAGGGCGTCGCCTCCCAGGCCCGCTTCGACCCCCAGGCCAAGGCCCTCGGCGAGTGGCTGCGCTCGCGCGAGATCGACGTACCGGAAGGGCTGCTGTGACCTTCGCCCGCCCCGTACCTCGTCACGTCCCCCGAGAGGAATCCCCGTGACCGTCCTCGCCTCCGCCCTCGACACCGGCGGACCCGACTACGCCGACGCCCGCGCCGCCATGCTCGACAAGCTCGCCGCCCTCGACGCCGAGCACGCCAAGGCCCTCGCGGGCGGCGGCGAGAAGTACACGGCCCGGCACCGGAAGCGCGGCAAGATGCTCGCCCGCGAGCGGATCGAGCTGCTGATCGACCCCGACAGCCCCTTCCTGGAGCTGTCGCCGCTCGCCGCCTGGGGCAGCGACTACACCGTAGGGGCCTCCCTGATCACCGGGATCGGGGTGATCGAGGGCGTCGAGTGCCTGATCACCGCCAACGACCCGACCGTGCGCGGCGGCGCCTCCAACCCGTGGACCCTGAAGAAGGCCCTGCGCGCCAACGAGATCGCGTACGCCAACCGCCTCCCCGTCGTCTCCCTCGTCGAGTCCGGCGGCGCCGACCTGCCCTCCCAGAAGGAGATCTTCATCCCGGGCGGGGCGCTCTTCCGCGACCTCACCCGGCTCTCCGCCGCCGGGATCCCCACGATCGCGGTCGTCTTCGGCAACTCGACGGCCGGCGGCGCGTACGTCCCCGGCATGTCCGACCACGCCGTCATGATCAAGGAGCGGTCGAAGGTCTTCCTCGGCGGACCGCCCCTGGTGAAGATGGCGACGGGCGAGGAGAGCGACGACGAGTCCCTCGGCGGCGCCGAGATGCACGCCCGGACCTCCGGCCTCGCCGACCACTACGCCGTGGACGAGGCCGACGCGCTCCGCCAGGCCCGCCGGATCGTCGCCCGCCTCAACCACCGCAAGGCGCACCCGGATCCGGACCCGGCCTTCGTCGAGCCGCCCAAGTACGACGGGGAAGAACTCCTCGGGATCGTCCCCGGCGACCTCAAGACCCCGTTCGACCCGCGCGAGGTGATCGCCCGGATCGTCGACGGCTCGGACTTCGACGAGTTCAAGCCGCTGTACGGGCCGAGCCTGGTCACCGGCTGGGCGTCCCTGCACGGCTACCCGGTCGGCATCCTCGCCAACGCGCAGGGCGTCCTCTTCGGGCCCGAGTCGCAGAAGGCGGCCCAGTTCATCCAGCTCGCCAACCAGCGGGACGTTCCGCTGGTCTTCCTGCACAACACCACCGGCTACATGGTCGGCAAGGAGTACGAGCAGGGCGGCATCATCAAGCACGGCGCGATGATGATCAACGCCGTCTCGAACTCCAAGGTCCCGCACCTGTCCGTCCTCATGGGCGCGAGCTACGGCGCCGGGCACTACGGCATGTGCGGCCGGGCCTACGACCCCCGCTTCCTCTTCGCCTGGCCCAGCGCCAAGTCCGCCGTCATGGGCCCGCAGCAGCTCGCGGGCGTCCTGTCGATCGTGGCGCGGGCCTCCGCCGCCGCGAAGGGGCAGCCGTACGACGACGAGGCCGACGCCGGACTGCGGGCGCTCGTCGAGGCGCAGATCGAGTCCGAGTCGCTGCCGATGTTCCTCTCCGGACGGCTCTACGACGACGGGGTCGTCGACCCCCGCGACACCCGCACGGTCCTCGGGCTGTGCCTCTCCGCGATCCACACGGCACCGGTCGAGGGCGCGCGCGGCGGCTTCGGCGTCTTCCGAATGTGAGGCGAGTCATGATCTCCAGGCTGTTGGTCGCGAACCGGGGCGAGATCGCCTGCCGCGTCTTCCGCACCTGCCGTGAGCTGGGCATCTCCACCGTCGCCGTGTACTCGGACGCGGACGCCGACGCCCTGCACGTCAGGGAGGCCGACGCGGCGGTACGGCTGCCGGGGGCCGCGCCCTCGGAGACGTACCTGCGCGGCGACCTGATCGTGAAGGCGGCCCTCGCGGCGGGCGCGGACGCCGTCCACCCCGGCTACGGCTTCCTCTCCGAGAACGCCGGCTTCGCCCGTGCGGTCATCGACGCCGGGCTCGTCTGGATCGGCCCGCCCCCGGCCGCGATCGAGGCCATGGCCTCGAAGACCCGCGCCAAGGAACTCCTCGGCATCGAGCCCCTGGATCCGGCCCGGGTCACGGAGTCCGACCTGCCCGTCCTGGTGAAGGCGGCGGCGGGCGGCGGCGGCCGGGGCATGCGGATCGTGCGCGAACTGGCAGACCTGGCAGGAGAGTTGGAGTCGGCGTCGGCGGAGGCGGCGAGCGCCTTCGGGGACGGCGAGGTCTTCGTCGAGCCGTACGTGGAGGACGGGCGCCACGTCGAGGTGCAGCTCCTCTGCGACGCGCACGGCACGGTCTGGGCGCTCGGCACCCGCGACTGCTCCCTCCAGCGCCGCCACCAGAAGGTGATCGAGGAGGCCCCTGCGCCCGGCCTGCCCGCCGCCCTGGAGGCCTCCCTCCTGGACACGGCCGTCCGCGCCGCCAAGGCCGTCGGTTACGTCGGCGCGGGCACGGTCGAGTTCCTCGTCGCGGACGGCCGGGCGCACTTCCTGGAGATGAACACCCGCCTCCAGGTCGAGCACCCCGTCACGGAGGAGGTGTACGGGGTCGACCTCGTCGCCCTCCAGCTCTCCGTCGCCGAGGGCGGGAAGCTGCCGCCGGAGACCCCGGCCCCGCGCGGCCACGCGATCGAGGCCCGGCTCTACGCGGAGGACCCGGCCCGGGGCTGGGCCCCGCAGACGGGCGCCCTGCGCCTCTTCGACGTACCGGAGGGGGTCCGGCTCGACACCGGCTACGCCTCGGGGGACGCGATCGGCGTCCACTACGACCCGATGATCGCCAAGGTCACCGTCCACGCCGCCACCCGCGCCGAGGCCGTCCGCAAGCTCGCCCGCACCCTGGAGCGGGCCCGGATCCACGGCCCGGTCACCAACCGGGACCTGCTCGTCGCCTCCCTCCGCCACCCGGAGTACGCGACGGCGGACCGCCTCGACACCGGCTTCTACGACCGCAACCTGCCCGCCCTCACCACCGCCCCCGGGGGCGGGGAGCTCGCGGCCGTCGCCGCCGCCCTCGCCGCCGCGTCCGCCCGCCGGGGCCGCTTCGGCGGCGGCTGGCGGAACCTCCGCTCGCAGGACGAGACGCGGACGTACGGGGAGCACGGGGGTACGGGCGGGGGGACGGACGAGGTGACGGGCGGGGACCACGAGGTCCGCTACCGGCCGACGCGGGACGGCGGTTACGAGGTCACGGCGCCGGAAGGGGTACGGGTCGTGGCGGCGGCCCCGGACCGGGTGAGCCTCGAAACGGCCGGAGTCGTACGCCACTTCGACGTGACGGCCTACGAGGACGGAACGGTCCACGCGGGCCCGCACCGCCTCGCCGCCCGCCCCCGCTTCACCGACCCCCGCGAGCAGACCGCGCCCGGCTCCCTGCTCGCCCCCATGCCCGGCACCGTCGTCCGCGTCGCGGACGGCCTCGCCGTCGGCGACCCGGTCACCGCCGGGCAGCCGCTCCTCTGGCTGGAGGCCATGAAGATGGAGCACCGCGTCACCGCTCCCGCCTCCGGCACGCTCACCGCGCTCCACGCCGCCCCCGGCCGCCAGGTCGAGGTCGGCGCCCTGCTCGCCGTCGTACACGCACAGGCATCCGTACCGACCGATGCACAGGAGGACCCGTCCGCATGAGCACCATGATCGAGACCGAAGAGCTCACCGCGCTCCGCGCCGCCGTCTCCGCGCTCGGCCACCGCCACGGCCCCGGCTTCGACCGGGCCGGGCTGTGGGCCGAGGCCGGGAAGCTCGGCTACCTGGGCGTGAACCTGCCCGAGGAGCACGGCGGCGGGGGCGGCGGCATGGCCGAGCTGTCGATCGTCCTGGAGGAGGCGGGCGCGGCCGGCGCGCCGCTCCTGATGATGGTGGTGTCGCCCGCGATCTGCGGCACGGTCATCTCCCGCTTCGGCACGGAGGAGCAGAAGCGGGCCTGGCTGCCGGGGCTCGCGGACGGCACGAAGACGATGGCGTTCGGCATCACCGAGCCCGACGCCGGGTCGAACTCGCACCGCATCACGACCACGGCGACCCGCACGGAGGAGGGCTGGGTCCTCAACGGCCGGAAGGTCTTCGTCTCGGGCGTGGACATCGCGGACGCGACCCTGATCGTGGGCCGCACGTCGGACGCGCGCACGGGGAAGCTCAAGCCCTGTCTCTTCATCGTGCCGCGCGACGCCCCCGGCTTCGGGCGCCGTCACATCGAGATGGAACTCGACGCGGACGAGAAGCAGTTCGAGCTGACCCTGGACGACGTGCGCCTGCCGGAGGACGCGCTCGTGGGCGACGAGGACGCGGGCCTCCTCCAGCTCTTCGCGGGGCTCAACCCGGAGCGGATCATGACGGCCGCGTTCGCGATCGGCATGGGCCGGTACGCGCTCGCGCAGGCCGTGAAGTACGCGAAGGAGCGCCAGGTCTGGAAGGCCCCGATCGGCGCCCACCAGGCCGTCGCCCACCCCCTGGCCCAGGCGCACATCGAGCTGGAGCTGGCCCGCCTGATGATGGCGAAGGCGGCGCAGCTCTACGACGCGGGCGACGACTTCGGCGCGGGCGAGGCCGCGAACATGGCCAAGTACGCCGCCGCCGAGGCCTGCGTGAAGGCCGTCGACCAGGCCGTCCACACCCTCGGCGGCAACGGCCTCACCAAGGAGTTCGGCCTCGCGCGCCTGATCACGGCGGCCCGGGTGGCCCGGATCGCCCCGGTCAGCCGCGAGATGATCCTCAACTACGTGTCCCACCAGACGCTGGGGCTGCCGAAGTCGTACTGAGGCGGGTGAGGGCTCCCGCGGGCCGGGGTGGTCCTGCCGTCACGGCCCGCGGGAACGGGAACGGTCAGTCCTCGTCGTCGTCGGCGGGGTGGCTGTCGCCCAGGAGGTCGACCTCGCCGATCCAGCGGCGGACGGCCTCGCCGAAGTCCACCCGGCCGACCTCGTGATGGGCGGCGACGTAGCGGCGCGCCGGCGGCTTCCGCTTCCAGTAGCGCTCGCCGATCCGGGCCTTGCGGAGGAAGATCTCGCAGCCGACCGCGTTGGTGTGGAAGTGCAGTTCCAGCTCCTCGGGGCGGTCCTGCCCGGAGCCCTGTTCGTCGACGAGCAGGAACCCCTGCGTCCGGTAGACGTGGTACTCGGTGCGGGGGATGTTCCCGCTGTGGACGCGCGAGGTCCGCAGGGCGTACCCCTCGGCGGCGAAGGCGTCGAGGACGGCCTCGTGGAGCGGCAGTGCGGTGATGTGCACGAGGTCGTCGTCCGTCTGGGCCTTGACGCCCTCGGCCTCGACCTCGGTGTGCAGGCCGAGGTGGACCCCGAGCTTCTGTCCCTTCACCTCGCTCAGCGGGGTCTCCCACTTGAGCCGGTGGCGGATGCGGAGACGCTTCTCCTCGCCCTTCTCCAGGGTGAAGTAGCCGCTCACGCTCGGGTAGTCGAAGGTGTCACCGCTGTCGCCGTCGCCGTCGCCCTTGTGGGCCACCGGCGCGTCGGTGACGAGCCGCAGATAGATCGACTTCACCTCGATGCGCCGGTCGGGGGCGCGCAGCACGACTTCTCCGCTCAGGATGCCGCCGGGCAGCGCGGGCTCGGTCTGGACGAGGGTGTCGATTTCGAGCGGTATGCCGCCCATGCCGAGAAGACGTTTGAAGACCATGTGGGCAGGCTAACCGGCTGTTGACCTTGGTGGGGGCGGAAGTTCGAACGTGTGCCCGCCCGGCTCCACCAGGGCGTCGTGGAGGCCGTCGCGCCGCAGGTGCGCAGCGAACGCCGTTCCCCGGGCGACGGACACGTCCCCCGGCGCGTCCTTCGCGCAGTGCACCGCCAGGCCGACGGCCCCGCCCCTGCCGGCGCCCTCGGTGCGCTGGTCGGCGCGGTACGGGACGGGCGCACGCAAGTCTTCCGCGCTGCCCCTGCGGGGCGGTAGGGGCCGGTTCCGGTACGGCCCCGCGCTTCGGTTCGGGGCCGTACCGGCTGCCCCGTATGCCCGGGCACGGAAGACCGCCCCGAAATCATGCATGCGTGCTTGATTGTTCTACGGGGTACTGACAAGGTCTCCCCAAGTCGCCGCCCCACCCGCGATCCTGTCGCTCACCTTCCACCTCTCCAGGGGGTCACACATGGTGTTCCACAGCGCGTACGAGGACGTCCGGACCGTCTCGCTCCCCATCCACGACGCGGTCCTCGGCCGCGCCGCCGGGTACGGGGACGCCCCGGCCCTCGTCGACGGCTCCGGCGCGGAGGGCGCGCTCACCCTCACGTACGCCCAGGTCGACGCCTTCCACCGGCTCGTCGCCGCCGGGCTCGCCGAGGCCGGCGTCCGCAAGGGCGACGTGCTCGCCCTGCACAGCCCCAACACCGTGCTCTTCCCCGTCGCCTTCTACGCGGCCACCCGCGCCGGCGCGTCCGTCACCACCGTCCACCCGCTCGCCACCCCCGCCGAGTTCGCCAAGCAGCTCCGCGACTCCTCCGCCCGCTGGATCGTCACCGTCTCGCCCCTGCTCCCCGCCGCCCGCGCGGCGGCCGAACTCGCGGGCGGGATCGAGGAGATATTCCTCTGCGACCAGCCCCCGGAGGGCGAGGCGGTCCGCTCCCTCCAGGCCTTCCTCGCCTCCACCGGACCCGTCCCCGACATCGAGGTCGACCCCGACGAGGACGTCGCCGCCCTCCCGTATTCGTCCGGCACGACCGGGGTACCCAAGGGTGTGATGCTGACGCACACCTCGATCGCCACCAACCTCGCCCAGCTGGAACCGTTCATCCCGATGGGACCGGGCGACCGGATCCTCGCCGTCCTGCCCTTCTTCCACATCTACGGGCTCACCGCCCTCATGAACGCGCCCCTCCGCCAGGGCGCCACCGTCGTCGTCCAGCCCCGCTTCGAGCTCGACACCTTCCTGCGCGCCATCCAGGAACACCGCATCAACGGCCTGTACGTCGCCCCGCCGATCGTCCTCGCCCTCGCCAAGCACCCGGCCGTCGCCGACTACGACCTGTCCTCCCTGGAGTACATCGTCAGCGCCGCCGCCCCGCTCGACGCCGCCCTCGCCGAGGCCTGCTCCAAGCGGCTCGGACTCCCGCCGGTCCGGCAGGCGTACGGCATGACCGAGCTGTCCCCGGGCACCCACGTCGTCCCGCTCGACGCCGAGACGCCCCCGCCCGGCACCGTCGGCAGGCTCCTGCCCTCCACCGAGATGCGGATCCTCTCCCTCGACGACCCCGCGAAGGACGCCGCGCCCGGCGAGGAGGGCGAGATCGCCATCCGCGGACCCCAGGTCATGAAGGGCTACCTGGGCCGCCCCGACGCCACCGCCGCCATGATCGACGCCGACGGCTGGGTCCACACCGGGGACGTCGGACGCGTCGACGACGACGGCTGGCTCTTCGTCGTCGACCGCGTCAAGGAACTCATCAAGTACAAGGGCTTCCAGGTCGCCCCCGCCGAACTGGAGGCGCTGCTCCTCACCCACGAGGGCATCGCCGACGCCGCCGTCATCGGCGTCACCGACGCCGAGGGCACCGAGGTGCCCAAGGCCTTCGTCGTCCGCCAGCCCTCCGCGCCCGGCCTCACCGCCGAGGAGGTCGTCGCGCACGTCGCCGCGCGCGTCTCCCCGTACAAGAAGGTCCGCGACGTGGAGTTCGTCGACACCGTCCCCCGGGCCGCGTCCGGGAAGATCCTCCGAAGGGAACTGAGGGAACGCGCATGACCACACTCGTCACCACGTCCGAGGAACGGGGCGTCACCACCCTCACGCTGAACTCGCCCGCCACCCGCAACGCCCTCTCCGCCGCCCTCGTCGGCGAACTCGCCGACGCGCTCGCCGCGTGCGGCAAGGACCCGGGCGTACGGGCCGTGGTCCTCGACCACGCCGGCGCCACCTTCAGCGCGGGCGCCGACCTGAAGGCGCCCCCGAGCCCGTACGACTTCGTGGCCCTGCTCCGGCGGATCGTCGAGCTGCCGAAGCCCGTCGTCGGCCGGGTCACCGGCCACGCGCGCGCGGGCGGCCTCGGCCTGCTCGGCGCGTGCGACGTGGTGGTGGCGGGGGAGGGGGCGGACTTCGCCCTCACGGAGGTGCGGATCGGGGTCGCGCCCGCCGTCATCTCCCTGACCCTCCTGCCCCGGCTGGAACCGCGCGCGGCGGCCCGCTACTACCTGACGGGCGAGCGGTTCGGCGTGCCGGAGGCCGTCGCCATGGGCCTGGTGACGGCGGGCGACGACGCCCTCGACGGCATCCTCGACGCCCTGCGCGCGGCCTCCCCGCAGGGCCTGCGGGAGTCGAAACGGCTGGTCACCGCTAAAGTCCTGGAGACCTTCGAGAGCGACGCGGAGGACCTGGTGCAGAGGTCGGCCACGCTCTTCGCCTCCGCCGAGGCGCGCGAAGGGATGACGGCCTTCCTCGAACGACGGGACCCCGCATGGCGGCTGTGACCGCACCCAAGCAGGACAGGAGCCGCGCCACCCGGCAGCGGCTCCTGGAGGCCGCCGTGTCCTGTCTGGCCGAGCACGGCTGGGCGGGCTCGACGGTCTCCGTGGTGGCGGAACGGGCCGGCGTCTCCCGGGGCGCCGCCCAGCACCACTTCCCCACCCGCGAGGACCTCTTCACGGCCGCCGTCGAGTACGTCGCCGAGGAGCGCTCCCAGGCGCTGCGGGCACTGCCCTCCGACGACCGCGCGGCGGCCGTCGCCGCCCTCGTGGACCTCTACACCGGCCCCCTCTTCCGGGCCGCCCTCCACCTCTGGGTCGCCGCCACCGGCGAGGAGCAGCTCCGCGCCCGCGTCACCGAGCTGGAGGCCCGCGTCGGCCGCGAGTCCCACCGCATCGCCGTCGAGGTCCTCGGCGCCGACGAGACCCGCCCCGGCGTCCGCGAGACCGTCCAGGGACTCCTGGACATGGCCCGCGGCCTCGGCCTCGCGACCCTCCTCACCGACGACCGCGCCCGCCGCGAACGGGTGGTCACCCAGTGGGCACGGCTGGTGAACGAGGCGCTGGCGTAGCGGTACGGCCCCGACCGGGAGGAGCGCCCGGGCCGGGAGGAGCGCCCGGGCCGGGAAGAGCGTCCGGGCCGGGAGGAGCGCCCGGGCCGTGAGGAGCGCCCCGACCGGGAGGAGCGCCCGGATCAGGAAGAGCGTCCCGATACGTGACCCGCGCCACATCCCTCCTGGGGCCCTCGCAGTATTCTGTTCGCATGCCTCCGCTCGTACGCCGTCGCCACGTGGACTTCGTCCGCGTCACGAGCATGAGCTGTCGACGCTCCGTCTGACCTCCACGGCCGCCCCGGTCCGGGCCCTCCGCCCAGGACCCCCGGCCCCGGCCCTCGCGGCCTCCCAGACCTTCCGGGGTACCACTCCACCCACCCCTCCGGGTCCGTCACCGAGCCCCAGCAGACCGGCACCCGCGGCACCCGCCCCACCCCCGGCGGCCGCCCCGGGCACCCGTAGACCCCGCGGACACCTCATGACCAGCAGCTCGTACTCCTCGCAGCTCCCCATCGTGGACCTCTCCGCCGCCGACCGCGGCCCGCAGGCCCGGAGGCTGCTCCACGCCCAGCTCCACTCGGCCGCCCACGACGTGGGCTTCTTCCAGCTCGTCGGGCACGGGGTGACCGAGGCCGAGACCGAGGCCCTCACCTCCGCCATGCGCGCCTTCTTCGCGCTGCCCGAGGCCGACCGGCTCGCCCTCGACAACGTGAACTCGCCGCACTTCCGCGGCTACACCCGCATCGGCGACGAGCGGACCCGGGGCGCCCGGGACTGGCGCGACCAGCTGGACATCGGCGCCGAGCGCCCCGCGCACGCCCCCGCGCCCTGGGAGGCCCCGTACTGGTGGCTCGAAGGCCCCAACCAGTGGCCCGAGGCCCTGCCCGAGCTGCGCACCGCCGCCCTGCACTGGATCGACCGCCTCAGCGGCGTCGCCGAGCGCCTGCTGCACGAGCTGCTCGCCTCGATCGGCGCGCCCGAGGACTTCTACGACGACATCTTCGGCCCGCACGCCCACCCGCAGCTCAAGCTGGTGCGCTACCCGGGCAGCAGCGGCGAGGGCGACGAGCAGGGCGTGGGCGCCCACAAGGACTACGGCTTCCTGACCCTGCTGCTCCAGGACCAGGTGGGCGGGCTCCAGGTGCAGCGGGAGGACGGGAACTTCCACGACGTGCCGCCGCTGCCGGGCGCGTTCGTCGTCAACCTGGGCGAGCTGCTCGAAGTGGCCACGAACGGCTACCTGATCGCCACCAACCACCGGGTGGTCTCCCCGCCCGGTGCGACGGAACGGTTCTCCGTCCCGTTCTTCTACAACCCGCGGCTCGACGCCCGGATCGCCCCGCTGGACTTCCCGCACGCCTCCACGGCCCCGGGCATCACCACGGACCCGTCGAACCCGCTGTTCGCGGAGTACGGGCGCAACGCCCTGAAGGGGAAGCTCCGCGCCCACCCGTCGGTGGCGGCCCGCCACCACGCGGAGCTCCTGCTGCACCCGGAGGGTCAGCCGGCGATGTCGGCGTAACCCTCGATGTCGCGCGGGTCCCGGCGGCCGGGACCCGTGTAGCGGGCCGAGGGGCGGACCAGGCGGCCGGTGCGCTTCTGCTCCAGGATGTGCGCCGACCAGCCGGCCGTGCGCGCACAGGAGAACATCGAGGTGAACATGTGCGCCGGGACCTCGGCGAAGTCGAGGACGATGGCCGCCCAGAACTCCACGTTGGTCGCCAGGACGCGGTCGGGGCGCCGGTTGTGCAGCTCCTCCAGGGCGGCCTTCTCCAGGGCCTCGGCGACCTCGAAGCGCGGCGCGGCCAGCTCCTTGGCGGTACGGCGGAGCACGCGGGCGCGGGGGTCCTCGGCGCGGTAGACGCGGTGGCCGAAGCCCATGAGCCGCTCGCCCTTGTCGAGGGCCTGCTTGACGTACGCGGTGGCGTCGCCGGTCCGCTCGATCTCCTCGATCATGCCGAGGACGCGGGAGGGCGCGCCGCCGTGCAGCGGGCCGGACATGGCGCCGACGGCGCCGGAGAGCGCGGCGGCCACGTCGGCGCCGGTGGAGGCGATGACGCGGGCGGTGAACGTGGAGGCGTTCATGCCGTGCTCGGCGGCGGAGGTCCAGTAGGCGTCGACGGCCTTGACGTGCTTCGGGTCGGGCTCGCCGCGCCAGCGGATCATGAACCGCTCGACGATGGACTGCGCCTTGTCGATCTCGCTCTGCGGGACCATCGGGAGGCCCTGGCCGCGCGCGGACTGCGCGACGTACGAGAGGGCCATGACGGCGGCGCGGGCGAGGTCGTCGCGGGCCTGCTCGGGCGAGATGTCGAGGAGCGGTTTGAGGCCCCAGACGGGCGCGAGCATCGCGAGCGCGGACTGCACGTCGACGCGGATGTCGCCGGAGTGGACGGGGATCGGGAACGGCTCGGCGGCGGGCAGGCCGGGGTTGAAGGCGCCGTCGACGAGCAGGCCCCAGACGTTGCCGAACGAGACGTGGCCGACGAGGTCCTCGATGTCGACGCCGCGGTAGCGGAGGGCGCCGCCCTCCTTGTCGGGTTCGGCGATCTCCGTCTCGAACGCGACGACTCCCTCAAGCCCGGGTACGAAGTCGGACATCAGGCGGCTCCTCTATCGATGATCGATCAAGTGGGTTGATCGATGGCGGGAATCAACAGTCATCCAGCCGAAGAGTCTGTACGGTTCCGATGATGCGGGGAAGCGTGACATCCGGCACACTCCGCCGATCCGGCGGGGAAGGATTAGGGCCCTCCGGTGCCGGGCAGACTGGCCCGCTGCCGCAGAATGGCCCCGTGACCGATTCCGCGAGCGACGATCCCACGCACCGCCCGGCGACCCGTCCGGCGGCCGGCGGGGTCCCGGACCCCGCCGACATGCGCGAGCAGTACCGCACCACGGAACTCTCCCCGGCCGACCTCGCGCCCGAGCCGGTCGCGCAGTTCACCCGCTGGTTCAAGGAGGCGGCGGAGGACCCGGCGATCCACGAGCCGAACGCGATGGTGGTCTCCACCGCGACCCCCGACGGCCGCCCGTCCTCCCGGACGGTCCTGCTCAAGCACTACGACGGGGCGGGGTTCGTCTTCTTCACCAACTACGACTCCCGCAAGGGCCGGGAGCTGGCGGCCAACCCGTACGCCTCGCTGCTCTTCCCCTGGCACCCGGCGGCCCGCCAGGTCGTCGTCACGGGCCGCGCCGAGCGCGTCGGGCGCGACGAGACGGTGGCGTACTTCCGCACCCGCCCGCACGGCTCCCGGCTCGGCGCCTGGGCCAGTCCCCAGTCCTCGGTGATCGCCTCCCGCGAGGAGCTGCTCGCCCGCTACGACGAACTGGCGGCCCGCTACCCCGAGGACGCCCGGGTCCCGGTCCCGCCGCACTGGGGCGGCGTCCGGGTCGTCCCGGACGCGGTCGAGTTCTGGCAGGGCCACGAGAACCGCCTCCACGACCGCTTGCGCTACGTCCGAGAGCCGGACGACACCTGGCGCGTGGAACGCCTGGCCCCCTGACCGGGAGCGAAAACGCAGACGACCCGTGAGCCTTGGTCCCGTCCGCCTAGGTTCGGACAGGAGCCGGCCGGACTGACCGGCGACTCACGGGTCGGGTGACTGCGTTGGTCTTCGGCAGACTGGCCTGCCGAGGTGCACAGAGTGCGACGGCAGGCCTTAGCCCGCAGTCACCTCACGAGTCCGAAAAGAAACCATTTTTCCGGATCACCTCCTTTCGCGTGTACCCCCACCCTAGGCACCGCCCCGGCACGCTTCAAGGGATTTGTTCGCGCCATCGGAACGCCGTCCGAGGGGCTCGTTCGCTCACTCCCGTTCGTTTCCGGCAGGAAACAATGTGGACGAAGGTGATGTGCTCTGCGTCACGTTCCAGTTGAATGGTTCACAGCATGGGGGGTGTCGGGTGAGTGCTTTCGCGGAGTCCACGAGTGAGGCCGCTTCCGTTCCCGGGGCGGGGGCCGATCTGTTGGCCGCGCTGCTCGACGGGATGGACGCGGCGCTCTGCGCCTTCGACGCCGACGGGACGGTCACGCACTGGAACCGGGAGGCCGAGCGGATCCTCGGGTGGTCCGCCGGGGAGGCCGTCGGGCGGCGCGGGTTCGAGGGGTGGGCGGCGCGGAGCGCGGACGCCGAGGAGACCCTGGGGCGCCTGATGGGGGCCATGAAGGGGGCCGGACGGCAGGTCCACGAGTTCACGCTGTTCCGCAAGGACGGCGGGCGGGTGCTCGTGCGGAGCCAGGCGGCCGGGATGCGGGGTGCGGACGGCGCGCCGGCCGGGGTGTACTGCGCGTTCAGCGAGGTCCACGTCCAGCTCGACCTGGAGCGTTCGGTCGCCCTCAGCGAGGCCCTGTTCGACGACGCCTCCTGGGGCGTCGTCCTGGTCGACGCCGACCTGCGCCCCGCCATGGTCAACGCCCACGCGGCCCGGTCCTTCGGGGCCGGGCGCACGACCCTGCTCGGGCGCCCGCTCGGCGACGTCGTCGTGCACGGGGCCGAGGAGCTGGAGGCCGCCTTCCAGCACGTCCTGGCGGAGGGCACCCCGCCCGCGCCCGCCGAGGTGTGGGTGACGCTGCGGACGCCCTCGGGGGAGCGGCGGCGCTGCTGGCGCAGCGGCTTCCTGCGGCTCGCGTCCCCGATGACGGAGGCGGCGGTGCCGCTGGGGGTCGCCTGGCTGTTCCAGGACGTGACCGAGGAGCGGCTCGCGGCGCGCGAGGCGGACCGGCTGCGGTTCCGGTGGAGCCAGCTCCACCGGGCGGGCGCGGCGGCGGCCGAGTGCGAGGACCCGGCGGAGGCGGCGGCGGTCCTCCTGGAGTTCTCGCTCGCCGGGTTCGCGGACCACGCCCTGGTGGACCGGGTGGCGGGCGACCGCCGTCTGACCCGGGCCCTGGCCGTCCCGGCGACCGCCCCCGGCCCGTCCTCCCCGCCCGTGGGCGGCGGCATCCCGCTGCGGTACGGGCCGAGGCACCCGGCGCTCCAGGCCTGGGACCGGACGGGCACGGTCCGGGCGAGCGCGGGCCGTACCGCCGAGGTGTGGGCGGAGGCCCACCAGTGGCCCGGCGACGCGGCGCACGCCCTGTGCGTGGTGCTGCGCTCCCGGGCCCGGACCCTGGGCGTCCTCACCTTCCTGCGGGCCGCCTGCCGCCCGGCCTTCGAGCGCGAGGACGCGGTCTTCGCGGAGTCGGTGGCGACGGGGGTCGCGTCGTTCCTGGCGCTCGGGGACGGGCCCCCGGCGTACTGACCCGCCCCACCGGCCCGGCATGCCGGGCCGCCGTACCGGTCCGGGCGCCGACAGGGCCCGCCCGCTCCGCGACACCCACTTTTTTGTGGGTACTTGTCGCTCCCCGGCCCCCGGGAGAACCTGGTGTCGGGCCCGGACGGAGAGGGGAGCGACGGGGCCTCAGGAAGCGGCCCGCGCTTCCGCGATCCGGTCGAGGCGCCGGTGGCCCCAGTCCGACAAGGGGCCGAGCAGTCCGGACAGTTCGCGTCCGGCCTCCGTCAGCGAGTAGACGGTCTTCGGCGGCAGGACGTCGTGCGCCTCACGGTGGACGAGGCCGTCCTCCGTCATCTCCCGCAGCGCCTGGGTCAGCACCTTCTCGCTGATCCCGGGGAGCCCGCGGCGCAGTTCGCCGGGCCGTTGCGGTCCGGACTCCAGCAGCCACAGCAGCGACGTCTTCCACTTGCCGTCGATCACGGAGATCGCGGCCGTGACACCGCAGACGTTCGTTTCCTGGCCCCGGCGGCTCGCCATGCGTGCCCCTCTCCTCGTTCGGTCACCCACGTGCCCGCTCCGACACACCCTTCACCACGGACAAAGGAAACACCGCCATGCCTTCTTCCCTCCGGCCCAACGCCGAGCAGCACTCCGTCACCGTCCTCGGACTCGGGCCGATGGGCCGGGCGCTGGCCGGCGCGTTCCTGGACGCCGGGGTCCGGACCACCGTGTGGAACAGGACCCCGGGCCGGGAGGGCGACCTGGCCGAACGGGGCGCGGTCCTGGCCGCGAGCGCCGAGGAGGCGGTCGCCGCGAGCGCCCTGACGGTGATCTGCCTGGTCAACTACGACGCCACCGACTCCGTGCTGCGCCGGCCGGCCGTCACGGACGCGCTCAAGGGCCGGACGGTGGCGAACCTGAGCGCCGACGTCCCGGACCGGGCGCGCGACACCGGCCGCTGGGCCGCGGAGCACGGCATCGGGTACCTGGACGGCGCCATCATGACCCCGACCCCGAGCATCGGGACGCCCGAGGGCGTTTTCCTGTACGGGGGTCCGGAGCCGCTCTATCTCGAACACCGGCCGGTGCTCGACGCGCTGAGCGGCTCCCACACGCACCTGGGCGAGGACATCGGACGGGCCGCCGCGTACGACGTCGCGCTGCTCGACATCTTCTGGACGTCGATGTCGGGGTACGTCCACGCCCTCGCGCTCGCCCGCGCGGAGGGGATCACGGCCCGGGAGCTGGCGCCGTTCGCGCAGGGGATCGGGGCGATCCTGCCGCCGCTGTTCGAGGAGTGGGCGGGGGACGTGGACGACCGCACGTACTCGGGCGAGGGGAACCCGCTCACCTCGGGCCTGTCGACCATGGAGCACGTCGTGCACGCCGCCGAGGGCCACGGGATCGACGCGAGCGTCATGCGCGCCACGGCCGCCCTGACCCGCCGCGCCGTGGACCGGGGGTACGGCACGGACGGCTTCACCCGTGTGACGGAGCTCCTGGACCTGCGCTGAGGGACGCGGAGGGGCCGGGCTCCCGGCCCGGGTCCGCCCGCCGTCAGCGGCGGTAGAAGATCCGGTCCCCGTACTCCGTCATGACGCGCCCGTTCCACTCGTGCCCGCCGTCCACGTTCCCCGAGCGCAGCAGCGGCGGCTCGATGCCGCGGCGTACGAGCTCCTCGGCGGCGGCGGCAAGCGTGGCCTGCATGAGGGCGCTGGTGACGACGGTGGACGCGGGCGCGAAGGGGGCCTCGATGCCCTCGTGGGTCAGCTCCGCGTCGCCGACGGCGATCCGGGAGTCGAGGACGATGTCGCAGTGGTCCTTGAGGTACGTGCCCGAGACGTGCCGGGACTTCGTCTCCGTCGCGTACGCCACCGAGGTGACGCCGATGACGGTGAGGCCGAGCGCGCGGGCGTTCATGGCCATCTCGACGGGCAGGGCGTTGCGTCCGGAGAGGGAGATGATGATCAGGACGTCCCCGGCCTTGACGGGGGAGGAGTCGAGGACCGCGCCCGCGAGGCCGTCGACCCGCTCCAGGGCGGAGCCGAGGGTGGCGGGCATGACGTCGACGCCGACGACGCCGGGGACGGCGAGCAGGTTCATGAGGGCCAGGCCGCCGGCCCGGTAGACGACGTCCTGCGCGGCGAGGGAGGAGTGGCCCGCGCCGAACGCGAAGAGCCGGTTGCCGTTCGCGACGGCCTCGGCGATGGCCGCCCCGGCGGCGGCGATCTCGGCGGAGTCCCCGTCGCGCACCTCCTGGAGCAGGCCGATCGCGGCGTCGAAGAACTGTCCGGCCAGCTTGCTCTCGCCCATCGCGGCGGCTCCTTCTCGTCGTGGTCGCCGATCACGGTGCGGTCTGGACCATTGCTCTGTCAATACCGTCTCCGGTAACGCCTCACGCGGGCGAGGCCCGGTTGTCCGTCCGATGCGTCAGAATTGGGGCAGGGCCAGCGCACGACTCATCGAGGGGCACGTATGTCCGGACTGATCGACACAACGGAGATGTATCTCCGCACCATCCTCGAGCTTGAGGAGGAAGGTGTGGTCCCCATGCGTGCCCGGATCGCCGAGCGGCTCGACCAGAGCGGCCCCACGGTGAGCCAGACGGTGGCCCGGATGGAGCGCGACGGCCTGGTGGCCGTGGCGAGCGACCGCCACCTGGAGCTGACCGACGAGGGCCGCCGCCTCGCCACCCGCGTGATGCGCAAGCACCGTCTCGCGGAGTGTCTGCTCGTCGACGTGATCGGCCTGGAGTGGGAGCAGGTCCACGCCGAGGCGTGCCGCTGGGAGCACGTCATGAGCGAGGCCGTGGAGCGGCGGGTCCTGGAGCTGCTGCGGCACCCGACGGAGTCGCCGTACGGGAACCCGATCCCGGGCCTGGAGGAGCTGGGGGAGAAGGCGGAGGCCGAGGCCTTCCTCGACGACTCGATGGTCTCCCTCGCGGACCTGGACGCGAGCGGCGGCAAGACGGTGGTCGTGCGCCGGATCGGCGAGCCGATCCAGACGGACGCCCAGCTGATGTACACCCTGCGGCGCGCGGGCGTGCAGCCCGGCTCCGTGGTCTCCGTCTCGGAGTCCGCGGGCGGCGTCCTGGTGGGCAGCAGCGGCGAGGCCGCCGAGCTGGACCCGGAGGTCGCGGCGCACGTGTTCGTCGCGAAGCGCTGAGACGCGGCTCCGCCGGAGAGCGGCGGAGCGCGAGGTGGGGCCGCCCGGGCCGAGAGGCCGGGGCGGCCCTTTCGCGTGTTCGCGTACGCGGTTGCGCGTGCGGGGCGGTACGGGGGCCGGGGCGGTACGGGGGCCGGGGCCGCCCGGCGCGCGTGCGGGCCCGGTGGCGGCGGGCCGCCCGGGAACCGGTCGCCGCCCTCCTGAGACACCGCCCCGGTTTACGTCGGAATGGCCACGCCCGCCCCTTCGGCGTGCCACGCTGGTACGAGCCGGGCGTGGAGGGGGTGGGGCCGTGAGGGCCGCGAACGACGCCGCCGAAGACAGAGGGCCCCGGCGCCCTTGGGCGCCGGGGCCTGTCCTCCCCGGTTCCGACCTGGAGCCCCGAGCTCTCAAGGTCGTTCCCCTCGGACCGTTTTTCCCCGAGCGGTCCGCCTCCCGCTCAAGATCTCCCCTCGGTCGTGGGCGTCAATCCTTGAGGCCTGTCACTCGAACGAGGGGTGTTGTGTGGCAGGAGAGCATTTTCGAATGCGAGTTCGATACTCTGGCGAGGTTCGACGGAAAAGAGGGGGTGCCGGAGACATGGCGCGACGACTCGACGTCACCGGGGCCGACGGCGTCCGGCTGACGGCCTGGGACCACACGGCCGGGCCCGCGGACGGCGGCACCGTCCCGCGACCCGGGCGGGGGCGCCCCGCCCCGAAGCCTTCCGCGCCGCAGGCCCCCGCCCCCGGCGTGTTACTCCTCCACGGGCTGATGGGCCACGGCGGCCACTGGGCCCGCGCCGCGAGCCGGCTCACCGGCGGGCACCGGCTCGTCGCCCTCGACCAGCGCGGCCACGGCGACAGCGAGAAGCCCGCCGCCGGACCGTTCACGCGCGAGGCGTACGTGGCGGACGCGGCGGCCGTCGTCGAGCAGCTCGGCCTCGGCCCGGTGACCCTGATCGGCCACTCCATGGGCGCCCTGACGGCCTGGCAGCTCGCCGCCGAGCGCCCGGACCTCGTCCGCGCCCTCGTCATCTGCGACATGCGCGCCTCCGCCCTCGGCGCGGCCTCGCAGCGCGCCTGGCAGGACTGGTTCCGGGGCTGGCCGGCGCCCTTCCCGTCCCTGGAGGCCGTCCACCGCTGGTTCGGCGACGAGGACCCCTGGGTGGAGACTCCGAACCCGGCCCGGGGCGCCTTCTTCGCCGAGGTGATGACCGAGCACGCCGACGGCTGGCGCCCGGTCTTCGACCCGGAGCAGATGCTGACCTCCCGCGAGACCTGGGTCCACGACGCCCACTGGGACTCGCTCGCCCAGGTCCGCTGCCCGACCCTCGTCGTCCGGGGCCTGGACGGCGAACTGGGCCGCGCCGAGGCCCAGGAGATGGTCCGGGTCCTCCCGCACGGTGAGTACGCGGAGATCCCGGACGCCGGCCACCTCCTCCACTACGAGCACCCGGACGCGTGGCGCGAGGCCGTGGAGCCCTTCCTGAACGGGGTCCTCACCCCGTAGGCCCTGGACGGGCCCCTCCTCCGCGCGCGGTCAGACGCCCGAGACGAACGCGGCCCAGGCGGCCGGGGAGACCTCGAAGGAGGGGAGGCCGGTGTCCTTGGAGTCACGGACGTGGACGGCGTGCGCGCAGGAGGCGACCTCGACGCAGGCGCCGCCTTGGTCGCCGCTGTACGAGGACTTCACCCAGGTGACGGCGACCTCGACGCAGTTGCCGCCCTGGTCGCCGCTGTAGCTGCTCTTGAACCAGTTGAGGTCGGTGCTCATAGCTCTCGTGCCACCTGTTCGATGATTCGTGCGGATTCCTCCGGGGTGTGGGCCTGCGCCCGCAGGGTGCTGTAGCGGGCGAAGACGTCTCCCACGTCCGGCTGCTCGCTCAGAAAGTACCTTCCGCCCTGCCCTTCGACATAGACGAGTTGATCTCGGCGTTCCTCGGTTTCGATGAGGATGAAGGGTCCGTTCAGCCCGGCGTGGGTCTTCGGGTCCTCCGGCATCACCTGGATCTCGACGTTGCGCAGCTTGGCCATGTCGAGGATGTGGAGCAGGTTCTTCCGGAGGACGTCCTCCCCGCCGAGCGGCTTGGTGAGCGCGGCCTTCTCCAGGACGAAGGTCACCAGCGGCTGCGGCTTGCGGAAGAACAGCTCCTGCCGCTTGATCCGCGCGGCGACGCCCGCCTCTATCTCTTCGTCCTCCAGCGGCGGGACCGCCGAGTTGAAGACGGCCCGTGCGTAGTCGCCCGTCTGGAGAAGCCCGGGAATCAGGTGGTTCTCGTACCAGTGGATGCCCGCCGCCTTGGCCTCCTCCCACAAGTAGTCCTCGAACCACGCCGCGATCCCGCTCGCCGTCACCTCCTCCGCCACCGCTAGAAGTGCACCTTGTGCACCCGTCATCTCGTCCGCGATGTCGACGAAGTTGCCCTTCGCCCGGCGCTCCCCGCGCTCGATCATTGCCACTTGGGACTTGGAATATCCGGTCTTCTGGCCCAGCACCTCCTGTGAGACGCCCGCGCGCTCGCGGTGGAAGCGCAGGAGTACGCCGAAGGCCTTCGAGGCTCCCGGAGCCTTCTTCTTCTCGTTGTTCACACCCGACCTCCCGAGTGCACAGTCCTGCACAACCGGACTGTGTCGCTGGTCACAGGAGACCACGCCCGGGAAGCTGGCCGCATGAATCTGCGCAAGACGCTTGACAGCGCGCCCACTTGGGTACCCGCGACCGGCCACGCCCTCCGTCACGCGGGCGTGCACTTCGACGCCGTACGGATCGGCGGGTTCCTCGGGGAGGACGTGGCGTACCGCCTGATGGCGTTCACGGACTTCCAGGCGGGCCCGGTCGTCCGGGAGGCGACGGGAGGGCGGAACCTGTACTTCCTGCTGCCGCCCCGCACCGCCGCCGCGTACGCGTGGCCGGCGCCGGTGCGGGCGCTGAGCGGGAACGGCAGGAGCGAGGCGTACGTGGGGATCCCGGCGCTGCACGGGTCGACGTGGCCGCTGGACTGGAGGTCGCGTCCGACGCTCGAAGATCCGTTCGTGGAGCCGAAGTTGTTGCATCAGCTCGTGAAGTCTGCTGTACGGTAAGCGCATCATCACGCTCTGTGAAAAGAGCGACCCCCGAGGGTGCTGCAACACACCTCGGGGGTCTTCACTTCTGGCCACCAAAGGAAATAACCAGAAATGTTTCGTCATGTTATCGCTCCTGTTCGTTCCTACACCAAGGCCGCGAACGAAGTCGTACGCCAACGGGGTATGAACAGCGACGCCAAGCTCCTCCTCCTCTACGTGCAGGGCCTCCCCGAGTCCGAGGCCGACAAGCCGCTCGGGGAGCACGCGGACGAACTGGAGCTGAAGCCCCGGGAGTACCAGCGGGCGAAGAAGCTGCTGACGGCGGGCGGGTACTTCCACGAGTGGAAGGTGCAGGACCACCGGGGCCACTGGAGCACCTCCCAGTTCCTCTCCAACGTCCCCCTCACGCGGGAAGAGGCGGTGGCGATCCGGAACGCCGCACCGGTGCAGCGGGAGGAGGACGGAACCGACCGGCCGAGTGGTGCGAATCCGGCGGTCGGTTCTCCGGAGACGCGGTCGGTCGGTGGCCTTCCTCCGGTAGACGAAGACTGTGGGAAGAACTCTTCCCACCCACCCACCGAAGAGCAGCCGGTCGAAGAGCCGTCGGCCGAGCCCGAAGTCGCCACGGCCGAGCGCCTGCTGCTCTCCCTCCGGCACCAGAGCCGGGACCTGCTGCTCGGCGTCCGGGAGGCCCGGGGCCTCGCCGAGGCGGCGGCGGAGTGGCTGCGGCGCGGGGTGTCGGTCGCGGAGCTGCGGCACGCCCTGACGGCCCATCTGCCGGTCGACGGCGTGCGGTCGGCGGTCGGGTTCCTCCGGCACCGGCTGACGGTGAAGCTCCCGGAACGCCCGTCGGAGACGGCGGCGGCCGTCCCGGCCGGGGGCGGGATCGTGATCTGCGAGGGGCCGGGCAAGGAGCACACGTTCCGGCAGGTGGGCGACGAGACCCACTGCCGCTCCTGCCGCCTGGAACGGGCCCGTACGCGGCCGGAACCGGCGCCGGAGCCGGGCGGCGGGGCGGTGGCCTGGCGGGACCACTTCGACAAGGTCGCCCGTGGGGTCATCACCTGAGCCGTTGAGCCGTTGAGCCGTTGAGCCGCACGGGCGGCGGGCGGCCGTGCCAGACTCGGGCGGCATGACGGAAGACCACCGCGAAGCGGCCCTGAGCGTCGGCGCCGAGGACGCCGAGCTCGGCACGTACCTGGGCGAGCGGCTCGACGCGTACAACCTCGAAGCGACCGGCACCACCACCGACGACCTGGGCGAGCTGTCCGTGAAGGTCGTCGACGCGGAGGGCGTGCTCGTCGGCGGGCTCACGGCCTCGACCTGGGGCGGGCTGCTCTCCGTCGACATGCTGTGGGTGCGCGAGGACAGCCGTCGTGACGGCTGGGGCGGCAGGATCCTGCGCGCCGCCGAGGCCGAGGCCCGGCGACGCGGCTGCGACCGCGCCTGCGTGTCCTCGTACACCTTCCAGGCCCCGGCCTTCTACGAGCGGCACGGCTACGTGGAGAAGGGCCGCGTGCCGGGGGTCCCGGGCGGTGCGGAGGACGTCTACCTGTACAAGGCGCTCTAGGGCCTGTCCGACCCTGATCCGCCGGACACGCCCTAGGAGGCCGGGGGCCGAGTCCCCACGGCCCGCAGGAAGTTGTCGGCGAAGAGCTCGACGGCCTCCTCCGGCGAGGGCAGGTCCGTCACGGGCAGGTGGGCGGCCATCTGGCGCAGGAGGAAGTGGGAGGCCAGGGGGCCGAGCATCTGCTGCACGAGGAGCAGCGGAGGGAGGTCGCGGATGCGGCCGGCGGCGATCTCGCCGGTGAGCCACGTCCCCACGCCCTCGACCATGCGGGAGAAGGCGTGCCGGAAGACGGCCTGGACGGCCGGGTCCTCGGGACGCGCGAGGGCGTCGGCGAACATGGCGGGCACGACGCGCGGTTCGCGGACGAAGGCCTCGGTCAGCAGGCGGTAGAGCGTGCGGACGGTCTCCTGGAGGTCCTCGTGCGGCGCGGCGAGGACGGCCTCGACGTCCAGGATCGGGCTGTGGCGCTCGTACACGGCGTGCAGCAGGCCGTCCCGGCCGCCGAAGGCCGCGTACAGGCTGTGCACGGAGCATCCGGCGCCGTCGGCCACCCGCTCCAGGGTGGCCGCGACGAGTCCGTGCTCGCTGATGAGGTCGGCGGCGGCGGCCACGGCCCGCTCGCGGACCGGCCGCTGCCCGCCGGGGTCCACTCCGGCGGCGCGCACCGCCTCGTCCAGGGCGCGACGGGAGCCCCCGAGGCGGCGCATCAGGGTGCTCCGGGAGATCCCGGCCTCCTCGGCGACCGCGATCAGGGGGACGTCGGCGACGGGGACGTCCCGGGCGCGCGCGACGCGCAACGCGGCCCGCACCAGGTCGTCGGGGACGGCGTGCGGCGGCGGATCGCCGGGGAGGCGCGGGCCACCGAGGGGCGACGGGTCACTGAGGTTTGACACATGGATAAGTCTACCCTGTAATCGTGTGTCATGCCGGATGTTCCCTCCGGCCGTCCTCCGCGACGCGGTGTTCCTCCGCGCCGGCTCCCGTTCACTCCCGTCCTGTCGACCGCCCGGTCCGCTCCCGCCGTGCGGGGCGGTCGCCGGACGGACCGGAAAGAGGCCCCCCATGCCCGAGCAGCACCGCACGCCCCCGGTGGAAGCCGTGGAGACCGACGCCCCCGGCCCGGGCCCGGGCACGCCCCGCAAACTGGCGGCCGTCCTGCTCGGCCTGACCGCCGTGGTCGTCCTGATGCTCTGCGCCTTCGCCCTGCCCGGCGTCAACGGCGGCCCCCACCAGGTCCCCATAGGAGTGACCGGCCCCCAGACCGCCGCCCAGGGGCTCGCGGAGAAGCTCGACGGACCCGAGTGGGACGTCACCGTCTACGAGGACACCGCCGCCCTCACCACCGCGATCCGGGAACGCGAGGCGGTGGGCGGCCTGGCCCTCGGCACCGGCGGGCTCGACGTCTACACGGCCACCGCCGGAGCCCCGACGGCCACCGGCGCCCTGACCGCCCTCGGCAACGCGGCGGCGGCGCAGCAGCAGGTGAAGGCCACCGTCCACGACCTCGTGCCCTTCCCCGGGGACGACCCGCGCGGCGCCGGACTCGCCGCCGCCGGACTGCCGCTGGTCTTCGGCGGGATCTTCCCCGCCGTCGTCCTCACCCGGCTCTTCCCGGGCCACTCCGGCCTGCGCACCCGCTTCGCCGGTGTCGTCCTCTTCTCGCTCCTCGCCGGACTCGCCGTCGCCGGGTGCCTCCAGTACGGAACGGGGTCGCTCGCCGGGAACTACTGGCTCACCGCCCTCGGCCTCGGCCTCGGCGTGGCCGCCCTGTCCATGACGTTCATCGGCCTGGAGGCGCTCACGGGCTTCGCGGGCCTCGGCGCCGGGGCCGCCGTCATGATGCTCCTGGGCAACCCCCTGTCCGGCCTCGGCAGCGGCCCGTACTGGCTCCCCTCCGGCTGGTCGACCCTCGGCCAGGTCCTGCCGCCCGGCGCCTCCGGCAGCCTGCTGCGCTCCCTCGCCTTCTTCGACGGCACCGGCGCGGCGGTCCCGGCCCTGACCCTCGCCGCCTGGGTCGCCCTCGGCCTCGTCCTGCTCCTGATCGCCGACCGCCGGGGCGGAAAGGCCGGGCGTGACGCGGTGGCGGAGGCGGAGCCGCGCACCGTCACGGCCTGAACCCCCTCCGCCGGGTCCGGGTGGGCGCGGTCGCCCACCCGGACCCCACGGCCGTCGGGGCGTCAGCCCTTGCTGACCGCCGCCAGGATCTCCGGCAGCCGGTTCGCCGTGCGCGGCGCCGCCGTCTTGAGGCCCGCCCACACGAGGAGCGCGCCGTAGAGGGCGCCCGCCGGCAGGAGGGTCCAGAGGAGGGACTGGCGGTCGGCGACGTGGAAGTAGACCGCCGCGCCGATCAGCGGGGCGCACAGCAGCGCCGCCGCCAGCATGCCGCCGAAGATCGAGATCCAGGCCAGGCCCGCCTGCCCCGGCACCACGTTCTTGTAGCCGCTGTCCTGCGGGATCGAGTACGGGTAGGCGGCCGAGGCCACCGCGCCCGTCGCCAGCATCGCGCCGAGCAGGCCGAACGCCAGGCCGAGCCCCTCCGCGAGGCGCCCCCAGTCGCCCAGGACGGCGGTCGTCAGGACCGTCACGAGCACCGTGAACGGCAGGGTGACGGCGAGCAGCGCGAGCGTCCGCGCCCGGAGTTCCGCGTACGCGTCGGCCGGTGTCGAGATGGTCTGCGCGACCATCCAGAACGCCGACGTGTCCTGCCCGAACTGGTTGTACATCAGCATGCCGAGCATGCCGGAGGCGAAGCACGCCCAGTAGATCGAGCCCGCGCCCTGGAGCGCGTTGAACACCGGCACGATCAGGCCGAGGGCGAGCGAGGTCACCCACGCGGCCTTCGTCTTCGGGTCCCGCCACACGTACCGCAGGCTGCGCTCCATGACCGCGCCCGTCCGCCCGCCCGGCAGGACCCGGCCGAGGAGGCCCGTGCCGCCGTCCTTCCCCCGGGCGCCCGCGTCCGGGGACGCGCCGATCGTGGAGCCGTCCGGCTCGACCATCAGCCGCACGAGGCTCCGCTCCCACCAGTACAGGAGCCCGGCGAGCGTCGCCGCCGTGAGCAGCAGCCGCACCGCCGCCACCGCGTGGTCGCCGTCGCTCGCCGCGTCCACCGCGCCGATCGCGGCGGCGGGCGGCAGCCAGCCGACGACGGACGCCGCCGGCTCGATCGCGCTCAGCCCGCCGGGCTCGCTGAGCCGCTGCGCCGCGAAGTTCACGACCTGGATGCCGACCGCGATGACCAGCCCGCTCAGCAGCGCCAGGTCCCGGCCCTTGCGGGAGGTGAGCAGCCGGATGTTGGCGGCGGCCACGGCCCGCGAGAGCGCCACGCACGTGACCGTCACCAGCGGCACGGCGAGCACGGCGACGAGCGTCGCGGCGGTGCCGTGCGCCACGGACAGCGCCGCGCCGAACGCCAGGAACAGCGTCAGTACGGGGCCGATGCCCACGAGCGAGGCCACGAGCAGCGCCCGGATCAGCGGACGGGGGAGCAGCGGCAGCATCACGAGCCGCGACGGGTCGAGGGTCTCGTCGCCGCCCGGCATGAACAGCGGCATCACCGCCCACGAGAGCGCGACCATCCCGGTGAGCAGGACCGCGACCGTGCCGGCGTTGCCGTTGCCCCGGAGAAGGACGAAGGACAGCACCATCCCGGCCGCGAAGAGGGCGCCGAAGACGGCGGAGACGACGTACGCGGCGGTCCGCCCGCCCGACTGCCGCAGCCCGTTGCGCAGCAGCGACAGCTTGAGCCGTACGAAGACGGAGGTGAGGGAGGGGACGGCGGCGGTGGCCGCGCCGGACGCGGGGGCGACGGCGCTCATCACTGCGCCCCGCCCGTACCCGTACCGCCCGCCACGCCCGTACCCGCACCCGCACCGCTCGCGGAGCCCGTGCCCGTACCGTTGCCGCCGCCGAGCCAGTCCAGCGAATCCCCCGCCGCCGCGCGCTCGTTCGCGCCCACCAGTTCCAGGAAGGCCGCCTGGAGCGAGGGCGCGTCGCCCCGGACCTCGGCCAGCGGGCCCTGGGCGCGGATCCGGCCCGCCGCCATGACGGCGACCCAGTCGCAGAGCGACTCGACCAGCTCCATGACGTGGCTGGAGAAGACGACGGTCGCGCCGGACGCGGTGTACCGCTCCAGGACGCCCCGGATGGTCTGCGCGGAGACCGGGTCGACGCCCTCGAAGGGCTCGTCGAGGAAGAGGACCTCGGGGTTGTGCAGGAGGGCCGCCGCCAGGCCGATCTTCTTCCGCATGCCGGTCGAGTAGTCCACGACCAGCTTGTGCTGCGAGCCGGTCAGGCCGAGCACGTCCAGGAGCTGGTCGGCGCGCTTGTCGACCTCGGCGCCGGGCAGGCCCCGCAGCCGGCCGCTGTAGGCGAGGAGTTCACGGCCCGAGAGGCGCTCGAAGAGCCGCAGGCCCTCCGGCAGGATGCCGATGCGGGCCTTGACCCGGGCGACCGACTCGGGGTCGGCCCACACGTCGTCCCCGGCGACCAGGATCCGTCCCTGGTCGGGCCGCAGCAGGCCGGTGATCATGGAGAGCGTGGTGGTCTTGCCCGCTCCGTTGGGCCCCACGAGCCCGATGAACTTCCCCGCGGGCAGGACCAGGTCGACCCCCTGCACCGCGATCTGCTGCCCGAAGCGCTTCCACAGCCCCTCGACCCGCACGGCGGGCACGGCACCGTCCCCCGGCGCCGTGCCCGTCTTCTCGAACACTCCCTCTGATGCCTGGTCAGGCATGCTCCGTCAGCCCCTCGGTCGTCCCCGTCGTTACGGGGCCCACCCTACGGGCGGGCCCCGCGGGGGCCCAGGAGTCAGGAGGCCCGGGCCGTCCTCGCGTCCGCCGCCTCGCGGCCGCACGCGTAGGCGAGGGCGCTGATCAGCTCCTCCGCGTCGGGCAGCCAGCGGTTCGCCGGGGTGGGGCGGCGGGCCCACTGCACGGCGCCCCGGCCGCCGACCCGGGTCGGCGGGGCCGCCACGTAGTACCCCTCGCCGCGCGTGACGAGGTCGAGAGAGGACGGGATCCAGCCCAGCTTGCGGACGAGGTCCGGGACCTTCGCGACGGCGCCCGGCAGGACGAAGAAGTACATCCGGCGGTCCGGGGCGCAGGTCACCGGGCCGAGCGTCAGCTCCATCCGCTCCATGCGGGCGAGCGCGAGGAAACCGGCCGACTCGGAGACCTCGATCGCGTCGAAGGTGCGGCCGGTCGGCAGCAGGATCGAGGACCGCGGCTGCTTCGTCCACATCCGCCGGGCGCCGACCCCGCTGCCGGTGGCCTGGGTCGACCAGTCGGGCCGGGACGGATGGGCGCCCGGCAGCGCGCAGTCGTCCGCGCCGCAGGAGCAGCGCTCCCGGCCCTCGGCGGCTTCCAGCCAGGTCCCTGGAACCACGTCCCAGTGCCGCTCTTCCGCGTACCGCACGGCGCTGTCCAGCAGCGGCTCGCTCCGCTGCTCGGGGACCCGCGCGGCCTCCGTGACTCCGATGGTCTCTTCCACGGTGAGCACAACTCCCGGCACCACCCGGGGTTACGGGCGGGGACGGGAAGCGGGGTGACGCAACGATTCCGCACGCGGGGCGCACCGGTGCACGGACGGGGGCGCGCGGAGGACCGGGGCGCGGGGGCGGGTACGCACAGGTGGGGGCGCCGGCGGGGCTCGCGGCCGACGTGTCCGGTTTCGCGTGTTCACATCGGCATTGACCGGATATCCGCCGGGCAGTGATCCCTTCCCAGTGATCACCCGCACGGCCTCAGGGGGTACTTCATGGCAGCCAGGCCACTCGTTCCGCGCCAGGTCAACGAACGGCTCCAGTCGCTCATCCAGGAGGCGGCCTGCTCCAACGCCGGCCTCGCCCGCAGGGTCAACACGGTCGGCGCGGAGCGCGGCCTCGACCTGAGGTACGACAAGACGTCCGTGGCGCGCTGGCTGCGCGGGCAGCAGCCGCGCGGCCGGGCGCCCGGGATCATCGCGGAGGCGCTGAGCCGCAAGCTGGGCCGCACGGTCACCATCGACGAGGTCGGCATGGCCAACGGCCGGAACCTCGCCGCCGGGGTGGGCCTCCAGTTCGCGCCGACCGTCCCCGGGGCGATCGAGCAGGTCTGCGAGCTGTGGCGCAGCGACGTGGGGCGCCGCGAGTTCCTGTCCGGCTCCACGGTGGCGGCCTCCGCCCTGGTCGAGCCCAGCCGCGACTGGCTGATCACGGTGCCGGACGCGCACGTGGCCCGGACGGCCGGGGCCCGCGTCGGGGTCGCGGACGTGGCGGCCGTCCGGGAGACGACGGCCGCGCTCGTCGACCTCGACCGGCGGTTCGGCAGCGGGCACGTGCGCCCGGTGGTGGTGCACTACCTGGACAGCGTGGTGGCGGGGATGCTGTCCGGCTCGTACCGGGAGGCGGTGGGCAGACAGCTCTTCGCGGCGGCCGCCCGGCTGACCGAGCTCGCCGGGTACATGGCGGTGGACACCGGCGAACCGGGCCTCGCCCAGCGGTACTACATCCAGGCGCTGCGGCTCGCGCAGGCGGCCGGGGACCGGGGCTACGGCGGCTACGTGCTCGCCGCCTCGATGAGCCACCTCGCCGCGCAGCTCGGAAACCCCCGGGAGATCGCCCAGTTGGCGCGGGCGGCGCAGGAGGGCGCGCGCGGGAAGGTGCCGCCGCGGGCGGAGGCGATGTTCTTCGCGGCGGAGGCGCGCGGGCACGCCCTGATGGGCGACGACCGCGCCTTCGAGGCCGCGGCGGGCGCCGCCGTGCGGGCCCTGGAGCTCGCCGACCCGGAGGCGGGCGACGAGCCGGTGTGGATCACCCACTTCGACCGGGCGTACCTGGCGGACGAACTGGCCCACTGCTACCGGGACCTGGGCCGCGCGGAGGCGGCGGCGCGGGCGGCGGAGGAGTCGGTCGCCGGGCACCCGGAGACGCGCGCGCGGCGGCGGGCGATCGGCCTCGCCCTGCTCGCGGCGGCGCAGATCCAGCAGCGGGAGGTGGAGCAGGCCTGCCGGACGGGGACGCGGGCGCTCGAACTCCTGGGCACGCTGCGGTCGTCGCGCGGCATGGAGTACCTGGAGGACCTGAGGGACCGCCTGGAGCCGTTCTCCGGGGAGCCCGCGGTACGGGAGTTCGGGGTGCGGATGGAGCTGTACGCGGCCTGAGCCCGGCCGGAAGAGCGCCGGGGAAGGCCGCGTGAACCAGTTCTGTAACCGGCCTCACACGTGTGTGCGGACCCCCGGGCCCACCCGGTAGCGTGAACCGACGATTCCGTAGGTCCATCAGTAGGAGTCCCGGTGACGCAGAACGGACAGGGTCCGGAACCGCAGTACCCGGCGGTGCCCCCCGCGCACGACGGTGCCCACGGGGGAGCGCGGTCGTGGGACGGCGGCTGGGCCCCCGCCGGCGGTCAGCCGGGCGGACAGCCGCTGCCGCCCGCGCAGCCGCTGCCCCCGGAGGCGGCACCGGGCGCCGCCGACATGCAGTCCACGCAGTACCTGCCGCCGATACCCCCGCAGCCCGGCTACGGCTACCCGGGCCCGGGGCCCGCCGCCGACATGCAGGCGACCCAGCACATCGCGCCGGTGCCGGGCGCGATGCCGCCGGCCCAGTCGCCGCAGCCGGGGTACGGCTACCCGCACCCGGCCCAGGCCCAGGCGCCGCAGCCGGGCTACGGCTACCCGCACCCGGCCGCCGCCGACATGCAGGCCACGCAGCACATCGCGCCGGTGCCGCCGCAGCAGGACGGCGGGGCCTCGACCCAGTTCCTGGGCACGGGCCCGCTGCCGCACCAGGGCGGGCCCGGCCCGGCCGGGGCCTCCGACGCGACCCGGTACATCGACCCCGTGCCCCCGGCCGCGTCCGGCGAGCGCCAGCCGCCCGCCGAGTTCGACAGCCTCTTCCGCACGGAGGCGCCCCGGGCCCCGCAGCAGCCGCAGGGCCACCGGACGCCGCCCCCGGCCCCCGCCCCGTACCAGCAGCCCCCGCAGCACCAGCAGCCGCCGCAGCCCCCGCAGCAGGGGTACGGCTACGACGGGGCGTACTACGAGGAGGAGCCCGCGCCGCGCCGCAAGTCGCCGGTCGCCCTGATCGCGGCCGTCGTCGTCGGCTGCGCGGTCGTCGGCCTCGGCGCCGGAGCGCTGCTCAGCGGCGACGGCGACGAGAAGAAGCCCGAGAAGAGCGGCGCGACCGCGGCGGCGCCCTCCTCCGCGCCCGCCGCCGGACAGGCGTCGGAGAAGCCGGCCGACCCGGCGCAGGGCCAGGCCCAGGAGCTGAGCAAGCTCCTCGCGACCAGCAGCGACAGCCGCGACACGGTGATCAACTCGGTCGCGGCCATCAACCAGTGCAAGAACCTGGACAAGGCCGCCGCGGACCTGCGGGGCGCCGCCGAGCAGCGCCGGGGCCTGATCACCAAGCTCCAGTCGCTGTCGGTCGACAAGGTCCCGGACAGTGCCGGGCTGACCGCCGCGCTCGTCGAGGCCTGGAAGGCCTCCGCGTCCGCCGACGACCACTACGCCGCCTGGGCCGACCAGGTGAAGGCGAAGGGCGGCTGCAAGGGCGGCAAGGCCGGCAGGACGAACCACTTGGGCGCGGCCGAGAGGGACAGCGGCACCGCCACCAGGGCCAAGAAGAAGGCGGCCGGGCTGTGGAACCCGACCGCCGACACGTACGGGCTGGAGAAGCGCGCCTACCACCAGCTCTGAGGCGCCCGCCCCGGCCCCGGGGGACCGGGACCGGGGATCGGTGACCGGGGATCAGGGGACGGCGAGGAGCGTCGCGCCGACGTCGACGAAGCCGGGCTTCTGCGCCACGAGGCGTCCCTGGCGCACCACCTGGAAGGTCACCTGGTGGTTGACGATCCGGGGGAAGCCGGAGGCGCCGAGCAGGTCCGTGTACTTCCAGCGCAGGGCCGGGGTGAGGCCGCCGGTGTCGATCCGCTCGCCCCGGTCGAGGGCGTGGGCGATCTCCGTCCCCGTGATCCGGTCCCGGTCCAGGGACTCCACGACCGCCTTGAGGACCGTGTACGCGATCCAGGTGGTCTGGACGCCCGTGTCGGCCGGGTCGACCCGGTTGTCGACGAACGCGTGCTCCTGGACGACCTTGCGCATCGGCGCCCAGCTCTTGTCGCCCGCCTCCGGGTACCAGCCGGTGACGAACGCGCCCTCGAAGGGGCTGTGGGCGCCGCCGGTGCGGTCGATCACGGGCTGGTCGACGCTGCCGAGGACCGAGGAGATGCGGACGCCGCCGCCCTTCCCGTCCTTCCCGCTCCCGCCCCGCCCCTCCTTCTCCGGCAGGCGCCGGAAGGAGTCGAAGAAGGTCTGGGTGCGCTCGCCGAGGACGGCGGCCACGCAGCCGCCCGCGCCCTTCGCCCCGGCCCTGGCCCGCCCGGCCGGCCGGGTGTACTCGGCGGCGTCCTCGGCGGCCGGGATGTCGAGGGCCCCGCCGTGCTTCGCCCCGCGCAGGCCGGAGTCGAGGAGGGCGGGCAGCCTGTCCCCGCCGACGGTGTCGGGCCGGACGAGCGCGACCTTCCCGCAGGCGTCGGCGAGCTGCATGCCGTGCCCGGCGACCAGCGAGGCCTGCCCGCCGTTGACGGGGTACGACAGCGGGCTGGTGAACTCGTCGTCCGTGACGCCGTAGCCGCCGATGTACGGGATGCCGGCCGCTTCGAGGGAGTTCATGAAGACGCGCCCCTGCTGGCTGTACGAGCCGACGACGGCGACCGCCTTCTCGTCGATGGCCCGGCCGGCGCAGTCGGCGGCCCCCTCGGAGGTGTTGCGCTCGTTGCAGGTGAGGACGCGCAGTTCGTGCCCGTCGATGCCGCCCCGGGAGTTGACCCAGCGGGCGAAGGCCTGCGCCATGGCGGGCATGCCGGGCATGTTGGTGGCCTTGGTGCGGTCGGGTGCCCAGGTCATCACGGTGATGGGCTCCCTGGAGCCCCCCGTGGCCCCGGGGATCACACCGCATCCGGTGAGCAGCGACGCACCGGCCGCCGTGGCCGTGACGTACGCGAGGAGTGGGGTCAGTCGCCTACCGGTCATGGACACGCACATTTCCTCCCCAGGGGTAACGCGGGAGTGAGCGCGGATCGACGGTGGGTGACGGGAGGGTGAATTACGGGGGTCGGCCGGGGGCGGGTCCGCCCGCCGGGCAGGGGAACGTACGATCGAAACGTGTCCAGTCCAGCCATCGACCCCACCACCGGTCCCGGCCCCGGTCCCCACGCGGGCCGGACCTCCGAACCGCCCCTCGAACCACCCCTCGGTCCGTCCCCCGGTCCGGTCTCCGGTTCGGGGAACCCTTCCCGTCGCGGCCGTCGCTCCTCCACCATGGGCGGCATGCCGCTCAACGACATGCCGTGGTGGCGCTGGCGCAGCAACGTGCGCTCGGCGCTGCACATGCTCTCCGACCCCGCGTTCCACGAGACGACCTGGCTGGCCGGCCGGGAGGGATACGGCGACGTCACCGACGCCGTCTACCGCCTGGTCGAGGACACCTGGCTCGACAGCTGGTCCGCCGAGAAGTACGTCGGCGCGATCTTCCGGGACTCCGGCGAGGCCGCCCTCGTCGACGTCGCCGTCCTGCGGGTGCTGCGCATCCTGCACCAGGTCGGACCCGACGCGCCCGTCTCCGCCTACCTGGAGCACCAGGGCTGGCCGGAGGCCGTACGGGCCGCCCGCGAGGCCCACGTGCGCCTCGCGCTCGCCGACGGCGAGGACCCCGACACGCCCCCGCGCTCCCTCGACCTGCTCCGTATCATGACGCGGTCCTGAACCGTTCCGCCTGACGGACGGTGCGCCTCGCCCCCGGCCCGGTGTGGCAGGCTGACGGGATGACCGACCAGTACGTCCTCACCCTCTCGTGCCCCGACAAGCAGGGCATCGTGCACGCCGTGTCGAGCTACCTCTTCATCACGGGGTGCAACATCGAGGACAGCCAGCAGTTCGGGGACCGGGACACCGGGCTCTTCTTCATGCGGGTCCACTTCTCGGCCGAGGCGCCGGTGAACGTGGAGAAGCTGCGGGCCAGCTTCGCGGCGGTCGGCGACGCCTTCGGCATGGAGTGGCGGATCGACCGGGCCGACGAGCGCATGCGGGTCGTGCTCATGGTGTCGAAGTTCGGGCACTGCCTGAACGACCTGCTGTTCCGCTCCCGGATCGGGGCGCTGCCGGTGGAGATCGTGGCCGTGGTCTCCAACCACACGGACTTCGAGGAGCTGGTCGGCTCGTACGGGCTGCCGTTCCGGCACATCCCCGTCACCAAGGACAACAAGGCGGAGGCGGAGGGCGAGCTGCTCGACCTCGTGCGCGAGGAGGACGTCGAGCTGGTCGTCCTCGCCCGCTACATGCAGGTCCTCTCCGACGACCTCTGCAAGCAGCTCTCCGGCCGGATCATCAACATCCACCACTCCTTCCTGCCGAGCTTCAAGGGCGCCAAGCCGTACCACCAGGCGCACACCCGGGGCGTGAAGCTGATCGGCGCGACCGCGCACTACGTGACGGCCGACCTCGACGAGGGGCCGATCATCGAGCAGGAGGTCGAGCGGGTCGGCCACGAGGTGACCCCGGACCAGCTCGTCGCGATCGGCCGGGACGTGGAGTGCCAGGCGCTCGCCCGCGCGGTCAAGTGGCACGCGGAGCACCGCATCCTGCTGAACGGCAGCCGCACGGTCGTCTTCGCCTAGGTTCCTACAGCCGGCTGAGGGAGGCCGCCGCGCCCAGGACGTCGCGGATCGCCTCGCGGTCGCCGTCCTGGCCCGCCGCCGCTTCCTCCGGGGAGATGCGGCCCGCCACGAGCTGGCAGAACTCGACGCCCTCCATGGCGACCTGGGCCACCGCCTGGTCCGGGTCGCCGATCGCGGCCGGGGAGTCCAGGGCGATGTACCAGTGGCCGCCGCCCGCGCCCTCGACCTCCAGGTGCAGCGAGCGGCCCGGCGCGCCCGCCGCGACCAGCCGCTTGGCGGGCGAGGCGAGACCGGTGCGGCGGCGGCCGGCCAGGGCCGCCGGGAGCAGCCGCGTCGCCAGGCCGATCATCTCGTGCAGATGGGCGCCGCAGGGCGGGTCGTACGGGTACGCCACCGCGTTCGCGATGTCGTCCGCGTGCAGCCAGCACTCGAAGGCCCGCTCCAGGAGCGAGTCCCGCAGCGGCAGCGCGAAGTCCTTGTAGGTGACCGTGAGGTCGGCCACCCCGCGCCCGGCGAAGGAGACCGTGCGGATCAGGGTGTGGCTCTGGTCCCGCCAGGGCTCCCGCAGGGCCCGGCCCGGCGGCCGTCCCAGGCCCGACCAGAACGCCTCGGTCCGCTCGGACGGCGACAGCTCGGGCGTGCCGGTGCCCAGCGGGTCGTCGAGCCCGAGGGCCCCGGCCACCAGGCCGTCCACGGCGAAGAGGTGGCCGATGACCCCGGCGACGGTCGCCTTGCGGCGGACCGGCCGGTCCTCCTCGTACCACTTGAGCCGCACCGGCGCGTGCCACTCGGAGTCGCCGATGTCCCGCAGCAGCGCGTCGAGCCGGGCGGTCTCCGCGTCGTACGGCGTGACCCAGCCGGGGACCGGGATGCGGGCGGGGCGGCGGCCCAGACAGTTCTCCAGGACCCGGGAGCGCAGCAGCGGATCGAGGTCCAGGTCGCGGTCCCGGTGGAGCAGGGCGACGGCGTCGCGCAGCCGCAGGGCCTCGTCGGCGCACGGGCCGCACTCGGTGAGGTGCGCCTCGACGGCCGCGGTCTCCCCGGCGGAGCACGCGGAGAGCGCCCAGGCCCCGAGCAGGGACTTGAGCACTCCGTGGCTGAGGACGGGCACGTCCGGCTCCGGCTCCTCCACGAGCCCCTCCAGCCCTTCCCGCTCCGGCTCCTCCACCGGCCCTTCCCCCTCCGGCTCCTCCGGCTCCTCAGGCTCCTGCGGTTCCGGGCTCGCCGTCAGGTCCGCGTGGTCGTCCGCCGACCGGCGGGGGCCCGGTATCCGGGGAGTGCGCGCGACGCCGTCCGCGTCGTCGTCCGCCCCGGTCACAGGGCCCGTCCGTAGCCGGGCGGGGAGGTCCCTTCGAGCGGCCGGGTGTTCGCCGTGGAGAGGAGCTGGAGGCCGAGCCGGAGGCGCCGGCGCGCCTCGTCCTCGGTGACCCCGAGGTCGGCGGCGGTCTGGCGGTAGTCCCGCCGCTGGAAGTGGGCGAGTTCGAGCGCGGCCCGCAGCGGCGCGGGCATCGACGTCACGATGTAGTCGGCGCGGGCCGCGATCGAGGCCCGGCGCACCTTCTGCTCCAGCTCCTCGGCGGAGCCGATCCCCGTCTCCGCGTACGCCGTCGCCTCCGCGATCCGCAGCCGGTGCACGGCCTGCCGCTGGGCGAGTCCGGCCACCCACGCGCGCATGTTCCCCTGCCGGGGGTCGTACGCGTCGGGGTTCTCCCAGATGTAGCCGAAGACCTCGCGGGTGACCTGGTCGGCCGCCGCGTCGTCGTCGAGGACGCGGTGCGCGAGGCTGTGCACCAGCGAGGCGAAGCGGTCGTACAGCTCGCCGAGGGCGGCGGCCTCCCCGCGCGCCAGCCGCTGCTGCATCCTGCGGTCCCAGCGCGGTGGTGTGTCCTTCGCCATCCGACCCTCCGCCCGTGCCGACCCCTCCGGTTCCCCTCCAAAGTAATGCGCCGTGCCGACGGCGCACCCCTGTTTGCCGCAAGTGCGCCCTTGACGGAGGCCCGGGTGATAAGGGAGGCGCCGCTCTCGGGTCCGCCGGTCCGGCGGTCTCACCGCGTGACGGAACGTCGATACCGGGTCGTGTCCCGCGGCGGGGCCGTCACGGCCCGGAGTCGGCCTCCGGCTCCGGTACTCTGCGTGGGATGCGAGCGCACGTTGACCCGGATCGTCCCGGTGTCGCCCCTGCGGTGACTCCGCGCCCCGGAATGCGCCCCGCTCGCGCCCCCTGGAGGCGCCCCGCGCCCTCCTGTTCGACTCCCCGCAGCGTGCGTCGCACAGTATGGACCATGCGTACTCCTTCGCGCTGGAATATGCCCGAAGCGCTTGTTGCGGTGACTGTACGTCAACCATGCTGTCTCGCAAGGGAATCACGTTCCGTAAGGGCGTCGATGGCTGTGGGGCGCGAGGCGATGTGTCCGCCGGTTCGGATGGTGTGAACGGTGCAGGTGCTTCAGGTTCAGTTGGAGGTCGGGCCGGACCCGGCGGAGGTGGGGCGAGCCCGGAGGTGGGCCCGGTCGCGGCTCGCCGGCTCGGGCATAAGGGAGGACGAACCGCTGGCGGAGACGCTGGTGCTGATCATCTCCGAGCTCGTGACCAACGCCGTGGTGCACACGGGCTGCCCGGCCGTGCTGCGGATGCTGTTCGCGGCGGAGGGCGGGGTGCGGGTGGAGGTGGCCGACGCGAGCGACTGCCCGCCGAAGCCCCGGCACGCGCAGGGCGACGACACCAACGGGCGCGGCCTGGAGCTGGTGGACGGCCTCGCGGACCGGTGGGGCTGGCAGCCCGAGGGCCTCGGCAAGAGCATCTGGTGCGAGGTGGACCGGGCGCCGGTCGCGCCCGCGTCCGCGGTGACGCCGACGGGCGTGGTCTCGCCGGGGCGCGTGCCCGCCTGACGGCGGGAGGCCGTCGGGGCCCCGGGGGGCGGTGTCGTCCGTCCGGGCACCTCCCCTCCGGGCCTTCGGGGGTCCGGGCGCCTCCCCTTCGGGCCTTCGGGGTGCGGGCGTCCCCTCCCTCCGGGCCTTCGGGGCGCGGGCGGTTCAGCCCCCGGGCACGGCCTCCGCGCCCGTGACGCGGAACGTGCGCCGGTAGGAGGTGGGGGTCACCCCGATCGCGCTCATCAGGTGCGTCCGCAGCGACTGGGCCGTGCCGAAGCCGGCGTCCCGCGCGACCCGGTCGACGGGCAGGTCGGTGGACTCCAGGAGGTGCCGGGCGCGTTCGACGCGCTGCCGGGTGAGCCACTGGCCGGGGCTGACGCCGACCTCGTCGCGGAACCGGCGGGTGAACGTCCGCACGCTCATCGCCTCCTGCTCCGCCAGGTCCCGCAGCTGGATCGGCTCGTGGAGGCGGGCCAGCGCCCAGGCGCGGGCCGCGGTCGTGGTGTGCGTCCCGGTCTGCGGCAGGGGCCGCGCGACGTACTGGGCCTGGCCGCCGTCCCGGTGCGGCGGCACGACCGTCCTGCGGGCCACCTCGTTGGCGACGCCCGTCCCGTGGTCGCGGCGCACCAGGTGCAGGCACAGGTCGATCCCGGCGGCCACGCCCGCCGAGGTCAGCACGTCGCCGTCGTCGACGAAGAGGACGTCCGCGTCGACCCGCACCTTCGGGAAGAGGCGCTGGAAGTGCTCGGCGGAGGTCCAGTGGGTGGTGGCCGGGCGCCCGTCGAGGAAGCCCGCGGCGGCGAGCACGTACCCGCCGGTGCAGATGGAGACCAGCCGGGTGCCGGGCCGGATGTGCGCGAGGGCGGCGGCCAGGTCGGCGGGCAGCCTGCCCTCCTCGTAGACCGGCCCGAGCTCGTACGAGGCGGGCACCACGACCGTGTCGGCGGTGGCGAGGGCCTCCGGGCCGTGCTCCACCTGGACGGCGAAGTCGGCGTCGGTGCGGACCGGGCCCGCGGCCGTCGCGCAGGTGACGATCTCGTACAGGCGCCGCCCCTCGGAGTTCCGGGCGCCGCCGAAGATGCGGTGCGGGATGCCCAGTTCGAAGGGGAGGATGCCGGGCAGGGCGAGGACGGCGACGCGGTGCGGCGACGACACGGGCGGTGCTCCCTCCGAGAGCGGCGGCGGTGAGGACCGGTGGTGGTCCGGACCGGTTTTCGGTGACTGTCCTGAAACCGTAACCTCCGCGTGCGCCCGGTCAGGACGCCGCCGAGGGCGTGAGGCGCGCGGGGGCGGCGCCCGCCAGGAGCACGGCGAACAGGAGGGGCGCGACCGCCTGGTAGCCGATCCAGACCTCGCCCCCGGCGGTGCCGCCCCGCGCCGCCACCAGGACGCCGACGAGGGTCGCGAGCGCCCAGCCGGTGTCGTAGCCGACCATCAGGCGGACGTACGCGCGGGCCGGGCGCACGCGCGCGTACCCGAGTTCCGCCGCGCCGCCGGCGAGGAGCGCCGCGCCGGAGACGACGAGCAGCCAGAGCGGCACGCCGAGCGGTCGGGAGAGCGGGGCGGCGCCGAGGGCGAAGGCGGCGCCGAGCAGCACCTTGAAGCCGCCGTCGGCGACGATGCCGACGGCGGTGGCTCCGGTGGCGGTGGCTCCGGTTGCAGGGGTCCCGGTGGCGGGGGCGTGGCGGTCCATGGGCGTGTTCCTCCTCGTGCGGACGTCCTCTTTCTCGTAACTCGATTACTGTAATAATGAAGTTATGCGAATGACGAGGGCCGAGACGAAGGAACGCAACCGGCGGGCCCTGCTGGACGCGGCGTTCCACGTGGTCTCCCGGGACGGGCACCGTGCCGCGCTGGCCGAGATCACCGAGCGGGCCGGGCTGACCACCGGCGCCGTCTACTCGCTCTTCGGCAGCAAGAACGGCCTGGTCGTCGCCCTGGTCACCGACCATCTGGCGCCGCACTACGAGGAGATCGAGCGGGCCGTGCCCGCCGGCGCGGACCTGCTCGGAGCGGTCGACGCGCTCGCCCGACGGCAGCGGCGCGACTGCGACGCCCCCGGCGCCCGCGCCGCCGTCGCGCTCCAGGTCACCCTGCTCGACATGGCCCTGCGCGACCCGGAGCTGGGCGAGCGGCTCGCCGCGTCCGTGCGGGCGCAGGAGGAGCACCTGATCGCGCTGCTCTCCGGGCGGGACCACCGGGGCGGCACGGTCGGACCGGAGCGGGCGCGGCGCCTCGCGGTCGCGCTCCGGGCCCTGTTCGTCGGCCTCGGCCAGGGCGTCGTCCTCGGCCTCGCGGGGGACGCGGACGAGGAGCACTGGGCGGAGGCGGCGCGGGCGCTGGCGGACGGCGCGCACGGCTGAGCCGCCCTTCCGGCCGGGGATGGCCCGATCCGTTGGAAAGCTGTCGTCCGGGCCAATGGCAGGGGGGCGGGAGCGGCCGGGATGCTCGATGGCATGGCTCAGACAACCGAGACCCCCACCCGCACGCCCGACGGCGGGCCGGTCCGCACCCCCCGCTTCCACCGCGCCTGGTCCGTCGCGGCGGTCACCTTCGTCACGATCATCGGAGCCGCGGCCTTCGCCTCCCTGCCCGGCCTCCTGATCGAGCCGCTCCACGGCGAACTGCACTGGTCGCGCGGCACGATCGGGTTCGCGGTCTCGGTGAACCTCGCCCTCTACGGCCTGACCGCCCCCTTCGCCGCCGCGCTCATGGACCGCTTCGGCATCCGCCGGGTCGTCGCCGTCGCCCTCGCCGTCATCGCGCTCGGCTCGCTCCTCACCGTGTGGATGACCGCCGCCTGGCAGCTCGTCCTCTACTGGGGGATCCTCGTCGGCCTCGGCAGCGGCTCCATGGCCCTCGCCTTCGCCGCGACCGTCACCAACCGCTGGTTCGTCGCCCGCCGGGGCCTGGTGACCGGCGTCCTCACCGCCGCCGGGGCCTCGGGCCAGCTCATCTTCCTGCCGCTGCTCTCCTGGCTGGTCGAGCACCACGGCTGGCGGCCCGCCGCCGTGACCGTGGCCCTCGCCGCGCTCGCCGTCGTCCCGTTCGTCTGGCTGCTGCTCCGCGACCACCCGGCGGACGTCCGGCTCGCCCCGTACGGCGGGGAGTACGTGGAGAAGCCCGCGCCCGTCACGGGCGCCGCCCGCCGGGCCGTCACCGTCCTCCTCAAGGCGGCCCGCACCGGCCCCTTCTGGCTGCTCGCCGGATCCTTCGCGATCTGCGGCGCCTCCACCAACGGCCTGATCCGCACCCACTTCGTGCCCGCCGCCCACGACCACGGCATGCCGATCACGGCCGCGGCCGGACTGCTCGCCGTCATCGGGGTCTTCGACGTGGTCGGCACGGTGGCCTCCGGCTGGTTCACCGACCGCTTCTCCGCCCGCCGCCTGCTCGCGGTCTACTACGCGCTGCGCGGGATCTCGCTCTGCTTCCTGCCGATCCTGCTCGCGCCGTCCGTGCACCCGCCGATGTTGTTCTTCATCGTCTTCTACGGCCTGGACTGGGTGGCCACCGTCCCGCCCACGATGGCCCTGTGCCGCGAGCACTTCGGCGCGGACTCGGCGATCGTCTTCGGCTGGGTCCTCGCCTCCCACCAGGTCGGCGCGGCCGTCGTCGCCTTCGCGGGCGGCCTGGCCCGCGACGTCTTCGGCACCTACGACGTCGTCTGGTACGCCTCGGGCGCGCTGTGCGCGGCGGCGGCCCTGATGGCCCTGGTCGTCGGGCGGCCCCGGACGGAGGAGGGGCTTCCGGCGGGAGCGTGACGTCCGGGCCCGTACGCGGAGAAGCCCCCGGGGGAGGCGGTTCGTCCGCCGCCCCCGGGGGCTTCCCGTCGTTCCGGAAGGGCTCAGCCCGCGACCGCTCCCGTGGACCGGGTCCACGCGACGCCCGAGGCGTGGCCGGTCCGGTGGGCCATCACCCGGACGGAGATCTTCAGCCCGCGCTGGGCCTGCGACGGCGTGAACGTGGCCTTCGTCGCCCCGCTGATCGCCCGCCCGTTCGCGTACCACTGGTACGCGTACGAGGTCGGCGCGGGAGTCCACGTCCCCGGGTTGAGGGTGAGCGTCCGCCCCGCCTTCACCGTGCCCGTGAGGGACGGGGCCTTGGTCGCCTTCGGGGCGAGGCCCGCGGCGACGGCGTACGCGGCCGACGCGGACGCGCCGCTCAGGTGCCCGGTGCGGTGCGCCGTCACCGTGACCGTGAGCTTCTTGCCCCGCACCGAGGCGGACGGCGTGTACGTGGAGGCGGTGGCCCCGGCGATCACGGCTCCGTTCGCCCGCCACTGGTACGCGTACGAGGTCGGTGCGGGCGACCAGGTGCCGACCACGGCCGTCACCTTGTTCCCGACCCGCACGGCGCCGGACACGTACGGCGCCTTCGTCGCCTTGGGGGCGAGCCCCTTCACCACCGTGGCGGCGCTGACGGCGGTCACCGTCGGCTGCCCCGCCGCGCGGGCGGTGACGGCGACGGAGAGCTGCTTGCCCTGGAGGGACGCGGGCAGCGTGTACGCGGAGGCGGTGGCTCCGGCGATCGCGGTCCCGTTCGCCCGCCACTGGTACGCGTACGAGGCACCGGACGGCGACCAGGCGCCGGCCGACGCGGTCACCTTGCCGCCGACGACCGCGGTGCCGGTGACGACGGGGGCGGCGGTGGAGCGGAGCGCGGCGACGACGGTGACCGGACCCCTGCCGTACTCCGTCCCCTGCGCGATCACGCTCACGGACAGCGGTCCGAGCGGGGCGTTCGTCAGGTCGAGGGCGACCGTCATGCTCCGCCGGTCGGGAGCGACCGAGACGGGCGTCGACCGGGCGCTGAAGCCCCCGGAGTACACCTGGACCACGGTGCTCTCGTGCAGCGCGCTTCCGCCGACGGTCATCGTGACCCTGCCCCGGCCGACGGTGGCCGGGCCGACGGTGCCGACGGTCCGCTCGTCGAGGCCGCAGAGGGAGGAGGCGCAGGAGAAGTCGGCCCGTACGGCCGTGGAGGCCTGGGCGGGCTGCTCCGGCAGTCCGATCACGAGCGTGCTGGGCCGGGCCGCCTTCGGGTAGGCGCTCGGCAGGTAGCACTGGTAGTTCTGGCCCTCGCTGGAGTACGACCCGTAGCAGTTGCCCTTCAGGCCGGCCTGGTCGTACATCCAGGGCGTCGGCGACTGCTCGAAGGTCCCCGCGGGCGTGAACCGCACGTCGAAGCGGTCGCCCGACGCGGTCGGCAGCACCGCGCAGATCGCCGTCCTCTGCTCGGACAGGGTGCCGGTCAGCGGGCCGAAGCCGTAGCTGACGTTCGGGACCCTGACGCACTCGGGCGCGGGCCCGGCCGCCGTGCCGATGCGCAGCGCGTCGAGCCGGTAGGCGGGCGCGGCGGCCTTGCCCTCCGGGACCTGGACGAGGACCTGGTAGCCGGTGGACCCGGTGGCGGCGCAGCCCGCGGCGAAGTAGTCGCAGACGACGTCGCCGCTCGCGTTGTACGCGAGGAGCCGCGCGGTGCCCCGTGCGTCACGGACGTTCAGGTGCAGGGTGTCCCCGGCACCGGCCGCGGTCACCCGGTGGCACAGGAAGGTGCCGGGCGCGGCCGGGACGCCGCCGGCGGACGGGCCGCCGACGGGCACGGCCGGGGTCGTGACGCAGCCGCGCGCGGTGGCGGTGACGTCCAGGCGGGTCAGGGCGAACTCGCCGGGCACGTCACGGCCCTGGACGAGGACCGTGTGCGCGAGGCCCGGCGTCAGGTGGCAGGTGGAGAAGGTGTTGTAGGAGGAGCCGATGGAGCAGACCTGCTTGCCGGTCGCGTCGAGGACGCCGACGGAGGCGACCGAGTCCCCCGACACCTTCTGGATCTGCAGGAGTTCACGCGCGGAGTGGCCGTTCGCGGGGACGGTCAGGCAGTCCGCGAAGGCGCCTCCGCCGTTCTTGACGCTCATCCGGGCCGGCTTGCCCGAGAAGTCGCCGGGCAGGAAGGCGCGGCAGGCGCTCGGCGCGTCCGTGCGGTGGACGACGAGACCGTAGCCGTCGCCCTCCCGGTACGGGTCGTTCTCGGCGACGAGGGCGCGGTACGGGGCGGTGCCGTCCAGGGCGCAGGTGCCCTCCGTCAGGCCCTCGGAGCAGAGGGCGACGCCCTTCGCGTCGACGACGGTGACGTCGGCGGCGCGGTCGGTCAGGACGGCGATGCGGGCGCCCTTCGGCACCGGCAGGTTCAGGCAGTCGACCTCACCGGGGGCGGCGAACGTGCCCCGGTGGTCGCGCGCGAGCACGAGGCCGTTCTCGCAGCCCCGGGTGGCGGTGCGGTCCAGGATCCGCACGGCGGACCCGGTGAGCAGGGTGTACGGGGCGCCCGCGGTGAGCGCGCAGTTCTCCCCGGACGCGCAGACGGTGGAGCCGTCCGCCGCGTACACCTCGACGTCGGAGCCGGAACCGTCGGCGTCGACGGCCCGCACGTCGTAGCGGCCGGTCACCGCCGGGGTGAACGTCCTGCACCCGGTGCCCGGTGCGGCCTGGGCGGGGGCGGAGCCGTACGCGGTGACGGCGACGGGCACGCAGCCCGCCGGGTGCGACAGGCGCCGGACCTTCAGGGCGTACGCGGCGGGGAAGCCGTTCTCGGCCGACCGGACCTCGGCGAGGACGCGGTAGCCGCCCGTGCCCTCGGGCAGGACGCAGCCGTCGCTGCCGTCCTCGTTCCAGGAGGGGCACAGGCGCTTGCCGGTGCCGTCGGTGATCCAGTGCAGGGAGTCGCCGTACTCGTCCAGCCGGAAGTCGGCGGTGATCCGCTCGCCGGGGGCGGCGGTGAACGCGTGGCAGACGATGCCCAGGCGGTCGGTGGCGCGGCCCGTCGTCGGAGCGGAGTCGTAGCCGGTGCCGGCGACGTCCGGACAGCCGGGGGCGGCCGCCAGCGGGACGAGGGCGACGCGGGTCTCGACGGGCTCCCAGTGCGGGCTGAGGACCTTGAGGGTGTACGTCCCGGCGGCCAGCTCGCACCAGGAGTCACGGTAGTTGGAGTCCTCGCACGTGACGTGCTCCTCGCCCGCGTACAGCGACGGGTACGAGTACTGGTCGGAGACGAGCAGCCGGTGCAGGCCCGGCTTCTCCAGGGTGACCGTGAAGCAGGCGGTGACGTCCGGCCGCAGCGTGACGGTGCCGACCGCGTCGCCCGGGTCGCCGAGCGGGGCGAGCGCGAGGGGCGCGCAGGGCTCGGTGGTGGGTGTGGGGTCGACGGTCTCCGTCGGGTCGGGTGACGGCTCGTCGGTGGGGTCCTGCGTGGGTTCCGGCGCCGGATCCTGCGTGGGTTCCGGCGCCGGGTTCTGCGTGGGCCCTGTCGTCGGGCCGCCCGACGGCGCGGGCGCGGGCGCGGCGGGTGTCGACGCGGCCGGAGCCGACGCGGTGGCCGGTACCGTCGCGGCGAGCGCCGTACCGGCCGGGAGCATCGGGCCGAGCAGGGCCGTCAGCAGTGCGGGAACCAGAAGAACGGATCTTCCGGTTCTTCGCGGTCTGGTGCGCGAACGCGCGGACATGGGCATTCCGTTCCCCCCGGAGCGGTGTTGGCATATGCGTGTCACACCCTACGGGCCGCTTCGGACACCCGTCGCGCGACTATTCCGCCCCGGAGGCCCGCTCGGGCCGCTCACGCCGCCGGGGCCGTTCCCGTCGCTCCCGGACGGCGTCCGAAGCGATCGCCCCCGGGACCGGAGCGCCCGGGGGCGGGAGCCTCCGAGGCCGGAACGTCCTGGGTCAGAGCCTCCGAGGCCAGAACGTCTCAGGCCGGAGCCTCCGTGGCCGGAGCGTCCGTGGCCGGAGCGTCCGAGGCCGGAGCGTCCGAGGCCGGAGCCTCTGCGGGGAGGGCGGGGCCGTCACCCCTTCGCGCTCTTGGCCGCCTTCGCGTTCGCCCGCGCCGCCCGGCGCGCGATCGCCCGTGCGATCTTCTCCGCGTCGATCGCCAGCTCCCGGAACATGCCGCTGATCGGGTTCGTGAAGCCCGTGAAGTACAGGCCCGGGGCGTCGCGGGAGCAGCGGGCGCCGTGGACGACCGGGCGGCCCCGGGCGTCGAGGACGCCCAGGTCGCCCACCAGGGGCTCCAGGGCGCGGCGGTAGCCGGTCGCGGCGATGACGGCGTCCGGGGCGATCCGGGTGCCGTCCGCGAGGAGCACCTCGCCGCCCTCGAAGCCCTCGACGGCCGCGACGACTTCGACCTTCCCGGACCGCACGGCGTCGACCAGGCCCACGTCCTGCACCGGGATCGCGCCCTGCCGCTGGCGGGTGGCGAGGCCGGTGTCGGGCCGGGGCAGTCCGTACGCCGTGAGGTCGGGCGCGGCGACGCGGGCCATCACGGCCCCCAGCCGGTCGACCACGGGCACCGGCAGCCGCCGTATCAGGATGCCGGTGCGCTGGGCCGGCCACCCGGCCGTCGTGCGCCGCACGATGTGCGGGACCGTCCGCACCGCGAGCCGCACCCGCTTCGCGCCGCCCCCGGCGAGGTCGGCCGCGATCTCGGCGCCGGTGTTCCCGACGCCCACGACCAGGACGTCCTTGCCCGCGTACGGCTCCGGGTCGCGGTACGCGCGCGCGTGGCTCAACTCGCCCTCGTACGCGTCCAGACCGGGCCACTCGGGCAGGTTCGGGGTGTGGTTGAAGCCGGTGGCCACGACCACCGCGCCGCCGACGAGCCGGCGCCCGCCGGTCGCGTGCAGGACCCACTCCGCGCCGGACCGCTCGATGCCGAAGACCTCGACGCCGGTCACGACCTCCAGCTCGTGCTCCTCCGCGTACTTCTCCAGGTAGCGGACCACGTCGGCGCGGGCGACCCAGCGCCCGAACGAGCGGGGCATCTTCAGGCCCGGGAGCCCGGAGAGCCGCCGGGTGGTGTGCAGCCGCAGCCGGTCGTAGTGGGCGCGCCAGGAGGCGCCGACGGCGTCGGACTTCTCCAGGACGACCGCCCGGACGCCCCGCCCGCGCAGGGCGGCGGCGACCGCGAGCCCGCCGGGGCCGCCGCCGACGACGTACACCGGAGGAACGGGGTGGGCGGGGGGCTCGTGCGGGGTGGTGACCATGAGAACCGAGCGTAATGACGTGTACACGTAGTGGGTCTCGACCGGGCGGGGTTTCGGTTGCGAATCGGTATACACGCGCCCGCGTGCCGGTTACAGGGCCCCGATGTTCCGCCAGACCTGGCTGCTCTGGGCCCCGCCGCAGGTGTAGGTCATCGCCATCGACCCGGCCGTCAGGCACGCTCCGTCGCTCATGTTCTTGATGGTCCGTCCGGAGGACGTCGAGGAGAGGACCTTCCAGGACTGGGCGGAGGAGCCGTTGCAGGGGTTGGTGGTGAGCCCCATGCCGCCCGTGGGCTGGAGGCAGCGCCCGCTCGTCCGGTTGACCAGCCGGAACGTTCCGTTCGACCCGGACCGGTAGGTCCAGGAGTACCAGTAGGCGGTGCCGTTGGGGTTCTTGGAGCCGCAGGCGGCGGCCGTGATGACGTTGCCGAACCCCGAGTTGTACTCCGCCAGGCAGTTGCCGCTCGTCCCGTTCTCCAGGGAGTACGTCCCCGAGGGCGCCGAACCGCCGCCGGTCGACGGGGGAGGGGCCGGCTTCTGGGTCGTCGGCTTCGGGGCCGGGGGCCGGGTCGTCTTCGTGCCACCGGAGGGCGTGGTGGGAGCCGTCCCGCCGCCGGACCCCGAATCCGAACCCGACCCCGACCCCGACCCCGAACCCGACCCGGACCCCGACCCCGAGCCGCCCGGCAGGACACCTCCGCCGCCACCGCCACCTGCACCCCCACCTGCACCCCCACCTGCACCCCCGCCACCGCCATCACCCGCCGGCGGCGGAACCGCCCCCGGCGGCTGCTGCCCGGACGGCGCCCCGGACGGAACCCCCGACGGCGCCCCCGACGACGGCTTCGGCGCCGAAGGAACGGAGGACCCGGCCGACGGCCCGACCGCAGAAGGCACCGCCGCCGGCTGCGAGGCCACGGCGGACGGCGGCGCGGAGTCCTGCGGGGCCGCGCCGAGCCGCCCGACCTCGTACGGCCCGAGGGCGACGGTCAGGGTGGTGCCGGTCGCCACGACGACGGGCACGGCGAGCATGACGAACTGGTTCCGCCGCTTCTCCGGCTTCCCGGAACCCCCGGCGGCGGTCACGGCGAGCACGTCCGGCGAGGCCGTCGCGGGCTCCTTCCCGGCCTGCGGGGTGAGCGAGGCCGTCGGAACGTCCCGGGCGGGGTCGGCCGCCTCCAGCTCCGCGAGCTGCTCGGCCGTGGGCGCCCCGGCGGCGAAGGCCGCCCGCTCCCCGATCCGCGCGGCGAGGGCGTCCGGCCAGGCGGCCCCCGCCGCCCCCTCCTCGGCGAGTTCCACCAGCTCGGCGGCGGTCGGCCGATCCGCCGGATCCTTCGAAAGACACTTCTTTACGAGCTCCGCGAGCGCGGGGTCGGCCTCGGCCAGGCCCCCGAAGTCGGGCTCGCCGTGGACCACCCGGTAGAGCAGGTCGGGGCCGGAACCGTCGCCGAACGGAGGCCGCCCGTTCGCCGCGTACAGCAGGAGGCTGCCGAGCGCGAAGACGTCGGCCGCGCCGGTCAGGACCCGTTCCGCGACGGCCTGTTCGGGCGCCATGTAGGCGGGGGTGCCGATGACCATGCCGGTCCTGGTCAGCCGGCTCTGGTCGGCGGCGCGGGCGACGCCGAAGTCGATGAGGGAGAGCCCGTCGCCGGTCAGCATCACGTTGGACGGCTTGAGGTCGCGGTGCACCATGTCGGCGCCGTGCACGACCCGGAGGCCCGCCGCCGCGCTCCGCAGCAGCCGCCACAGGGCTCCGCCGGTCAGCGGACCGCCGTTGAGCCGGATGGCCTCGTTGAGGGTGACGCCGGGGATGAACTCGGTCGCGAACCACGGGGGCTTCGAGGTGCGGTCGCTCGCGAGCAGCTTGGTGTTGGCCCCGCCGGGCAGCCGGGCCAGGTTGTCCAGCTCGTGCCCGAAGTGGCTCAGGAAGTCCGCGTCCTCCGCGAGGATCGGCAGCACCCGCTTCACGGCGGCGAACTTCCCCGGCACGGCGCCGAGGTAGACCCGCCCCATGCCGCCGGACCCGAGCACGCCGAGCAGCCTGAACGCCCCGATCCTGCGGGGATCCTCGGCGTCCAGCGGCATCGCTCCGCTGCCGCTCAGACTGCCCGCACTGGAATTGTTCTTCGGTTCCCCCTGCATGCGCGCCACGATAACCGAGCGGTTCGCCGCCCGGGTGTCCTTCAACTGCTCATTGATGCAAGGCGGTTGAAGGAACGATGGAGAGGTGATGAAAGAACCCGGCGACGACCGCGTCGGACCGGCGCGCAGGGGCGCGGAGGTCCGCGCGGGACACGGCCGGTTCGGGAGAAAGGTGCCGGCGACCGCCCGTCATGAGACGGACCCCACTCCTAGAGGGAGTTAGGCGGACGCGGTCGCCGGTCGGTTCCCCGAATTTGTCAGCACCCGGGGACGGCAGGAGCGTAACCGGGATCAGGAGCCCGGGGCACGTGAATTACGCCTGGGTCAGGCGTCCACGGCGGAGGCCACGCCCACGAACGCGGCCCAGGCGGCGGGGGCCACAGCGAGCTGGGGGCCGTGCGGGACCTTGGAGTCACGGACGTGGACGGTGGTGGGGTGAGCGGCGACCTCGACGCAGTTGCCGCCTTCACCGCTGCTGTAGCTGGACTTGCGCCAGTCGTAGGCGACCTCGATGCACTCGCCGCCCTCGCCGTCGCTGTAGCTGCTCTTGAACCAGGCCAGATCTGCGGTGCTCATAGCTCTCCCAGCATTTTCTCGATCCGCTCCAGGGACTCGCGGGGCGTGAGTGCCTGTGCCCGGATAATCCCATAGCGCTCGGTGTACGCGCGCACCTCCTCCGGGTCGGTGATCAGGCGGGCATGCCCGTAGATCTCGGTGTACGCCACCTCCCGCCGCCCCTTGGGGGTGAGAAGGGTGAACGAGCCGCCCAAGCCGGGATGCTCATCGCGGTCGATCGGCATGATCTGGAAGTGCACGGTCCGCAGCCGGGCGACCTCGCCGATGCGCCGCAGCTGTTCCCGGAAGGCGTCCATGCCGCCCAGCGGCCTTCGCAGCACAGCCTCTTCGACGACGAAGCTCATCGTCGGGCCCGGCCACGTGTCGAAGATGGCTTGTCGCGCCAGCCGGTCGGCCAACCGCTTTTCGATGGTCTCCTCGTCGTACAGCGGGCGCCGATGTCGGAACACGGCTTCGGCGTACGCGGGTGTTTGCAGGATGCCCGGCACCGCCTGGACGGCGTAATAGTGCAGGGCAACCGCTTCCGCCTCCGCCTTCGCGAAGTCCCGGAACCAGTCCGGGTGTCGCACCCGCGCCCGCGCCAGCGCCTCCCGTACGTCGTCCGCCGCCACGGCAAGCGCCCCGCCCGCCTTCACCAGCGGATCCACCCGCACCAGGAAGTCCGGCTGCGGAGTCCGTACCCCCCGTTCCACCGACGAGATCAGGTCCTCGCTGCAATGGGCCAGGCCGGACAGTTCCGCCTGGCTCAGCCCCGCGTTGTGGCGCAGGACCTTCAGGATCTTGCCCAGCGCCTGGAAAAGATGCGCCGTACCGTCCACCTCGGAGGGCCGTTCCGGCCTCTCCTCCTCGTTTCCCGACATCCGTACCGCCCTCTTGGCGTGCCCGTACCGTTACGCAGCGTCGTCGCGTCGCTGCTGGTCAGCGTAGGGGCGGGGGCCCACTCTCGGGGCATGAAGTCAGAAACCACCACCCCGACCGGTGAGTTCGTGCTCCGTCTCTCCGCGACGCGCCGGGGCGCGCGCCTGGCGCGTCTGCTGGCCGTGCAGCAGCTCCGGGACTGGGGCGTGACCGGCCCGGCGACCGAGGCCGCCGAACTGGTCCTCGCCGAGCTGGCCAACAACGCGGCCCTGCACGGGCGGGTGTCCGGGAGGGACTTCGAGGTGCGGATGGAGCGGGGCGACGACCACGTACGGATCGAGCTGTCCGACGCGCGCGGCGAGCGCCGGCCGTTACCGTCCGCGACGCCCGACGAGGGCGGCTACGGGCTGCTGCTCGTCGCCGCCCTCGCCACGGCGTGGGGCGTGAAGGAGCGGGAGGTCGGCAAGACGGTCTGGGCGACCGTCCCGCTGACCTCCCGCTGACCCCTCAGAGGTAGCTGACCCCTCAGAGGTAGAGGTTGCGGGCGGGATCGTTTCCGGTCGTCGAGTACACCGCGACCGTCGACTTCGGTCGGAACGGTCGCTTCCAGTCCCCGGTTCCCTTGTAGAGGACGACATCGGCGGGGTTGCCGTCGGTGCCCGACGCGTACAGGTCGGGCCGTCCGTCGCGGTCGGCGTCCCCGATGCCGACCAGGTGGCCGTACACGCCCCAGCCGCCGCCGATCCGCGCGCGGGGCGCGAACGTGCCGTCGCCCTTGCCGAGGTACAGCCAGAGGACACCGGCCCGGTCGCGGGCGACGAGGTCCCCGGCGGGCCCGCCACCGATGTTCCCGGTGGCGGCGAGCTGGTTGTAGGCGCCCCAGCCGCCGCCGATCCTCTTGCGGGCGCCGAAGGGGGCGCTCGTGTCGCCGGTGGCCGGGTGGAGCCACAGGACGCCCGAACGGTCGGCGGTCACGAGGTCGGGACGGCCGTCGCCGGTCAGGTCGGAGCCGCCGGTGAACGTGTCGTACGTCCCCCAGCCGCCGCCGATCCGCGTCCGCCCGCCGAGCGGGGCCTTGCCGTCGCCCGTGCCCCGGTACAGCCACAGGACGCCGGACCGGTCCCGGGCCACCACGTCGGACACCGCCGAGCCGCCGAGGTTCCCGGCCGCCTCGATCCGGTCGTAGGCCTGCCAGCCGCCCCCGACGAGCCGGCCCGGGTTCTGGTCGAGCTGGTCCGCGTACGGCGAGAAGAGCGTGTCGCCGATCCACAGGCGGCCCGCCGTGTCCCGGGACAGGACGTCCGGGGAGCCGTCGGCGTCGTAGTCGTGGAGACCGGGCCTGCGGGTCACCGTGAACGAGCCGGAGGACCGCAGTTCGGGCCCGATGCCGTTGAGCGGCTTCGCCGTGATCTCCCAGGTGTACGGGCCGTCCGACGCGCCCGTCCACAGGTCGCGGGTCCCGTTCCAGGCGAGCTGGCCCTCCCAGGTGTACGGCGCCGCGTGCGGGTCGTACTCGGGCACGTCGAGCGGCAGGACGTCGTCCGACAGGGTCTCGCCCGTCCGGGTGTTGCGGATCTTGACCCGCATCTCGACCTCGGACCGGCTGAGCCGCCAGACCATGGTGAACCGGCCGCCGGTCCTGTCGAGGTCGAGGGCCGACGGGATGTTGTGCCCGAGCAGCGTGACCTTGGTCGAGAGGCCGGAGGAGGCGACCCGGGTGACGGCCGGGACGCCGCCCGTGCCGGGGACGATCCGGTACAGGCCCTCGCCGCCGTCGATCGTGCCGCCCTGCACGACCAGCGCGCCGTCGGGGGCCACGGCCGAGAGCGTCATGTCGTCCATGAGCTTCCGGGTCGTGTCGTTCCCCAGGTGGCGCGCGGTCACGGCGTACGCCGGGGACGGGTTGCGCTCCTCGTAGCCGCGGCTCTGCGCGTACGTCAGCCAGTCGCCGATCAGGCCGACGGAGTCGACGCCGACGGGCAGGGCGATCCGCCGGGTGCCGGTGGCGGGGCCCCGCTCGGTGACGACCGCCGTGGCCCCGCCCGTGGCGCCGGACTCCAGCCAGGCGACGTGCCTGCCCGACAGGGCGATCGAGGGCTGCCGGTCCGGAGCGCCCGCGAGGGGCGCGGTCTCCGTGAGCGCGGCGGAGGCGAGGTCCACGGTGGCCCAGTGCAGCCGCGCGCCCGCGCCCGTACCGGTGAGGTACGTGAGCAGGACGGTGTCGGACGTGCCCTGCCGGACCACCGGGTTCCTCGCGTCCTTCGGCAGGCCGGTCACGGTCCGGTCCGCGAGCCCGCCCCCGTCGCCCTGGGAGAGCAGGTGCACGTCGTGTCCGCCCGAGGCGTTGGACACCTTGACGACCACGGTCCGGCCGACGGCCCCGACGTAGCGGCCGTCGCGACCGGCGACCCCGGACGAGAAGGACAGGACGTCCTGGTCCGTCGTCATGTCCCGGAGCGTGACGTACTCGTCCGGCGTCACGCGCACGGCCACGTCGGAGGCGTGCGCGACGGTGACCAGGTCGCCGCCCGGCCACGGCTCCTGCCTCCTGCCGTCGGAGTACCGCGTCCAGACGGCGTGGTGGCCCTGGTCGTCCAGGGTCCAGGTCATGAACCCGGTGGTGCCGGCTCCGGCGAGATCCGCCCGGCCGACCGGGTAGGGCACGACCGCCGGGGCGGTGGCCGTGGCCGGGGCGGCGGAAGGAGCCGCGGCCGGCGCGCCGACCGCCGCGGCCGGGGCCGTCAGGCCGGTGCCGGTGGCGGTGGCGGCGAGGACGGCGACGACGGCCGCGGCGAGACGCCGCCGGGGCGTACGCGTGTGGATCAAAGGGGTCCCTCTCCCGGAAGGCGTGGTGCGGTGGTGGTCCGCCGTCGCGGAGGGGACCCGCGGGGAGGGCGAATGGTTGTGCGACGGTGCGACGGGCGTTCCGCACCGCCTCCTTCCGACCGGGAACCGACCGGAAGGAGACGGTACGGGAGGGCGGCACCGGCCCCCGGCTAACCCCGCTCCACCACGCCCCGCACGTACGCCGCCTGCCCCGCGTGCTGGAGGTCGTCCGAGATCACCGACACCAGCCGCACGCCGAGGGTGACCGGCGGGTCCCAGGCGGTGTCGACGACCCGGTCCAGGTCCGCGTTCGTCACCGCCCCGACCAGCTCCGCCGTCCGGTCGTGCACGGCGTCGTGGTAGCCGAGGAGGAGATCCGCCGGGGCCCGGACCTGCCCCGTCTGCGCGCTCGTCTGGCCGTACCCGGTGGCCTTCTCCGGGAAGGGCAGCCCGAAGCGGTCCGCCCAGCCCTCGGTGGTCCACAGCTGCTCCGTGCCGAAGGCGCCCGCCAGGTGGTCGTCCTGGATGCGGGTGAGGTGCCAGACGAGCCAGGCGATCGAGTTCGCCTCCGGATCGACCCGGGTGGCCAGCTCGTCCTCCGTGAGGCCCTCCACGGCCCCGTGGACGGCCTCGCGCACCCGGCCGAACGAGTCGACCAGCAGACCGGCGCTGTTCATGCGGACTCCTTGCGGTGAGGGGTCGCGGCGGGGATCAGGAACGGCCCGCCCGCCACCGTTCCACCATCGCCTCCACGTCGAACGGCCGCAGGTTCAGCGGCGGCCCGGGCGGCGGGCGCAGCAGGGCCTCGGCGATCTTGGTGTTGACCTCGCCGAGGACGCGGCGGACCTGGCTCTCGGAGACGGCCCCGGCCACCGCCGCCTCCGCGTCCTCGGCCTCCTTGCGCAGGGCGAGCGCCGGCGGCAGCACGGACGCGCCCTCGCGGTGCATCTTGCCCTTGATCCACCACAGCTCGTCGTACGGCGCCGAGTCGTCGGGGAGGGGCTTCCCGAAGCCCGGCAGGCTCCGGAACTCGCCCCGTTCCGCCGCCTCGCGGATCTGCTTGTCCACGAACGACTCGAAGCTCACTCCCGGCGGCTTGCGTTCGGTCATGTGTCCAGACTACGTAACCGGCCCGGTCCGGGTGTGGCCCACGCGGTCTACTGCGACACGCGATCTTCCGGCACGCTGAGGTCCGTTCAACGCGCGTCGACCCTTGTCCCACCACGCTCCACCACGTCCCGCCACCCCACGTACCGGAGGACGCATGCGTGCACGGATCACCCCCCTCGGCACCCTGCTCGCGCTCGTCGCGGGCCTGCTCACCGCGCTCGTCACCACGACCCCGGCCCAGGCCGCGCCGCTCTTCAAGGCGCCCTTCGCCTGCGGCCAGAAATGGACCTACAGCCACCACTCGGCCGAGGTCCGCCAGGCGCTCGACTTCGTCCGCTCCGACGGCGGCGGCACCGCCGGGGCCCCGGTCCTCGCCTCGGCGTCCGGCACCGCCTACCGCTACTCCCAGCCGTCCGGCGCCGGGAACTACATCGTGATCGAGCACGGCGGCGGCTGGAAGACGTACTACTTCCACCTCAACGCCTACTCGGTCGCCCACGGCGCCGCCGTCTCCCAGGGCCAGCAGATCGGCACCACCGGCTCCACCGGCAACAGCTCCGGTGCCCACATCCACTACGAGCAGCTCTACAACGGCGTCGGCCAGCCCATCGTGATCAACGGCGCCTCCCTCGCGCCCTACCCCGGCTCCTACGGCTCCCGGCACCTGACCAGCGACAACGGCTGCTCCGGCGGGGGCGGGAAGTACTGGGTCGACACCTTCGCCAACGCCGTCGGCTACGCCCAGGCCAACACGGGCGACGCCCAGGGCGTGCTGAACGCCGGCACGAACTACGTCTACTGCAAGGTCTGGGGCCAGGAGATCCGCGACGCCTCCGGCAACTACAACCACTGGTGGCTGCGGACCGACCTCGACACGGTGTACGCGGGGAAGAACGGGCGGAACGCCCACGTCTCCGCCTACTACCTGTCCCGCTGGGGCAACGACGAGGCCCGCGACAACAACGGGACCGTGATCCCCACCTGCTGATCCGCCCGGCGGGCCCGGAGAGCCGGCGGGCCCCGGAAAAGGGCAGGAGCCCCGCTCGTGCCGCGAGGCACGGAGCGGGGCTCCTTGGGTACTGCTCTAGTCGTGCGCGATCGCCGACCCGGGCAACTTAGGCCGGGGAGACGTTCTCCGCCTGCGGGCCCTTCGGGCCCTGCGTGACGTCGAAGGTCACGAGCTGGTTCTCCTCGAGCGAACGGAAGCCGTTCGCGTTGATCGCGGAGTAGTGGACGAAGACATCCGGGCCGCCGCCGTCCTGGGCGATGAAGCCGAAGCCCTTTTCAGCGTTGAACCACTTGACGGTTCCGGTAGCCATAAGCCCTCCTTGGGCCAAAGGGTTGCCCTGCTCCAGAACCTGCAAACAAGTCTGAAAACTACAAAAGCCTGCGGGTCACATGCTCCGCAGGCTCTGTACTGCAAGGGAAACCAAACTGCAACTTGCGTTGAGCGTAGCACGCAGAACCCTCGGGGGGGTAGAGGGAAAGATCACGTCACCCGAGTGTTTGAACGTCTCTTCCGTGCTGACGCGCGTGCCCCGGCGATGCCCGGTCCGTGAGACGGGTCTAGCCTCACGATGTGGACAAAGCAACCGACGACCAGCGCAGCCGGCCCCGCGTCGGGCACATCCAGTTCCTGAACTGCCTCCCCCTCTACTGGGGCCTGGCGCGCACGGGGACGCTCCTGGACCTGGAGCTCACCAAGGACACCCCGGAGAAGCTCAGCGAGCGGCTCGTCCGGGGCGACCTGGACATCGGCCCCGTCACCCTCGTCGAGTTCCTCCGCAACGCGGACGGCCTGGTGGCCCTCCCCGACATCGCCGTCGGCTGCGACGGCCCCGTGATGTCCTGCGTGATCGTGTCCCAGCGGCCCCTGGAGGAGCTCGACGGCGCCCGCGTGGCGCTCGGCTCCACCTCCCGCACCTCCGTGCGCCTCGCCCAGCTCCTCCTGGCCGAGCGGTACGGGGTGTCGCCCGACTACTACACCTGCCCGCCGGACCTCGGCCTGATGATGCAGGAGGCCGAGGCGGCCGTCCTCATCGGCGACGCCGCGCTCCGGGCCTCGCTGCACGACGCGCCCCGGCTCGGCCTCCAGGTCCACGACCTGGGCCTGATGTGGAAGGAGTGGACGGGCCTGCCGTTCGTCTTCGCCGTGTGGGCGGTGCGGAAGGACTACCTGGCGCGCGAGCCGGAGACCGTCCACGAGGTCCACCAGGCGTTCCTGGCCTCCCGTGACCTCTCCCTGGAAGAGGTCACCAAGGTGGCCGAGCAGGCGGCCCGCTGGGAGGCCTTCGACGCCGAACTCCTGGAGCGGTACTTCCGCACCCTCGACTTCCGCTTCGGCCCCGAACAACTCGCGGGAGCCCGTGAGTTCGCCCGCCGCACCGGCCCCTCGACCGGTTTTCCGGCGGACGTCGAGGTGGAACTCCTCCGGCCCCCGCGCGGCTGACCGCGCGGCCCCCGGACGGGCGCCCGGATATTCACACGAATGCAATTCCCGTCGTGCCCCGGTCCCATTCCGGAGGCGCGCGCAAACGGCCGGACGGAATGCGGACGCCCCGAAGACGCCCCGAAGACGTCCGAAAGGGGAGAACGGTTTCCCGCCCGTTCATTCCGCCGTCCGCTTCCCGGGCCGTCCGCTTCCCGGCGACTCCCCGGCCGCTCCCCGCCGGAGGCGCCCCGGGCCCCTGGCGTACGCTGGTTCGGTCTGTCAGTACCCCTCCGAAAGGGACGAACCCGGTGACCGAGAAGGCCGAACTGCAGTCCGTTCTGGACCGCGCCGCCGCGGGCGGCCGGATCACCCCCGAGGAGGCGCTCGACCTCTACCGCTCGGCGCCCCTGCACGCCCTCGGCGCCGCCGCCGACGCCGTGCGCCGCCGCCGGTACGCGGGGACCGAGCACATCGCGACGTACATCATCGAGCGGAACATCAACTACACGAACGTCTGCGTGACAGCGTGCCGGTTCTGCGCGTTCTACGCCGCGCCGAAGGACACCGAGAAGGGCTGGACCCGGGACCTCGACGACATCCTGCGCCGCTGCGCGGAGACCGTGGAGCTCGGCGGCACCCAGATCATGTTCCAGGGCGGCCACCACCCGGACTACGGCGTCGAGTACTACGAGAAGCACTTCGCCGCGATCAAGGCCGAGTTCCCGCAGCTGGTCATCCACTCCCTCGGCGCCTCCGAGATCGAGCACATGGCCCGCATCTCCGGCGTCCCCGTCGAGGAGGCGATCGGCCGCATCCACGCCGCCGGTCTCGACTCCTTCGCCGGCGCGGGCGCCGAGCTGCTGCCCGCGCGCCCCCGCAAGGCCATCGCGCCCCTGAAGGAGTCCGGCGAGCGCTGGCTGGAGATCATGGAGATCGCGCACGGCCTGGGAGTGGAGTCCACCTCCACCATGCTCATGGGCACCGGCGAGACCAACGCCGAGCGCATCGAGCACCTGCGCATGATCCGCGACACGCAGGACCGGACGGGCGGCTTCCGGGCCTTCATCCCGTACACGTACCAGCCCGAGAACAACCACCTCAAGGGCCGCACGCAGGCCACGCTCTTCGAGTACCTGCGCATGATCGCGATCGCCCGGCTGTTCCTGGACAACGTCGCCCACATCCAGGGCTCCTGGCTGACCACGGGCAAGGAGGTCGGCCAGCTCTCCCTGCACTACGGCGCCGACGACCTCGGCTCGATCATGCTGGAGGAGAACGTCGTCTCCTCCGCCGGCGCCAGGCACCGCTCCAACCGCCTGGAGATCATCGACCTGATCCGCAAGGCGGGCCGGGTCCCGGCGCAGCGCTCCACCACGTACGAGCACCTGGTCGTCCACGACGACCCGGCGAACGACCCGGTCGACGAGCGCGTCGCCTCCCACATCTCGTCCATCGCGATCGAGGGCGGCACGGCCCACCCGGAGCTGAAGCTCCTCGACGCGAACTGAGATCCGTGCTGACGATCCACGTCGCCGAGGCGACTCCCGAGAGCGCCGTCCTGGTCGACGGCGCCCTCGTCGCCGCCGTCGGCCCCTACGAGGACCTGGCCGCCGTCCGCCCCGGGGCACGGGTGCGGCGGTGGCCCGGCATCCTCACCCCGGGCCTGCTCAACCCCTACGCCCCCGAGCTGCTCGAAGGCATGTACCACCCGGACCCCCGGGAGGCCGAGGGGTTCGGCACCGAGCCGATCACCGGGGAGCGGGCGCAGCGGATCTTCCGGGCCGACCCCGCGCGGCGCGGCGCCTCCGCGCGCCGGGGCGTGCAGCGGCTCCTGGCCCACGGGACGGTCGCGGTCGCGGGCGAGCTGCGCGGCCGGGCCGCCGCGGACGCCGTGCGCCGGGCCGGTCTCGCCGTCGGCCGCCGCCCGGAGCGGCTGCCCGGCCCGCCGTCGTTCTCCCCGGTCCCGCTGGTGCTGCTGCCCGCGCCGGTCCCGGGCGGCCCCGCCCGCTTCGCCGTCTTCGACGTCCCCGACCGGGCCTCCCTGGTCCGCCTCGGCGCGTCGACCTGCGTTGCCACCGTCCTCGGCGGGCGCCTGGTCCACCGGGCCCGCTGAACGCCCGGCGCGCCCCGGCGCCGTCGTGCGCGCCCTGCCGACCGGGGCGCGAGGGGCCCTGAGACAATGGGACCGCCCGCCCGTCTCCGATTCTGCGAGGCCGAACACCCGTGACCCGCGCCACCCTGGACAAGCAGCCGCACGAAGTCGCGTCGATGTTCGACGACGTGGCGGCCAACTACGACCTCACCAACGACGTGCTCTCGCTCGGCCAGGACCGCCGCTGGCGCAAGGAGGTCGCGAAGGCGGTCGACGCCCGCCCCGCGCAGAAGATCCTCGACCTCGCCGCCGGCACGGCCACCTCCTCGCAGCCCTTCGCGCGGGCGGGCGCGTACGTCGTCCCGTGCGACTTCTCCCTCGGGATGCTGCGGGTCGGCAAGAAGAACCACCCGTGGATGCCGTTCACGGCCGGCGACGGCACGAAGCTGCCCTTCCGCGACGACGTGTTCGACGCCGTCACGATCTCCTTCGGGCTGCGGAACATCCAGGACACCGAGCAGGCGCTGCGCGAGCTGTACCGGGTGACGAAGCCCGGCGGCCGGGTCGTCATCTGCGAGTTCTCGCACCCGACCTGGACGCCGTTCCGCACGGTGTACGAGGAGTACCTGATGCGCGCGCTGCCGCCGGTGGCCCGCGCCGTCTCCTCCAACCCCGACGCGTACGTGTACCTGGCCGAGTCCATCCAGTCCTGGCCGGACCAGCCGACCCTGGCGGGCCTGCTCCAGAAGGCCGGCTGGTCGAAGGTCGCCTGGCGGAACCTGTCGGGCGGCATCGTCGCCCTGCACCGGGGCTTCAAGCCGTAACCACCCGCCGCCCGCGCCCCCACCCCTAGACTCCCCTCCATCCTTCCCTCGACCCCTTAGGGAGATCCGTCGTGACCGAGCAGCCCCTCTCCGAGCACAGCGCAGATGTGATCGTCGTCGGAGCGGGCCCGGCCGGCTCGACCACCGCCTACTACCTGGCGAAGGCGGGCCTGGACGTCCTCCTCCTGGAGAAGACCGCGTTCCCGCGCGAGAAGGTCTGCGGCGACGGCCTCACCCCCCGCGCCACCAAGCAGCTCGTCGCCATGGGCATTGACATCTCCGAAGAGGCCGGCTGGCTGCGGAACAAGGGCCTGCGGATCATCGGCGGCGGCGTCCGCCTGGAGCTGGACTGGCCGGAGCTCGCCTCGTACCCGGACTACGGACTCGTCCGCAAGCGCGACGACTTCGACGAGCAGCTCGCCCGGCAGGCGCAGAAGGCCGGCGCCCGCCTGTACGAGCGCTGCAACGTCGGCGCCCCGATCCTCGACGACCGCACGGGCCGGATCACCGGCGTCCACGCCAAGCTGGGCGAGGAGAAGCGCGAGGTCACCTTCCACGCCCCGCTGGTCGTCGCCGCCGACGGCAACTCCAGCCGCATCTCCCTCGCCATGGGCCTGCACCGGCGTGACGACCGGCCGATGGGCGTCGCGGTCCGCACGTACTTCACCACCCCCCGGCACGAGGACGACTACCTGGAGTCCTGGCTGGAGCTGTGGGACCGGCGCGGCCCGCAGGACCGGCTGCTGCCCGGCTACGGCTGGATCTTCGGCATGGGCGACGGCACCTCGAACGTCGGCCTCGGCATCCTCGACTCCTCCTCCGCGTTCAAGGAGCTGGACTGGCGCGAGGTGCTCAAGGCCTGGTGCGCCTCGATGCCGGAGGACTGGGGCTTCACCCCGGAGAACATGACGACCACCATCCGGGGCGCCGCCCTGCCGATGGCGTTCAACCGGCAGCCGCACTACACCAAGGGCCTGCTGCTCGTCGGCGACGCGGGCGGCCTGGTCAACCCGTTCAACGGCGAGGGCATCGCGTACGCCATGGAGTCGGGCCAGATCGCGGCCGACGTCATCGTCCAGGCGCACGCCCGCGCGACCCCGGCCCAGCGCGAACTGGCCCTGCGGAACTACCCGCAGGTCCTCAAGGACACCTACGGCGGCTACTACACGCTCGGCCGCGCCTTCGTGAAGCTCATCGGCAACCCGAAGGTCATGAAGATCGCGACCCAGCGCGGCCTGACCCACCCGCTCCTGATGAAGTTCACCCTGAAGATGCTGGCGAACCTGACCGACCCGACGGGCGGCGACGCGATGGACCGCATCATCAACGGCCTGTCGAAGGTGGCCCCGAAGGCCTGACGGGCCCCGCGCACGGCGAAGGGCCGTCACTCCCCCGAGGAGTGACGGCCCTTCCGCGTGAGCGCCCGGGCGGGAGCGCTCAGAGGATGCGCACGGCGCCCGACGGCGGGTCCCAGTCCAGGGAGCGCTCGACGACGCCGGTGGAGGAGTTCTGCGCGCCGACGTACTTGCCGCCGCCGACGTAGATGGCGACGTGGTACGAGCCGCTGCGGCTGCCCCAGTACAGGATGTCGCCCGGCTGGAGGTCGCTCAGGGAGACGGAGCTGCCCCGGCTCGACTGCTGGTACGAGATGCGGGGCAGGTCGATGCCGGCCGCGCGGTAGGCGGCCTGGACGAGGCCGGAGCAGTCCCAGGCGTTGGGGCCGGTGCTGCCGCTGATGTAGGCGTCGCCGACCTGGGCGCGGGCGAAGGCCACGATCGAGGCGGCGGAGCCGCTGGGGGCCTCCGTGCGGCTGCCGCTGTCCGAGGCGCGCGAACCGCTGTCGGACGACGAGGACGAGCCGCCGTCGTTCGAGGAGTCCGGGGCGAGCTGGGTGCGCGTGCTGGTGCGGGAGGCGCGCTCGGCGGCCTCCGCGGCCTCCTTACGCTCCTTCTCGGCCTTCAGGCGGGCCTTCTCGGCGCGCTCGGCCGCGGCCTTGCGGTCCGCTTCGGCCTTGGCCTTCTTGGCCTCCTGGGAGGCCTTCTGGAAGGCGGTCTGCTCCAGGCTCTGGAGGCTCTGGTCGAGGGCCTCCTGCTGGGACGCCTCGGCGGAGGCGGCGACCGCGCTCGCGAGGTTCGTACCGACGTCGAGCGAGCCCAGGGTGGGCATTTCGATGGTCTCGGTCACCGGCTCGGCGTTCGCCGGTCCGGCGGCACCGGCCACCGCGATGGTGCCGAGGACGCCACCGGCGACTCCGGCGCGGAGCGCGAGCTTCGAAGCGCTGCGGCGGGGCTTCCGGTGGCTGGGTATGTGAGCGGTCTGGGACATGGGAACAACCGCTATCAGGGCTTGACGGTTTCCTTCAAGAAACGTGGGTTGCGCCACAGTTACGTTCGGAACCTGCGAATCCGCTTCTGTAGCGCCCTTATTGACGCCGTAACGGGCAAATCGGTCATGGGTCATCCGGGCCTTGATCAAGGGTTTTCATTGAAACGCCCGAATTGCCCGACGCTTACCACTCCTTGACACCCTTGGCCAAGCCCCCTTCTTTTCGAACCGTGACGCTGTGACGCAGCTCACGTTCGAGCTCGTGAAAACGCGCACGTGTCCACCTCCGTACGTGGGACCCCTCGACCGGGCGACGGGCGGGCCCTTTATCACCCGTCCGCATCCACCGCCAATTTGCTTGTAGGGGCCAACACTTGATAGTGCGACACCCCCTCCGAGCAGCGATTTCCGGTACGGATGTCACATCTGGTGATCACCTGGGCGCTTCGCGCGACAAGATCACCGCTCATCCGACTTCATGATCCTTCGTCAGGTGGTGGAGATCACAAACTACGTGCTGCACCCCGTGTCGCAGATCACAGAGGGGCAGGCATAAGATGCGGGGCAGCCGGGCTTGTGAACTGCCTCACATGGGGGCGATCTTTCACGGCGCGGCGGTGCGGTCCAACGGTCAAGGACGACTGGAAGGAGCGAGGAGCGTGAATGCGTACGCGCCCGTCCTCGTGCTCGGTGCCCTGGGTGCGGGGTTTGCGATCTTCTCCGTGGTCATGGCCACGCTCATCGGGCCAAAGCGGTACAACAGGGCGAAACTGGAAGCGTATGAGTGCGGCATCGAGCCCACCCCCACGCCCGCCGGAGGCGGCCGCTTCCCGATCAAGTACTACCTGACGGCGATGCTCTTCATCGTCTTCGACATCGAGATCGTCTTCCTCTACCCCTGGGCCGTCACCTTCGACGCCCTGGGGCTTTTCGGGCTCGTGGAGATGTTGCTCTTCGTGCTCACCGTCTTCGTCGCCTACGCCTACGTGTGGCGGCGCGGCGGCCTGGAATGGGACTGAGGGGCTGAGGGGCACCTATGGGACTCGAAGAGAAACTCCCGAGCGGCTTTCTGCTGACGACGGTCGAACAGGCCGCGGGCTGGGTGCGCAAGGCGTCCGTCTTCCCCGCGACCTTCGGCCTCGCCTGCTGCGCCATCGAGATGATGACCACCGGAGCCGGCCGGTACGACCTGGCCCGCTTCGGCATGGAGGTCTTCCGCGGCTCGCCGCGCCAGGCCGACCTGATGATCGTCGCCGGCCGGGTCAGCCAGAAGATGGCGCCCGTCCTGCGACAGGTCTACGACCAGATGCCCAACCCCAAGTGGGTCATCTCCATGGGCGTCTGCGCCTCCTCGGGCGGCATGTTCAACAACTACGCGATCGTCCAGGGCGTCGACCACATCGTGCCGGTCGACATCTACCTGCCCGGCTGCCCGCCGCGCCCCGAGATGCTGATCGACGCGATCCTCAAGCTCCACCAGAAGATCCAGGCCTCCAAGCTCGGCGTGAACGCCGAGGAGGCGGCGCGCGAGGCGGAGGAGGCGGCGCTCAAGGCACTGCCGACCATCGAATTGAAGGGTCTGCTCCGGTGAGCGACGAGACACCCAACCCCGAGAAGGACCTCAGCGCGCAGAACCTGCCGGGCCAGCGCGGGGACCACGGCGAGGAGGTCCGCGTCCAGCGCGGCATGTTCGGCGCCCAGAGCGGCGGCGACACCTCCGGCTACGGCGGCCTCGTCCGCTCGATCCGGCTCCCCGGCCCGGCCGCCCGCCCCTACGGCGGCTGGTTCGACGAGGTCGCCGACGAGCTGGAGGGCGCCCTGGAGGAGCAGGGGCTCCTCCCCGAGAACGCGATCGAGAAGACGGTCGTCGACCGCGGCGAGCTCACCTTCCACGTCGAGCGCGAGCACCTGGTCCGCACGGCCCGCACCCTGCGCGACGACCCGGCGCTCCGCTTCGAGCTCTGTACCGGCGTCTCCGGCGTGCACTACCCGCACGACAAGGGCCGCGAGCTGCACGCCGTCTACCACCTGCGCTCGCTCACCCACGGCCGGCTGATCCGCCTGGAGGTCTCGGCCCCGGACACCGACCCGAGGATCCCGTCCCTCGTCGCCGTCTATCCGACGAACGACTGGCACGAGCGCGAGACGTACGACTTCTTCGGCATCGTCTTCGACGGCCACCCCGCCCTCACCCGGATCATGATGCCGGACGACTGGCAGGGCCACCCGCAGCGCAAGGACTACCCCCTCGGCGGCATCGCCGTCGAGTACAAGGGCGCCCAGATCCCGGCTCCGGACCAGCGGAGGTCCTACTCGTGACCACTCCCCACGCGTCTCCGCGAGAGACGACAGAAGGCTCCGTCTACACGGTGACCGGCGGCGACTGGGACGAGGTCGTCCGGTCCGCCGCCAAGGCCGACGACGAGCGGATCGTCGTCAACATGGGGCCCCAGCACCCGTCCACCCACGGAGTGCTCCGCCTCATCCTGGAGATCGACGGCGAGACCGTCACCGAGGCCCGCTGCGGCATCGGCTACCTCCACACCGGCATCGAGAAGAACCTCGAATACCGGACCTGGACGCAGGGCACCACCTTCGTCACGCGCATGGACTACCTCACCTCGTTCTACAACGAGACGGCGTACTGCCTCGGCGTGGAGAAGCTCCTCGGCATCACCGACCAGATCCCGGACCGGGCCAGCGTCGTCCGCGTCCTGCTCATGGAGCTCAACCGGCTCTCCTCCCACCTGGTCTGCATCGCCACCGGCGGCATGGAGCTCGGCGCCACCACGATCATGATCTACGGCTTCCGGGACCGCGAGATGATCCTGGACCTGTACGAGCTGATCACCGGCCTGCGCATGAACCACGCGTACATCCGCCCCGGCGGCCTCGCCCAGGACCTCCCGCCCGGCGCCGTCGACGCCGTGCGCGAGTTCGTGAAGACCATGAAGAAGAACCTGCCGGAGTACGACAAGCTCGCCACCGGCAACCCCATCTTCAAGGCCCGCATGCAGGACGTCGGCTACCTCGACCTCACCGGCTGCATGGCCCTCGGCGCCACCGGACCGATCCTGCGCTCCGCGGGCCTCCCCCACGACCTGCGCAAGACCGACCCGTACTGCGGCTACGAGGACTACGACTTCGAGGTCCCCACCGCCGACACCTGCGACTCCTACGGGCGGTTCCTGATCCGCCTGGAGGAGATGCGCCAGTCGCTGCGGATCGTCGAGCAGTGCCTCGACCGCCTGGAGCCCGGCGAGGTCATGGTCGCCGACAAGAAGATCGCCTGGCCCGCGCAGCTCGCGCTCGGCACCGACGGCCTCGGCAACTCCCTCGAACACATCAAGAAGATCATGGGCACCTCCATGGAGGCCCTGATCCACCACTTCAAGCTGGTCACCGAGGGCTTCCGGGTCCCGCCCGGCCAGGCCTACGCGGCCGTCGAGTCCCCCAAGGGCGAGCTCGGCGCGCACGTCGTCTCCGACGGCGGCACCCGCCCCTACCGGGTCCACTTCCGCGACCCGTCCTTCACCAACCTCCAGGCCATGGCCGCGATGTGCGAGGGCGGCCAGGTCGCCGACGTCATCGTCGCCGTCGCCTCCATCGACCCCGTGATGGGAGGCGTCGACCGATGACCGAGCAGATCAGCCTGGGCATGCCCCAGCTCCCCGCCCCCGGCTACCCGGCGGACGTCCGCGCCCGCCTGGAGGAGGACGCGCGGGCCGTCGTCGCCCGCTACCCGGACTCCCGCTCCGCGCTCCTGCCGCTGCTGCACCTCGTGCAGGCGGAGGAGGGCCACGTCACCCGCACCGGCATGGCGTTCTGCGCCGACGTCCTCGGCCTCACCACCGCCGAGGTCACCGCCGTCGCCACCTTCTACACCATGTACCGGCGCAAGCCCTCCGGCGACTACCAGGTCGGCGTCTGCACCAACACGCTGTGCGCGGTCATGGGCGGCGACGCGATCTTCGACGAGCTGAAGGAGCACCTCGGCGTCGGCAACGGCGAGACCACCGAGGACGGCAAGGTCACCCTCGAACACATCGAGTGCAACGCGGCCTGCGACTTCGCGCCCGTCGTGATGGTCAACTGGGAGTTCTTCGACAACCAGACCCCCGAGTCCGCCAAGAAGATGGTGGACGACCTGCGGGCCGGCCGGACCGTCGAACCCACCCGCGGCGCCCCGCTCTGCACCTTCAAGGAGACCGCCCGCATCCTCGCCGGCTTCCCCGACGAGCGCCCCGGCGCCGTCGAGGCCACCGGCGGCGCGGGCCCCGCCTCCCTCGTCGGCCTCCGACTGGCCAAGGGCGAGCAGCCGCACCGTCGAATCGTCCACCCGCGCGGTGAGACCTCCGGTCAGGAGGGGGAGTGATGACCTTGGCCACCGAGATCAACCACAGCAGCCCGGAGAAGCTCCTCGCCCCCGTCCTCTCGGCCTTCTGGGACCAGCCCGACTCCTGGACCCTGGAGACCTACGAGCGCCACGAGGGCTACCGGGGACTCCGCAAGGCCCTCGCGATGAGCCCCGACGACCTCATCGCGTACGTCAAGGAGTCCGGCCTCCGCGGCCGCGGCGGCGCCGGCTTCCCCACCGGCATGAAGTGGCAGTTCATCCCGCAGGGCGACGGCAAGCCGCACTACCTCGTCGTCAACGCCGACGAGTCCGAGCCCGGCACCTGCAAGGACATCCCGCTCCTCTTCGCCAACCCGCACTCCCTCATCGAGGGCATCGTGATCGCCTGCTACGCGATCCGCTCCAGCCACGCCTTCATCTACCTGCGCGGCGAGGTCGTCCCCGTCCTGCGCCGCCTCCACGAGGCCGTCCGCGAGGCCTACGCCGCCGGCTACCTCGGCCGGAACGTCCTCGGCAGCGGACTCGACCTCGAACTCACCGTGCACGCCGGCGCCGGCGCGTACATCTGCGGCGAGGAGACCGCGCTCCTCGACTCGCTCGAAGGCCGCCGCGGCCAGCCCCGGCTGCGGCCCCCCTTCCCCGCGGTCGCCGGCCTCTACGCCTGCCCCACCGTGGTGAACAACGTCGAGTCCATCGCGTCCGTTCCCGCGATCCTCAACAAGGGCAAGGACTGGTTCACCTCCATGGGCAGCGAGAAGTCCCCGGGCTTCACGCTGTACTCGCTCTCCGGGCACGTCGCCTCGCCCGGACAGTACGAGGCCCCCCTCGGGATCACCCTGCGCCAGCTCCTCGACATGAGCGGCGGGATGCGCCCCGGCCACCGCCTCAAGTTCTGGACCCCCGGCGGCTCCTCCACCCCGATGTTCACCGACGAGCACCTCGACGTGCCCCTCGACTACGAGGGCGTCGGCGCCGCCGGCTCCATGCTCGGCACCAAGGCGCTCCAGTGCTTCGACGAGACCACCTGCGTGGTCCGGGCCGTCACCCGCTGGACCGAGTTCTACGCCCACGAGTCCTGCGGCAAGTGCACCCCCTGCCGCGAGGGCACGTACTGGCTCGTCCAGCTCCTCCGCGACATCGAGGCGGGCAAGGGCCGGATGTCCGACCTCGACAAGCTCAACGACATCGCCGACAACATCAACGGCAAGTCGTTCTGCGCCCTCGGCGACGGCGCCGCCTCGCCGATCTTCTCCTCCCTCAAGTACTTCCGCGAGGAGTACGAGCAGCACATCACGGGCAAGGGCTGCCCCTTCGACCCGGCCAAGTCGACCGCCTGGGCGGACAACCACAAGGAGGTGACCGCATGACCGTCACCCAGTCCGGACCGGCGGGAGGCGGCAGCCCGGCCGTGCCGCCGGAGGACCTCGTCACGCTGACCATCGACGGCATCGAGGTCTCCGTCCCCAAGGGGACCCTGGTCATCCGCGCCGCCGAACAGCTCGGCATCGAGATCCCGCGCTTCTGCGACCACCCGCTCCTCGACCCCGCCGGCGCCTGCCGCCAGTGCATCGTCGAGGTCGAGGGCCAGCGCAAGCCCATGGCCTCCTGCACCATCACGTGCACCGACGGCATGGTGGTGAAGTCGCAGCTCACCAGCCCCGTCGCCGAGAAGGCCCAGCACGGCGTGATGGAGCTGCTGCTCGTCAACCACCCGCTCGACTGCCCCGTCTGCGACAAGGGCGGCGAGTGCCCCCTGCAGAACCAGGCCATGTCCCACGGACAGGCCGAGTCCCGCTTCGAGGGCGTCAAGCGCACCTACGAGAAGCCGATCCCGATCTCCACCCAGGTCCTCCTCGACCGCGAGCGCTGCGTGCTCTGCGCCCGCTGCACCCGCTTCTCCAACCAGGTCGCGGGCGACCCGATGATCGAGCTGATCGAGCGCGGCGCGCTCCAGCAGGTCGGCACCGGCGAGGGCGACCCCTTCGAGTCGTACTTCTCCGGCAACACCATCCAGATCTGCCCGGTCGGCGCCCTCACCTCCGCCGCCTACCGCTTCCGCTCCCGCCCCTTCGACCTGGTCTCCTCGCCGTCGGTGTGCGAGCAGTGCGCGGGCGGCTGCGCCACCCGCACCGACCACCGGCGCGGCAAGGTCATGCGGCGGCTCGCCGCCGACGATCCGGAGGTCAACGAGGAGTGGATCTGCGACAAGGGCCGCTTCGGCTTCCGGTACGCGCAGCAGCGCGACCGGCTCACCACCCCGCTCGTGCGGAACCAGGCGACCGGTGAGCTGGAGCCCGCCTCCTGGCCCGAGGCCCTGGAGGCCGCCGCCCGCGGACTCGTCCGCGGCCGCACCGGCGTCCTGGCCGGCGGCCGGCTGACCGTCGAGGACTCCTACGCGTACGCCAAGTTCGCCCGGGTCGCCCTCGACACCAACGACGTCGACTTCCGGGCCCGGGTCCACTCCGGCGAGGAGACCGACTTCCTGGCCTCCGCCGTCGCCGGACACGGCCGTGACCTGGACGGCAGCGGTGTCACGTACACCTCGCTCGAAGCCGCCCCGGCCGTCCTCCTCGTCGGCCTGGAGTCCGAGGAGGAGGTCCCCGGCGTCTTCCTGCGGCTGCGCAAGGCCTGGCGCAAGCGCGGCCAGCGGACCTTCGCCGTCGCCGCCTTCGCCACCCGGGGCCTGGAGAAGACCGGCGGCACCCTGCTGCCCGCCGCCCCCGGCACCGAGACCGAGTGGCTCGACGCCCTCACCTCCCGGGTCGGCCTCACCGGCGACGGACTCGCCGCCGCCGAGGCCCTCCGCCAGGAGGGCGCCGTCCTCGCCGTCGGCGAGCGCCTCGCGGGCGTGCCCGGCGCGCTCACCGCCGCCCTGCGCGCCGCCACCGCCACCGGCGCCCGGCTCGTCTGGATCCCGCGCCGCTCCGGCGAACGCGGCGCCGTCGAGGCCGGCGCGCTCCCGGCGCTCCTCCCCGGCGGCCGGCCCGCGACCCACCCCCGCGCCCGCGAGGAGGTCGCCGCCGCCTGGGGCGTCCGGGAACTCCCCGCCCGCTACGGCCGCGACACCGGCCAGATCGTCGAGGCCGCCGCCACCGGCGAGATCGCCGCCCTGCTCGTCGGCGGCGTCGAGGTCGCCGACCTGCCGGACCCGGCACGCGCGCGCGAGGCGCTCGACGCGGCCTTCGTGGTCTCCCTGGAGCTGCGGCCCGGCGAGGTCACCGACCGCGCCGACGTCGTCCTGCCGGTCGCCGCCGTCGCCGAGAAGTCCGGCACCTTCCTCAACTGGGAGGGCAGGGCCCGGATGTTCGAGGCCGCGCTCAAGCCGGAGCAGATGACCCGGCCGCTCGCCCCGACCGACGCCCGCGTCCTGCACATGCTGGCCGACGCCCTGGACGTCCACCTGGCCCTGCCCGACCTCAGGGCCGTACGGCGGGAGCTGGACCGGCTCGGCGGATGGCGCCACGAGCGGGCCACCGAGCCCGCCGAGCCCGGCCGGCCCGCGCCCCGCACCGGCGACGGCGAGGCCGTCCTCGCCGGACACCGGCTCCTGCTCGACCTCGGACGCCTCCAGGAGGGCGACACCGCCCTCGCCGGCACCCGGCACGCGGCCGTCGCCCGGCTCTCCGCCGACACCGCCGCCGACACCGGGGTCAAGGACGGCGACCTCCTGGAGGTCACCGGCCCGGCCGGCTCGGTCGCCCTCCCGCTCCTGGTCACCGAGATGCCCGACCGCGTCGTCTGGCTCCCGCTGAACTCGACCGGGCACGGCGTCCTCTCCGACACCGGCGCCCGCCCGGGCGACCTGGTCCGCATCGGCCCGGCGGCCCCGCGCCCCGCCGACGTCACGGAGGTGCAGGCATGAGTGTGCCGCTCGCCGCTGAAGACCTGTCCATGTTCGGCACGGACCCCTGGTGGCTCGTGGCGGTCAAGGCCGTCTTCTGCTTCGCCTTCCTGATGGTGACCGTGCTCTTCTCCATCGTGTGGGAGCGCAAGGTCGTCGCCTGGATGCAGCTGCGCGTCGGCCCCAACCGGCACGGCCCCTGGGGCCTCCTCCAGTCCCTCGCGGACGGCGTCAAGCTGATGCTCAAGGAGGACGTGATCGTCAAGAAGGCCGACAAGGTCGTCTACGTCCTCGCCCCGGTCGTCGCCGCGATCCCCGCCTTCATGGCGATCGCCGTGATCCCCTTCGGCCCGGCGGGCAACGAGGTCTCGATCTTCGGCCACCGCACCACGATGCAGCTCACCGACCTGCCGATCGCGATGCTGTACGTCCTCGCGGTCGCCTCCGTCGGCATCTACGGCATCGTCCTCGCCGGCTGGTCCTCCGGCTCCACGTACCCGCTCCTCGGCGGACTGCGCTCCTGCGCGCAGATGATCTCCTACGAGATCGCCATGGGCGCGGCCTTCGCCTCCGTCTTCCTCTACTCCGGGTCGATGTCGACCTCGGCGATCGTCGAGGCGCAGGCGGACCGCTGGTTCGTGATCCTGCTGCCGGTCTCGTTCATCATCTACGTCGTCACGATGGTCGGCGAGACCAACCGCGCCCCCTTCGACATGCCGGAGTCCGAGGGCGACCTCGTCGGCGGCTTCAACACCGAGTACTCGTCCATCAAGTTCGCGCTGTTCATGCTCGCCGAGTACGTGAACATGGTGACGGTCTCGGCCGTGACGGTGACCCTCTTCCTGGGCGGCTGGCGGGCCCCGTACCCCGTCTCCACCTTCTGGGAGGGCGCGAACCACGGCTGGTGGCCGATGCTCTGGTTCGTGATCAAGGTGCAGCTGCTGCTGTTCTTCTTCATCTGGCTGCGCGGCACCCTGCCCCGCGTCCGCTACGACCAGCTGATGAAGCTCGGCTGGAAGGTCCTCATCCCGGTCTCCGTGGTCTGGCTGATGCTGGTCGCCACCGTCCGGGCGCTGCGCAACGAGAACATCGCGTTCACGAACATCGTCCTGTACGTGGCCGGGGCGGTGCTCGCCCTGCTCCTCCTCTCCTTCGTGGTGGACCTCTTCCGCGACCGGAAGGGGAAGGCCGGGGCCGCGACCGCCCCCGGGGACGAGCCCGCCTTCGACCCGATGGCCGGAGGCTTCCCCGTACCGCCCAAGCCCGGACAGTCCCTGCCGCCCGTGCCCCGGCGCGGGTCCCGGCGCGACCGGGACCTCGTTGTCAGTGGCGCCCCCGATACTGCTACTGCGAGTGATGGAAAGGAGACGGACGGTGTCTGACTTCCAGAATCCGGTGGCCGGCTTCGGCGTGACCTTCAAGGCCATGTTCAAGAAGCGGCTGACCGAGCAGTACCCGGAGCAGCAGAAGACGACGGCGCCCCGCTTCCACGGCCGGCACCAGCTCAACCGTCACCCCGACGGCCTGGAGAAGTGCGTCGGCTGCGAGCTGTGCGCCTGGGCCTGTCCCGCCGACGCCATCTACGTGGAGGGCGCGGACAACACGGACGAGGAGCGCTACTCGCCCGGCGAGCGCTACGGCCGCGTCTACCAGATCAACTACGCCCGCTGCATCCTGTGCGGCCTGTGCATCGAGGCCTGCCCCACGCGCGCGCTGACGATGACCAACGAGTTCGAACTGGCCGACTCCTCCCGGGCGAACCTGATCTACACCAAGGAGCAGCTCCTCGCCGGCCTGGAGGAGGAGATGGTCGACACCCCGCACGCCATCTTCCCGGGCATGGACGAGCAGGACTACTACCGGGGCCTGGTCACCGGAGCCGCGCCCGGCACCGTCCGCCAGGCCGCCGTGTCCAAGGGCGAGAAGGACGACGCCGACGAGGAGGTGGACGCGTGAGCGCCCCCCTCGCCCCCCTCGCCGCCGAGACCCTCGCGGCGTACACCACCTCCACCGGCGAGGCCGTCCAGTTCTGGGTCCTCGGCACGGTCGCCGTCGTCGGCGCGCTGTGCACGATCCTGATGCGCAGGGCCGTCCACTCCGCGCTCTGCCTCGCCGGAACCATGATCGTCCTGGCGGTCTTCTACCTGGCCAACGGCGCGTACTTCCTCGGCGTCGTCCAGATCGTCGTCTACACCGGCGCGATCATGATGCTCTTCCTCTTCGTCGTCATGCTGGTCGGCGTCACGGCCGCGGACTCGCTGAAGGAGACGCTCAAGGGCCAGCGCTGGTGGGCCGCCGCCTGCGGCCTCGGCTTCGGCGTCCTGCTCTCCGCCGGCATCGGGAACGCCTCGATCACCGAGTTCGCCGGCCTCGGCGCCGCGAACAGCGCGCGCGGCGGAAACGTCGAGGGCCTCGCCGCCCTCATCTTCACCAAGTACGTCTTCGCCTTCGAGATCACCGGCGCGCTCCTCATCACCGCCTCCGTCGGCGCGATGGTCCTCACCCACCGCGAGCGCACCGAACGCGCCCGCACCCAGCGCGAGCTCGCCGAGCAGCGCGTCCGGGAGGGGAAGCACGTGCCGCCGCTGCCCGCGCCCGGCGTTTACGCCCGGCACAACGCCGTGGACGTCCCGGGCCTGCTGCCCGACGGCACCCCGGCGGAGCTCACCGTCATGGGGACCCTGCGCAAGCGGGGCCAGATCCGGGACGTGTCCACCGAGGCCATGGCCGACCTCAAGGCCCTGGAGCAGCGCTCCGAGGAGCGGCTCGGCCGGGACCGGGACGCATCCGGCCGTGGGCGGGACGCATCCGGCCGGGACAGCGACCCGTTCGGCCGGGACCGGGACGAAGAGGAGGCCAACCGGTGAATCCCGTCAACTACCTGTACCTCTCCGCCCTGCTGTTCACCATCGGCGCGGCCGGGGTGCTGATCCGGCGCAACGCGATCGTGGTCTTCATGTGCGTGGAGCTGATGCTCAACGCCTGCAACCTCGCGTTCGTCACCTTCTCCCGCATGCACGGCAACCTCGACGGCCAGATCGTCGCCTTCTTCACGATGGTCGTCGCCGCCGCGGAGGTCGTCGTCGGGCTCGCGATCATCGTGTCCGTCTTCCGTGCCCGCCACTCGGCCTCGGTCGACGACGCAAGCCTGATGAAGCTGTGAGGGGCTGACCGTGGAAAATCTCATCGCTCTGCTCGTCGGGGCGCCCCTGCTCGGCGCGGCCGTGCTGCTCTGCGGCGGCCGGCGGCTCGACCGGGTCGGCCACTGGATCGGCACGCTCCTCGCGGCCGTCTCCTTCGCGATCGGCCTGGCGCTCTTCGCCGACATGCTCGGCAAGGGGGCCGAGGAGCGGGCCCTGCACCAGCGGCTCTTCACCTGGATCCCCGTCGAGGGCTTCCAGGCGGACGTCGCCTTCCAGCTCGACCAGCTCTCCATGACGTTCGTCCTGCTGATCAGCGGGGTCGGCACCCTCATCCACGTGTACTCCATCGGATACATGGAGCACGACGAGCGGCGCCGCCGGTTCTTCGGCTATCTGAACCTGTTCGTCGCGGCGATGCTGCTGCTCGTCCTCGCCGACAACTACCTGCTCCTGTACTTCGGCTGGGAGGGCGTCGGCCTCGCCTCGTACCTCCTCATCGGGTTCTGGCAGCACAAGCCCAGCGCGGCCACCGCCGCGAAGAAGGCGTTCCTGGTCAACCGGGTCGGTGACATCGGCCTCTCGATCGCCATCATGATCATGTTCACCACCTTCGGGACCTTCGCCTTCGGGCCGGTCCTGGAGGCGACCGGCCAGGTCTCGCAGGGGACGCTGACCGCGATCGGCCTGATGCTGCTCCTCGCGGCCTGCGGCAAGTCGGCCCAGGTGCCGCTGCAGTCCTGGCTCGGGGACGCGATGGAGGGCCCGACCCCGGTCTCGGCCCTCATCCACGCGGCCACGATGGTGACCGCCGGTGTCTATCTGATCGTCCGCTCCGCCGACATCTTCAACGCGGCCCCGGACGCGCAGCTCGTCGTCACGATCGTCGGCGCCGTCACGCTCCTGTTCGGTGCGATCGTCGGTTGCGCCAAGGACGACATCAAGAAGGCGCTGGCCGGCTCGACGATGTCGCAGATCGGCTACATGATCCTGGCGGCCGGCCTCGGCCCCATCGGCTACGTCTTCGCGATCATGCACCTGGTGACGCACGGCTTCTTCAAGGCCGGGCTCTTCCTCGGGGCCGGTTCGGTCATGCACGGCATGAACGACGAGGTCGACATGAGGAAGTACGGCGGCCTGCGGAAGTACATGCCGGTCACCTTCGTCACCTTCGGCCTCGGCTACCTCGCGATCATCGGCTTCCCCGGTCTGTCCGGCTTCTTCTCCAAGGACAAGATCATCGAGGCGGCGTTCGCGAAGGGCGGCGCCGAGGGCTGGATCCTCGGCGCGGTCACCCTGCTCGGCGCGGCCATCACCGCGTACTACATGACCCGCGTGATGCTGATGACCTTCTTCGGCGAGAAGCGCTGGCAGCCCGACGAGAACGGCAACGCGCCGCACCCGCACGAGTCGCCGAAGTCCATGGTGATCCCGATGGTGCTGCTCGCCGTCGGCTCGGTCGCCGGAGGCGCGGTCTTCGAGTTCGCCGGGTTCGTCGAGTGGCTGGAGCCGGTCACCGGCTACGAGCACGGGCACCCGCCGATCGGCGCCGCGGCCGTCACCGCCGCCACCGTCGCCGTCATGGTGATCGGCGTCGGCCTGGCCTACCTCCAGTACGGGCGCCGGCCCGTCCCGGTGGTCGCCCCGCGCGGCTCGCTGCTCACCCGGGCGGCCCGCCGCGACCTGCTCCAGGACGACTTCAACCACGCCGTCTTCGTCACGGGCGGCACGCACCTCACCCGCTCGCTCGTCTACGTCGACCACTCCCTGGTGGACGGCGTGGTCAACGGCACCGCGGCGAGCGTCGGCGGGCTCTCCGGCCGGCTGCGCAAGCTCCAGAACGGCTACGCCCGCTCGTACGCGGTCTCCATGTTCGGAGGTACGGCGGTGCTGATCGCCGCGACCCTGCTGATGAGGGCGGTGTAACTGTCATGTCCTTCCCGCTCCTTACGGTGACGGCAGCGGTGCCGGCGGTCGGTGCGATCCTGACCGCCGCCGTGCCCGCCGCCCGCCGCACCGCCGCCAAGTGGCTGGCGCTGCTCGTCTCGCTCGCCACGCTCGTCCTCGCCGGGATCGTCTTCGTACGCTTCGAGCCCGGCGGCGAGCGCTACCAGCTCACCGAGTCGTACGCCTGGATCAAGGACTTCGGGGTCCGGTACGAGCTGGGCGTGGACGGCATCGGGGTGGCGCTGATCGCGCTCACCGCGCTGCTCATCCCGTTCGTCATCCTGGCCGGCTGGCACGACGCCGACCCCCTGGAGACCTCGTCGAAGAGGTGGCGCCCGACCCAGGGCTTCTTCGCCCTGATCCTCATGGTCGAGGCGATGGTGATCCTCTCCTTCGAGGCCACCGACGTCTTCCTCTTCTACATCCTGTTCGAAGCCATGCTCATCCCGATGTACTTCCTCATCGGCGGCTTCGGCGACCGGGCCCACGCGGGCTCCGACGAGAACGCGGCGGCCCAGCGCTCCTACGCGGCCGTCAAGTTCCTCCTCTACAACCTGGTCGGCGGCCTGATCATGCTGGCCGCCGTCATCGGCCTGTACGTGGTCGCGGGGAACTTCTCGCTCACCGAGATCGCCGGGGCCCGGGCCAACGGCTCCCTGGAGATCGCGACCAGCACCGAGCGCTGGCTGTTCCTCGGCTTCTTCTTCGCCTTCGCGGTGAAGGCGCCGCTGTGGCCGCTGCACACCTGGCTGCCGAACGCGATGGGGGAGGCCACCGCCCCGGTCGCCGTCCTCATCACCGCCGTCGTCGACAAGGTCGGCACCTTCGCGATGCTCCGCTTCTGCCTCGGGCTCTTCCCCGAGGCCTCGAAGTGGGCCACGCCCGCGATCGTCGTCCTCGCCCTGATCAGCATCGTCTACGGCGCGCTCGTCGCCGTCGGCCAGCGGGACATCAAGCGCCTGGTCGCCTACGCGTCCATCTCGCACTTCGGCTTCATCATCCTGGGCATCTTCGCGATGACCAGCCAGGGCCAGTCCGGCGCCACGCTCTACATGGTCAACCACGGCATCTCGACCGCCGCCCTGATGCTCGTCGCCGGGTTCCTGATCTCCCGGCGCGGCTCGCGGCTCATCGCCGACTACGGCGGCGTGCAGAAGGTCGCGCCGGTGCTCGCCGGCACCTTCCTGATCGGCGGCCTCGCGACCCTGTCGCTGCCCGGACTCGCTCCGTTCGTCAGCGAGTTCCTGGTCCTGGTCGGCACCTTCGCCCGCTACCCGGTGGCCGGCGTCATCGCCACCACCGGCATCGTCCTCGCCGCGCTCTACACCCTCGTCCTGTACCAGCGGACGATGACCGGGCCGGTGAAGGAGGAGGTCCGGAAGCTGCCGGACCTGCGGCCGCGCGAGCTGGCCGTGGTCGTCCCGCTGATCGCCCTCCTGATCTTCCTCGGGGTCTTCCCGAAGCCGCTGACGGACGTCGTCAACCCGGCGGTGCGGCACACCATGTCCGACGTCCAGCAGAAGGACCCCCAGCCAGAAGTGGAGGCGGCCAAGTGAGCACTCCCGCTGTCGCATCCTCCGTCCACACCCTGTGGACGACCGCCGCCGAGCCGCTGGAGAAGATCCCGGCGCCCCACATCGAGTACACGCAGCTCGCGCCCGTGCTCATCGTGGTCGGCGCCGCGGTCCTCAGCGTCCTCGTCGAGGCCTTCGTGCCCCGCAGGGGCCGCTACACCGCCCAGGTCTTCCTGAGCGTCCTCGCGCTCGCCGCCTCCTTCGCCGCCGTCGTCGGCCTGGCGGCCGGCGGCTACGGCTCCACCAAGGCCCACATCGCGGCCATGGGCGCCATCGCGGTCGACGGACCCGCCCTCTTCCTCCAGGGCACCATCCTGCTCGCCTCGATCGTGGCGGTCTTCACCTTCGCCGAGCGCAGGCTCGACCCGGCCGACCACGGCCACCGGGTCGACTCCTTCGCCGCCGAGGCCGCCGCCGTGCCCGGCAGCGACCACGAGAAGGCGGCGGTCAAGGCCGGGTTCACCACCACCGAGGTGTTCCCGTTCGCCCTCTTCGCCGTCGCGGGCATGCTGGTCTTCCCGGCGGCCAACGACCTCCTGACGCTCTTCATCGCCCTGGAGGTCTTCTCCCTCCCGCTGTACCTGCTGTGCGCCGTCGCCCGCCGCAAGCGGCTGATGTCGCAGGAGGCGGCCGTCAAGTACTTCCTGCTCGGCGCCTTCTCCTCGGCCTTCCTGCTCTTCGGGATCGCCCTGCTCTACGGCTACGCGGGCTCCGTCTCGTACGCCACGATCGCCGACGTCGTCGACGGGGCGGTCGCCTCGGTGAACCCGGCGCTCGCCGACACCATGGGGAACGACGCGCTGCTCCTCATCGGCTTCGCCATGGTCCTCATGGGCCTCCTCTTCAAGGTCGGCGCCGTGCCGTTCCACATGTGGACCCCGGACGTCTACCAGGGCGCCCCGACCCCGGTCACCGGCTTCATGGCCGCCGCGACCAAGGTCGCCGCCTTCGGCGCGCTGCTCCGCCTGCTCTACGTGGTCCTGCCGGGCCTCACCTGGGACTGGCGGCCGGTCATGTGGGGCGTCGCGATCCTCACCATGCTGGGCGGCGCGATCGTCGCCATCACCCAGACCGACATCAAGCGGCTCCTGGCGTACTCGTCCATCGCGCACGCGGGCTTCCTGCTCGCGGGCGTCATCGCCGCCACCCCCGACGGCATCTCCTCCGTCCTCTTCTACCTGGGCGCGTACTCCTTCGTGACGATCGGCGCCTTCGCCGTCGTCACCCTGGTCAGGGACGCGGGCGGCGAGGCCACCCACCTCTCCAAGTGGGCCGGTCTCGGGCGCCGTTCGCCGCTCGTCGCGGCGGTCTTCGCGGTCTTCCTCCTCGCCTTCGCCGGCATCCCGCTGACCTCCGGATTCTCCGGGAAGTTCGCGGTCTTCAAGGCGGCGGCGGAGGGCGGCGCGGGCGCCCTCGTGGTGGTCGGCGTGCTCTCCTCGGCGATCGCGGCCTTCTTCTACATCCGGGTCATCGTGCTCATGTTCTTCAGCGAGCCCAAGGCGGACGGCCCCACGGTCGCCGTCCCCTCGGCCTTCACCACCGTCGCCATCACGGCGGGCGTGGCGGTCACCCTGGTCCTCGGCCTCGCGCCGCAGTACTTCCTGGACCTGGCGAACCAGGCCAGCGTGTTCGTGCGGTAGCCCCGGACGGACGCGCACGAAGGGCCCGGCTCCTCCAGGAGCCGGGCCCTTCGGCGTACTTCACCCCCGGCAGGTGCCGTGCCATCGTGGAAGCCGCCCCGAATGGTCTGTACCAGTCGTCGGAAGGGAAGCGTCACGATGCGCGGCACCACCGTCTTACCAGGCACCCCCTGCGACGCCCCGAGGGCCGGCGACCCGCCCGTGCACCGGCTCGAACTGCGGCTGCCCGACCAGGTGCCCTTCGCTGCCGGAGGGTTCGACGCGATGGGGCCGATGTCGCGGGCCGCGTACCCGCACCGGCACACCTTCTACGAGATCGTGCACGTCACCGAGGGCAGCGGCGTCCACGTGCTCGACCTGGAGCGGTACGAGGTGCGGCCGCCGCAGCTCGGGGTGATCCTGCCCGGACAGGTGCACCACTGGGAGGGCGTGCGCGGGCTCGAAGGGTCGCTCGCCCTCTTCACGCCCGAGTTCCTGGTCGGCGGGCCCGACGACGAGGAGCTGCTGCGACGGCTCGGGGAGCGGCCCTGGGCGGACCTCGACGCCGCCGGCCACGAGCGCACGGCCCGGCTGATGGGCGACCTGGCCGAGGAGTACCGGTACGGGGCCGACGGGTTCGCCGGGGTGCTGCGGTCCCTGCTCCACGTGCTCCTCGTGCGGGCCGTCCGGCTGCCCGGCGGCGGGGGCGGGGACCTGCCGCCGCCGCGCGGCCTGGCCGAGGAGTTCCTGCGGCTCGCCCGCACCGCCGGGACCACCGGGCTCTCCGTGCGGGAGTGCGCCGAGCGGATCGGGGTGACCCCCGGACACCTCACCGAGGTGGTGCGGGCGGCCACCGGCCGCACGCCCGCCGCGCTCCTGCGCCAGGAGCGGGTGCGGGAGGCGCAGCGGCTGCTCGTCGCCACCGGGCTGCCCGTGCGGCAGGTGGCCGCCCGGGTCGGGTTCGACGACGCCGCCTACTTCTGCCGGTTCTTCCGGAGGGAGGTCGGCCGCAGCCCCGGGCGCTTCCGAAAAGACCACGACCGCCGCGTTCCGTCCATCGAACCCGGTGCCGCGGGCCCCTAGGTTCGTTGCCGATCCCAGCCCCCCACCCGAGGAGCCAGGCACATGGACAACGAGACCAGCACCGGCCACGTGACCCGCAAGACCGTCCTGCGGGCCGCGCTCGCGGCCGGCATGGCGGCCCCCGCGGTGCTCATGGGCGTCCCCGCGCTCGCCCGCACCCTGACCGGCGGCCAGGAGGCACCCGCCCTCACCCCCGCGTGCGACGACGGCGACGACCCCACCCCGGCGCAGATGGAGGGCCCGTACTTCAAGCCCAACTCCCCGCTGCGCTCCAGCCTGCTGGAGTCCAACACCCCCGGCGTCCGGCTCACCGTCGGCGGATACGTCTTCGGGCGCGCCTGCCGGCCGATATCCGGCGTCCTGCTCGACTTCTGGCAGGCCGACACCAACGGCGCCTACGACAACACCGGGTTCCGCTTCCGCGGCCACCAGTTCACCGGCGCCGACGGCTCCTTCAAGCTCACCACGATCGTGCCCGGCCTCTACCCCGGCCGCACCCGGCACCTCCACGTCAAGGTCCAGGCCCCCGGCCGCCCGGTGCTCACCACGCAGCTGTACTTCCCGGGCGAGCCCCGCAACAACACCGACGCCCTCTTCGACCCGCGGCTGCTCATGACCGTGCGGGACGCGGGCGGGGCGCGCGAGGCCGCCTTCGACTTCGTCCTCGACGTGCCGCAGAACCCCGGCCCGACGCCGACGCCCACGCCCACCCCGACCACCCAGCCGCCGGGGGGCAGCTGGGCGGTCGGCACCGCCTACCGGGCCGGGGACGCCGTCACCTACGGCGGAGCGGGCTACGTGTGCCTCCAGGCGCACACCGCCCAGCCCGGCTGGCAGCCGCCGAACGTCCCCGCCCTCTGGCGGGCCGCCTGACGGTCAGACGGCGGGGGCGATCCGGCCCCGGACCTCGCCCAGGGCGACCCGGGTGCCGTCCGGGCCCGGAGCCCACGCCGTCAGGACGACCTCGTCGCCGTCCTCCAGGAACGTCCGCTTCCCGCCGGACAGTTCGAGCGCGTCACGGCCGTTCCAGGTCAGCTCCAGGAGCGAACCGCGCTGGTTCACCTCGGGCCCGGAGACCGTCCCGGAGCCGTACAGGTCGCCCGTGCGCAGCGACGCGCCGTTCACCGTCATGTGGGCGAGCTGCTGGGCCGCCGTCCAGTACATCGAGGAGAACGGCGGCTCGGCCACCACCTCGCCGTTGATCTCGACGGTGATCCGCAGGTCGAAGCCGCCCTGCTCCTCCTCGTCCGCGTCGTCCAGGTACGGCAGGAGCGGGAAGTCCCGCGCGGGCGGGGCGGTGCGGGCCGCGTCCAGGGCCTCCAGGGGCGTCACCCACGCCGAGACCGACGTCTGGAACGACTTGCCGAGGAACGGGCCGAGCGGCACGTACTCCCAGGCCTGCACGTCCCGCGCCGACCAGTCGTTGAGCAGCGTCAGGCCGAAGACGTGCTCCCGGAAGTCGGCGAGCGGCACCGGCCGGCCCAGCTCCGACGGGGTGCCGACCAGGAAGCCGACCTCCGCCTCGATGTCCAGCTTCACCGACGGCCCGAAGACCGGTGCCGGGTCGGCGGGCGCCTTGCGCTGCCCGGAGGGGCGCACGACGTCGGTGCCGGAGACCACGACCGTGCCCGCGCGCCCGTGGTAACCGATCGGCAGGTGCTTCCAGTTGGGGGTGAGCGCGTCGCCGTCGGGGCGGAAGATCCGGCCCACGTTGGTCGCGTGGTGCTCGCTCGCGTAGAAGTCGACGTAGTCCGCGACCTCGTACGGCAGGTGCAGCGTCACCGCGTCCAGCGGGTGGAGGAGCGGCTCGACGTCGGCCCGGTGCGCGGGGACCGTCACCCAGGCCGTGAGCGCCCGGCGGACGTCGCGCCAGGCGGTCCGCCCGGCGGCGAGGAGCGGGTTCAGGCTGGGCTGCGCAAGGAGTGACGCGTAGGGGGAGCCGAGCGCGTGCGCCGCGGCCCCCGCGTCCAGCACGTACCCGCCGATCCGGACGCCGAGCCGGCGCCGGTCGGGCTCCTCGGCGGTGGAGAAGACGCCGTACGGGAGGTTGTGCGGGCCGAAGGGATCGCCCTCGGCCAGGTCGAGCGGGCTGTGCTCGGACATCGGTGCTTGCCTCGCTTTCCACGGGTGTTGGGGGACACGTTACGGGTCGGGCCGCCGGGCGCTGATGACATGGATCACACGGAAAGTGCGGCCTCCGTGGGCAACTGTCCGCGTTCGCTCCCTTTGGGTGCCCGGCGGTCGTTCCCGCCCGCCCGGGGCCGTGGAAACGGGTCTCCCGGGGCGGGGCGCCGGGACCTACGATCGCGGTGGCGTCGCGCCGCGTGAGGCAGCCGCAGGAGCACGCCCCGCTCTTCTTTCGACCCCCTGACCAGGAAAAGGTCCACAACGTGAAGATCCGCCGCATTCTCGCGACCGCAGTGGCCGCCGCCGTCACCACGCCGGTCGTGTTCCTGTCCGCCGCTCCCGCCTTCGCCGACACCAAGCCGTCGCCCGCCTCCACGCAGAAGCCTGCGGCCGGCGACGACACGCTGTCGACGCACAAGGAGCTGAAGGCCGCCGTCGTCAAGGCGCAGGCGAAGCTCGACGCCTTGGAGGCGGAGCGCGAGCAGGTCCTGTACGACCTCAAGAACAACGTGCTGGACCCGGCCCTGGAGGCCAAGCTCAAGGCGGCCGAGGAGGCCGCCAGGGTGGCCAAGGAGACCAAGGAGGCCGCCGACCGGAAGCTGATCGCGGCGCAGGAGACGCTGGACAAACTTCCCGAGACCGCCGGCGCGGAGGAGAAGGAGCTCGCCGAGAAGGGCCTCGCCGACGCGAAGAAGGCCGTCGAGGAGGCCGTCACCGCCAAGACCGCCGCAGACCTCAGCCTCAAGGAGGTCCAGACCGCTTGCTCCGACGCCCGTGTCGCCCTCTCGCGCAGGGCCCAGATCCTCAACGAGGAGATCGAGCTGGCCGAGAAGGAGCTCGCCAAGGCGAAGAAGGCCCTCGAAGACTTCGAGACGATCGGTCAGGAGTGCGCCGAAGACAAGACCGTCAAGGTCTCCCTCGACGGTCCGGAGAAGATCACCGCCGGCACCAGCGCCCTCTTCTCGCTGCGCGTCTCCAACACCTCGCAGAGGACCCTCGACGAGGTCGAGGCCTACGCCTTCGCCGCCGCGATGCCCGACAGCATCGAGGACGAGGACTTCTTCGAGGAGTACATCACCGTCGAGTGGTCCTCCGCCGACGTCCTGGAGTGGACGCCGCTCACCGAGAACGGGAACGCCATCGAGGTCGGTGAGCTGCTCAAGGGCGGCCATTACGACGTGAAGCTGCGCCTCACGGTCGCCCCCAAGACCCCGGCGGGCCCCGGCGTCGTCTTCGCCATGGGCGCGTACGAGAACAACGACGGCTCCTGCGGAATCGGTGAGGAGCCCGGGACCGCCGAGTTCGACATCCTCGCCGCCAAGGGCGACAAGCCGAAGCCGACCCCGACCCCGTCGCCGTCGACCACGACGCCCGCCCCGGTGCCCACCACCGGCAACACCGGCACCACCCAGCAGGGCGGTTCGTCCAGCACCCCGGTGACCAACGGCAACCTCGCCGCCACCGGCTCGAACGACGCCCTGCCGATGATCGGCCTCGCCGCCGCCGGGGCCGTCGTCCTCGGCGCCGGCGCGGTGTTCGTCGTCCGCCGCCGCAAGGCCGGTTCGCAGGCGTAAGCAGGTCCGGATCCCCCGTACGGCGGCGCTCAGCCCGCCGTGCGGGGGATCCGCTTCTCCCAGGTGCGGTGGAAGACGACCTCGTCGCCCTCCCGGCACACCACCTCGTTCGAGGTGTGGAAGGCCTCCGCGTCGCAGGTGATCTCCGAGCGGGTCTCCACGCCGACGTCCCAGTCCCGGTCGGGGCGGTGCAGCCGGATCGTCCAGTCCGAGCGGGTGCGGGCGGTCAACGGGCCGCTCTCCTCGATCGTGTAGGTCTCCAGGGCGTCCTCGGTGAACTCCAGGCCGTCCGGGTACACGCGCGTGCCGCCGTACTTGGGGTCCACCTCCAGGCGCCACTCGCCCTTGGCCACGTCCCGGACCACCACCCGCTCCGGGCGCCGCTCCTCCGGTGAGGCCGGGTACACGACCTTCAGCGGTGCGGCCTGCTCCGGCTCCTCCCACGCGACCGCGTCCTCGGTGCGGCGGCGGACCGGCAGGGTGAGGGAGGAGCCCGCCGGGTCGAGCGTGAAGCCCGCCGCGTCGGGCCGGGGCCAGATCCACGGCCAGTACGTGGAGGAGACCGCGAGCCGCACCCGGTGGCCGGGCGCGAAGGCGTGGCCGATGCCGTTCAGTTCGAAGGTGAAGCCCTCCGTCTCACCGATCCTGGCCGGCTCGGTCCGGTCGCGGCCGTGGCGGGCGGAGAAGTTCAGGGCGCCCCGGGTGACGAGGGTGGAGGAGCCGTCCGGGGCGATGTCGCAGAGCCGGGCGATCACCTGCCCGGTGGGCGCGGCCACGCGCAGGGACAGGGTCACGGACGGGCGGCCCAGGATCTCGACGGGATCGCCGTCCTCGGGCACGGGGAAGTCGAAGCAGGCCGAGTGGGCGTCCTCCTCGCGCTGGTCGGGCGGCAGGTCGGCGTCGTTGCCGAAGGGGAAGAAGCGGCCCGCGTCGATCCCGGTCTGCTGGGGCGAGTCGACGACCACCGGGGAGCCCTGGAAGCCGTACGCGACGGGGGTGACGTTCGGGGACGGCCAGGCGGGGTCGGCGACCCAGCGGCCCGGCAGCTCCTCGTAGACGGTGGCCGGCGGGTGCGAGTCGCTGATCCAGGAGCGCAGCAGCGGCTCGTCCATGACGCCGTTCGCGGCCCCCTTGAGGTGGTGGTCCCACCAGCGCAGGGTCTCCTGGAGGAAGCCGATCGCGGGCCCGGGCGGAAGCCCCCGGTCCGGGTACTGGTGCGACCAGGGCCCGACGATCCCGCGCACCCGGTCCGCCGGCAGGTGCCGGACGAGCCGCAGCACGGTGTCCCGGTACGGGTCGTGCCAGCCGCCCACGGCGAGGACGGCGGCCCCGATCGCGCCGTAGTCCTCGCAGACGCTGCCGTGCTTCCAGTACGCGTCCCGGGTCTGGTGGGAGAGCCAGGTGTCGACGAGCGGCTCCACGGCCTCCAGGCGCCGCAGCCACATCGCCCGCCACTCGTCGCCGACGTGCTCCGGGTCCGGCGGCCGGCAGGAGAAGGCGAGCATGGTGGCGCCCCAGGCGTGCATGTCGACGCCGAGGACCGAGCCGCCCATGTAGTGCACGTCGTTGTCGTACCGGTCGTCGGTGGAGCAGACGGTGACGACCGCCTTCAGCGGCTCGGGGGCGAGGGCGGCGATCTGGAGCGAGTTGAAGCCGCCCCAGGAGATCCCGAACATGCCGACCCTCCCCGTGCACCAGGGCTGCTCGGCGAGCCAGTTCACCACGGCCACGCCGTCCGCCAGCTCGGTCGCGTCGTACTCGTCGCCCGGCAGGCCCCCGCTGTTGCCGTGGCCGCGCACGTCCACCCGTACGGAGGCGTAGCCGTGGCCCGCGTACCAGGGGTGGCGCTGGTGGTCGCGGGGCGCGGTCCAGTCGCTCAGGCGGTACGGCAGGTACTCCAGGAGGGCCGGTACGGGCTCCTCGGTGACCGGGCGCCACACGCGCGCGTACAGCGGGGTGCCGTCCGGCATCGGGATGCGGACGTCCTCGCGGCGGGTCTCGTACGGGAAGTCGGTGCGGATCTTCGGCATCGGGTCACCTCGGGGACGGACGGCGGGCGCGGCGCTCAGTGGACGGGGTGCATGGTGCGGCGCAACCAGGGCGCCAGGGCGATCACGACGAGGCCGACGGCGACGGCCACCGCGCCGTTCACACCGAAGTACGCGGGCTTGGAGACGTCGTCGTAGAGCTTCACGGTCTGGGCCTGGATCCCGTTGGCGAGCGCCAGGGAGAGGAACCAGAGCGACATCGTCTGGCTGGAGAAGGCCTTCGGGGCGAGCTTGCTGGTGGCGGACATCCCGGAGGTCTCCACGAGGACGTCGCCGAGGCCGAGCAGCACGTACGAGCCGACGATCCACCACGCGGCCATCCGGTAGGTGTCGTCGGCGTGCCCGGAGGTCGGCAGGACCATCAGGAGGAACGACAGGCCGCCCAGGATCACCCCGAACGCGATCTTGTTCGAGACGTGCGGCTGGCGGTGGCCCATCCGGGACCAGGCGGTGGCCACCACGGGCGCCAGGGCCACCTCGAAGGCGCCGAGGGCGGAGGCGTACCAGCTCGCGGGGAAGTCGAAGCCGAGGAGGGTGGTGCGGGCGTTGGTGGAGGCCAGCAGGATCATCGTCGAGTACGCCTGGAAGAGGATGAAGTTGAACACCACCGAGGCCAGGAAGAGCACGACGTACGGCCGCAGGCGGCCGCGCTCCTCGGGCGTGACCCGGGGGCTGGTGAACATCACCCAGAAGTAGACGGCCGGCGCGACCACCGAGATCAGGGTCAGCACGTCCACGAACCGGTCGATCGTCAGCCACCCGACCAGGGCCAGGACCGTGGCGGCGACCGCCACGACGACCGCGCCCGCGACCATCAGCCGGACCGCCCGGCGCAGGGCGTCCGGGGCGAGCGCGAATTCGGCGGAGTGCTTGCGCCCGGCCAGGTGACGCCGGCCCGCCACGTACTGGACCAGGCCGAAGGTCATGCCGATCGCGGCGGCCGAGAAGCCCCAGTGGTAGCCCTCGTGGTCGGCGAGCCAGCCGGTGATCAGCGGACCGGCGAAGGCGCCGATGTTGATCGCCATGTAGTAGAGCGCGAAACCGGCGTCGCGGCGGTCGTCGTCGGTGCGGTAGAGCTTGCCCACCATGGTCGCCACGTTCGGCTTGAGCAGGCCGGTCCCGGCGCTGATCAGACCGAGCCCCACCCAGGTCATGGCGGCCGTGGGGACCGCCATGGCGTAGTGCCCGCAGGCGATCAGGATCCCGCCCCAGAGGACCGCGCGGTACGAGCCGAGGACGCGGTCCGCGAGCCAGCCGCCGGCCACCGAGACCAGGTAGACCAGCGTGCCGTAGGCGGCGGAGACCGAGGCGGCGGTGCCCGGTGCCATGCCGAGTCCGCCGTCGGAGACGGCCGCGGCGAAGTAGAGGACGAGGATCGCCTGCATGCCGAGGAACGAGAACCGCTCCCAGACCTCCAGGCCCGAGAGGGTCAGCAGGCCCTTCGGGTGCCCGAGGAAGGCGCGGTCGTCCTCCGGCGGGGGCTGCTCGCCGTCCGGGTCGGTGTCGATGTTCGTTCGGGACAAAACGCCTACTCCTGGTGGTATCGGCTGATCACGAACATACCGGGGGTGACGGGAAGGCGCCCACGGTGATCGAAAGGTGACCGGATACGCTGGCTTGAGTGAATCCGGCGACACATCGACAATCCGCCTGATCGTTCCGTGTGATCGCTGCCGACCATGTGATCGACAGCAGGCGTCAGCAGACAGGAGACCCCTTCGTGACCGTCGTCGGGCCGTTCGGCCTCAGCGTGCGGGACCAGGCTCTTGAGGCCGATGTCCAGACCGGTCTGGCGGCCGTGGAGGCGGGCCTCCTGGACGCCACCAAGAGCGACGTCCCCTTCATCACGGAGGCCGCGCAGCACCTCGTCCTGGCCGGCGGGAAGCGCTTCCGCCCGCTGCTCGTGATGCTCGCCGCCCAGTTCGGCGACCCCTACGCGCCCGGCATCGTGCCCGCCGCCGTGGTCGTCGAGCTGACCCACCTCGCCACGCTCTACCACGACGACGTCATGGACGAGGCCGACGTCCGGCGCGGCGTCCCCAGCGCCAACACCCGCTGGGGCAACTCGATCGCCGTCCTCACCGGCGACTTCCTCTTCGCCCGCGCCTCCCACACGCTCGCGGACCTCGGCCCGGAGGCCGTCCGCATCCAGTCCGAGGCGTTCGAGCGCCTGGTGACCGGCCAGATCCTGGAGACCGCCGGACCCACCGACGGCCGCGACCCCGTCGACCACTACCTCGACGTCCTCGGCGGCAAGACCGGCTCCCTCGTCGCCGTCGCCTGCCGCTTCGGCGCCATGATGGCCGGCGCCGACGAGAGCGTCGTCGACACCCTCACCCAGTACGGCGAGCGGCTCGGCGTCGCCTTCCAGCTCGCCGACGACGTCCTCGACATCGCCTCCGACTCCCACGAGTCCGGCAAGACCCCCGGCACCGACCTGCGCGAGGGCATCCCGACCCTGCCCGTCCTGCACCTGCGGGCCGCGGCCGCCGCACACGGGCGCCCCGAGGACGTCGAACTCGTCGCCCTCGTCGACGGCGACCTCACCGACGACGCCCGGCACGCCGAGGTCCTGCGCCGGCTGCGCGCCCACCCGGCCCTGGAGCAGGCCCGCCGGGACACCGTGCGCTACGCGGAGGAGGCCCGCGCGATGCTGGCCCCGCTGCCCGACGGCTACGCCAAGTCGGCGCTCGCGGAGCTGTGCGACGCGGTGGTGTACCGGGCGGGTTAGGGCTTGTCCTGTGCCTGTGGGGCCTGTGGGGCCTGTGGGGCCTGTGGGGCCTGTGGGGCCTGTGGGGCCTGTGGTGCTTGTGGGGCCTGAGGGGTCTGCGGGGACGCGCCCGCCTCCAGGTCCCGGGCGAGTGCCCGGAGCCAGACCTCCACGTCCGTGAGCGGGGCGAGGAGCGGTGCGGGGACCCGCTCCGCCACCTCCGGCGGCAGGGGCGCGGGCCCGGCCCGTACGCCGTCCGGGGGGAACCCCGCCGCCCGTACGGTCGCCGCGGCCACCTCCTCGGCCGCCTCCCGCGCCCAGCGCCGGGCCTCCGGCGGCAGCCCCGGCATGCCGTCCGTACGGGGCAGCCAGTAGGCGCCGACCAGCGTGCGCGACCCGTGGTCGAGCACCGCGAGCCAGTCGTGGGCGGTCCCGGCGGCGGACGCGGCGGGCTCCGTCCGGTACTGCGCGTAGGCCGCCTCGGCGATCCGGAGCCGGTGCAGGGTGAGCCGTACGCCGGGGGAGGGGGGCCCGGGGTTCCCGGGATCCCCGGGGGACGCGGACGGTCCGGCCAGGGCCAGGGCCGGGGCAGGGGCTGCGACCCGCCCGCTCCCGTCCGTCACCGCCGCCGCCGTGGCCCGCACCAACGGCGCGGCGGACCGCAGCAGGGCCGACATGGCGTACCGGATCTCGGCGCGGGCCCCGGCGGGCCAGGCGAGGAGGCCGCACAGCAGGCCGATCGCGCTGCCGGTGAGCACGTCGACCAGCCGGGCCTCCGCGAGCCGCCAGGTCACCGGCGCGATCTGGGCGAAGGCCGTGGCGACGACCAGCGTGAAGAGCCCCTGGCCCCGCGCCGGGCCGCCCAGCGGGCCCAGCGTGAAGGCCACCAGCATCATCGGCACCAGCAGCGCCGCGTACACGTCGGATGCGCCCCCGGCCCCCACGATCAGCAGCCCGGCCGCGAACGCCCCCGCCAGCGTCCCGGCGGCGGCCGACCGCACGGCCGACCAGGTGGCGCCCGCCGTGGTCCGTCCCAGCGTCAGGACGGCGAGCAGCACCCAGAAGCCGTGCGACAGGTCGAGCGAACCGGCCACCAGACGGGCAAGCGCCAGGCCGAGCGCGGTGCGCAGGGCGTTCTGGAAGACGACGGAGCGCCGGGTCAGATTGCCCCTGATCCGGACGGCCAGCAGCCGGGCCGGTCCCGCCGCCGCGTACCAGAACTGCTCGCGGGGCAGCCCGTGGAGCCGCTCGCGCCCGCCGAGCGCGAGGGAGGCGGCCGTGCGGACGGTCACCGCCGACACCGCCGCCGTCAGGACCGTCGACCGCCGGACCAGGACGGCGCGCGGGGCGGGCTCCGGCCCGGCGGCGGCCCCGCCGCGCGCCTTCAGGAAGTCCGCGACCATCTCTTCGAGGAGCTGCGGCCCGGCGAGGACCCGGCCCCGGCGCCCCCGGTCACCCCTCCGCAGGGCCCCGGCCGTCTCCGTGCAGCTCGCCGCGATCCCCCGCAGCAGGTCCGCCGAGACCGTGTCCCCGGGCGCCGGGACGTGCGCGGCGAGCAGGGCGAGCTGGTCGAGGAGCCGGCGGGTCGCGGCCCCCGCCTGGGCCAGGGCCCGGTCCGTCCGGCCCGCGCCCGTCGGCCGGGCCCCGGCGGGCAGCCGCGACAGGCGCAGCTCCCGCCCGGCCGCCCCGAGCCGCCCGGCGGTCTCCGGATCCGGCCCCTCCCCGCGTACGACCCCGGAGGCGGCACGGGCCGCCGCGTCCAGGGCGTCCGCGATCCGCCCGCGGTACGAGGGCTCCGGCGCGTCCGGGAAGAGGAACGCCTCGGCCAGGGCCAGGAGCGCCCCGCCGACGGCGAGTCCGACGAGGCGCTGGGGCAGGGTCTCCGGCTCGTACGGCGGGAAGCAGGCAAGGATGTAGAAGAGCTGGAGCCCGGGGGCGGCGCCCGCGGTCCGGGGCCCGCAGGCCGCCCCGAAGGCCAGTGCGAACCCGACCGCCAGCATGCCCGCGACGGCCGGCCAGGTCCCGACCGCGAGCACGGTCCCGAGGACGACGAGCACGGCGGCGGCCGGCACCGCCCGCAGCACGGTCGCGGCGCGGTCCCGGCCCGCGCCGGGCAGCGGGGAGAGGATGCCGAACGCGATGGGGGTGAACAGGGCGTAGATCCCGGCCACCGGCCGGTCAAGGAGGTAGAGCGCCGGATAGAACCCGGCGGCCGTCGCGGCCGTGACGTGCGCGGCGTGGCGCCCGGTGCGCGCCACCGCGGAGAGCCCCTCGGCCATGACGGCTCCTCTCGCCCCGTCCCCCTCCAGCCAGTCTCGCCCGGGAGCACGGGCCCCGCCTTCGCGGAACCGGGAGTTCCGCGTGTGCGGGTCCCCGCCGGTCTCGGGGTCGGGTCATCCCCAAGGGGTAGGCGAGGTTGATCCCGGGGGCTGACGCGTTCCGTTCCCCCGTTTGGTGAGATGGGGTACATCGACCACATGAGGCCGTTCGGGGCCTCTCAGGGCGCACGGAGGTAGCGGAGACCATGGCAGCGAACGAAGTCCCCGGCGAGACCGTCGACGAGATCCGCGACGAGGCCCGCGGCGGGGTCCGTCGCAAGGCGAGCCGGTACGTCGTCCCCGTCGCGGTGGCCGGTGTGGCCGCGGCGACCATCGGCCTGGTCCCGGCGCTCGCGGCGTCCGGCGACCCGGACCTTCCCGGGATCACGGCCCAGCAGCTCATCGAGAAGATCGCGGGCTCGGAGACCCAGACCATCTCCGGCACCTTCAAGGTCTCCACCGACCTGGGCCTGCCGGCCCTCGGCGGCCTGGCGTCCGGCCTCGGGGGCCTGGGCGGCGGGGCGGCCTCCTCCACGGCGGACCCCTCGCAGAAGCTCACCGAACTCGCCTCGGGCACCCACACGCTGCGCCTGGCGGCGGACGGCCCCGAGCGCCAGAGGCTCACCCTGCTCGACGGCTCCGACGAGTACAGCCTGATCCACAACGGCGACGACGTCTGGGCCTACGACAGCAAGTCGAACGAGGTCTTCCACGAGAAGGGCGCGTCCGGGGGTCCGGAGGCCGGGGAGAAGGAGCTGCCCGCGACGCCCAAGGAGCTCGCGGACGAGGTCCTGAAGGCGGCCGGCGACACCACGTCGATCACGGTCGACGGCACGGCGAAGGTGGCGGGCCGGGACGCGTACCAGCTCCTGATCAAGCCGAAGCAGGCCGGTTCGACGGTCGCGTCGGTGAAGATCGCGGTGGACGCGGCGAACGGCACCCCGCTGAAGTTCACGCTCTCCTCGGTGGAGGGCGGCAAGCCGGTCGTGGACGCCGGCTTCACGAAGGTCGACTTCGCCCGGCCGGACGCGTCGGTCTTCGCCTTCGAGGCGCCGAAGGGCGCGAAGGTGACGGAGGGCGCGGCGGAGGAGGCGGGGAAGCCGGAGAAGCTGCCCGAGGACTTCGGGAAGGACTTCGAGAAGGAGTTCGGGAAGGGCTTCGAGGACTTCGGCAAGGGCCTGAACGTCATCGGCGAGGGCTGGACGACCATCGCGAGGTTCGACACCGGCGCCCCCGCGCCCGAGACGGACGAGGCGCCGAAGGAGATCCAGGGCTTCCTGGACTCCTTCGGCGACGAGGTCACCGGGAAGTTCGGCTCGGGCACCGTCTTCAGGACGAAGCTGGTGAACGCGCTGCTCACCGACGACGGCAAGGTCTACGTCGGCGCGGTGACGAAGGACGCGCTGGTGGACGCGGCGAACGCCGGCAAGTAGCGACACGGCCGGGAGCCGGCCCGGTTGGGACCCCGGGCGGGTCGGGGGCTGTGGTCACCGACCCGCCCGGGCGTTTCTCCGCCTTCCCCGTGACGGTTACGGGAAGGTCAGCTTGACGGCGTTGATGTAGCCGACGTCGGCCGGGCCCTTGTCCTGGACGCGGAGCTTCCAGGCGCCGTTGGCGACCTCGGAGGAGGCGTTCACGGTGTAGGTCTGGACGATGTTGTCGGCGCTGCCGCCGGTCTGGTTGTGCAGGTTGTAGACCGAGCCGTCCGGGGCGACGAGGTCCACGACGAGGTCGCCCTTGTAGGGGTGGACGATGTCCACGCCGACGGAGAGGTTGCTGGGCGCGTTGCCGGTGACGCCGGTGACGTTGACCGTCGAGGTGACCGCGGCGCCGTTGTCCGGGATGGACACGTCGGCGGTGTTCTCGAAGACCTTGCCGGTGGGCGGGTTCGTGGAACCGGCGGACAGCGTCCAGATCGCGTGGGCGACGGCGTCGCTGTTGCGGTCCAGGGCGGTGTCGTTGATGTTCGACGTGGTGTCGCAGGAGGAGTGGTAGCAGCGGTCGAACGCCGTCGCCGTACCGCCCCACTTGGAGACCTGCGCGCTGGTCTTCACGCGGCTCGCGCCGGTGAAGAGGCCGCCGACGGGGACGCCCGCGCTCTTGAAGGGGGCGTGGTCGGAGCGGCCGTCGCCCTCGGTCTCGATCTCGGTCGGGACGCCGAGGCCGGCGAAGTAGCTCTTGAAGGTCTGCTCGATCGTCGGGTCGTCGTCGTAGACGAAGTAGCCCGGGTTCGGCGAGCCGATCATGTCGAAGTTCAGGTAGCCCTTGATCTTCGAACGCTCGGCCGTCGGAAGGTTGTTGACGTAGTACTTCGAGCCGACGAGGCCCAGCTCCTCGGCGCCCCACCAGGCGAACCGCAGGTGCTTGGAGGGCTGGTAGCCCGCACGGGACACGGCGAGGGCGGTCTCCAGGATCGCGGCGGAGCCGGAGCCGTTGTCGTTGATGCCGGCGCCCGAGGACACCGAGTCGAGGTGCGAGCCGGCGAACAGGACCTGGTTCGGGTCACCGCCCGGCCAGTCGGCTATCAGGTTGTAGCCGGTGGCGCCGCTGGAGGTGAACGTCTGGAGGCTGGTGGTGTATCCGGCGGCGTCCAGCTTCGCCTTCACGAAGTCGATGGACGCCTTGTAGCCGGTGCGGCCGTGGGCCCGGTTGCCGCCGTTGGCGGTGGCGATGGACTGGAGGTCCGTCAAGTGCTGCTTGACGGCGGTGAGCGAGATGTCGGGCGCGGCGGCGGCACCGGCGGCCTCGGCGGGCCGGGCGGTGGCGCTGGTCCCGGTGAGGCCACCGAGGGCGAGCGCCGCGAGGGCGGCGACCGCGGTGACGCGTCTGGGCACGGAGATGTTCATGTGTGGGGGCTCCGGATTCCGAACGGGGATGGGACGGAACGTGCGAGACGCCCCGGGCTCGGCGGGCCGCGAGGCGTTGGAGCTGTACGTGTGCGTGTGCGGTGTTCAGTTGTGCGGTGCACGGGTGTTCCGCCGTGCGGGCGTTGCGTTGTGCACGCGTTCACTTGTGCGTGTGTTCCGTTGCGCAGGTGTTCTGGTGCACGTGCGTTCTGTTGTGCGTGCTGAATGTTCAGTGACGCGATGTGTTCACGTCAAGAGCGGAAACCGGTCAGGAGCGTTCGCTCACCGGACGGGGACCTCTGTCGCGCCCTTCCGCAACTCCGTTCCGCACGCCGCCTCTTGAGGTCCCGCCCGCCGTCGAGGTCCGGCCGTCACGTCCGAATGCCGCCAGCGGGCGGGCCGGGCCGGAACGACGCTGGAGGCATGCGTATCCCCACCACCACCCACGCCCCCCGGGCCGTCCCGCCCGCCGCCCTCGCCGAACTGCGCGCCGTCGACGACGCCGGACGCCCCTGCGCCCCGTACCCGGCCACCGAGGGCGGGGAGCCCCTCCGCTGCTGTCTGCGCCCCGCCGCCCCCGGCGAGCGGATCGCCCTCGTCTCGTACGCGCCGCTGCGGCGCTGGGCGGCGGAGACGGGGGCCGAACCCGGCGCGTACGACGAGCAGGGCCCCGTCTTCGTGCACGCCGGGGAGTGCGGAGGGCCCGCGCCCTCGGAGGAGTACCCCTTCGCACGGCCCGGGGCCCTGCGCGCCCTCCGCCGGTACGACGCGGAGGGCCGGATCGTCGGCGGCCGGCTCCTGGAACTCCCCGAGAACCCCGCGGAGGGCTTCGACCGGGCCCTCGACGAGGCCTTCGCCGACCCCGCCGTCGCCCTGGTCCACGTCCGGGCCGTCGAGTACGGCTGCTTCCACTTCGAGGTCCGGCGCCCCTGACGGAGGGACCGCGGGCCCGGCGGCCGGGGCGCGCCGGTCACGGTTCCCGTCGGTCGCGCAACAGCGCCTTCTCGGTCATTGCGGGTGCCGAATCGGGCATGCCGGGGCTCCGGAGGCGGACCGCGCGCCGTACCGATCGATGATCGGCGGTAGCGGGATCCGACGGCGGTCCCGGCAGGGGGAGGCAACCGGTGTCGGTGACCGAGCTGTTCGTCGCGGACGGGACCACGTCCCACCTGTCGGAGCAGGCTCGTCGGAAGGCGGCGTGCCACGGGCGTGACCCGTGGCGGGCCGCTTCTCCGCGAGGGCGGGGACGCCTCGTCCCCCCGCCCCTCTCCCTTCCCCCTGCTCCGGAGGTCCTTTCCATGGCATTCGCTGCCAGTGAGACACACCTGTGCGTCATCGGCGCCGGGCCGCGCGGCCTGTCCGTCCTCGAACGGATCTGCGCCAACGAGCGCGTCGCGCCCCGCCACGCGGCGGTGACCGTCCACGTCGTCGACCCGTACCCGGCGGGTGCCGGCCGGGTGTGGCGCACCGACCAGCCCCGGCACCTGCTCATGAACACCGTGGCCTCGCAGGTGACGGTGTACACCGACGAGAGCGTCGACGTCGCGGGCCCGATCGAGACCGGCCCCAGCCTCTACGAGTGGGCGCGCGCGCTCGCCCACGGCGCGGGCGGAGACGCCGTCGAGGATCCGATACGGGAGGAGGCGGCGGCCCTCGGCCCCGACAGCTACCCGACACGGGCGCTGTACGGGGCTTATTTATGCGAGGCGTTCGACCGCGTCGTCGCCCGCGCGCCCGGCCACGTGACCGTGCGGGTGCACCGCTGCCTGGCGCTGTCCCTGGACGACGCCGTGGTGCCGGGCGGCCCGCAGCGCGTGTGGCTGGAGGACGGCACCGTCCTCGACGGCCTGGACGCCGTGATCAGCGCCCAGGGACACGTGGAGGCGCGTCCCTCCCGGGAGGAGGACGACACGGCACGGGCGGCGGAGCGGCACGGGCTGCGCTACCTGCGGCCCGCGAACCCGGCGGACGTCGACCTGACGGGCGTCGCGCCCGGTTCGGCGGTGGTCCTGCGCGGCCTCGGCCTCAACTTCTTCGACTACACGGCCCTGTTCACGACCGGCCGGGGCGGACGCTTCGTCCGTGACGCGACGGACTCCCTGGTGTACGTGCCCTCCGGCGACGAGCCGCGGCTGTACGCCGGCTCCCGGCGCGGCGTCCCGTACTCGGCGCGGGGCGAGAACCAGAAGGGGGCCCACGGCCGGTACATGCCCCGCCTGCTCACCGAACAGATGATCAAGCAGTTGCGCAAGGAGAGCGGCGACCGGGGCCTGGACTTCCGCCGGCAGCTCTGGCCCCTGATCGCGAAGGAGGTGGAGAGCGTCTACTACGGCGCGCTGATCGCGACCCTCGGACGCGCCGGCGAGCGGGCGGCGCTGACCGACGCCTACCTGGCCGCGAGCGGCCCCGGCGAGGAGGCCGGCGTCCTGGACCGCCACGCCGTCCCCGAGGACCTGCGCTGGGACTGGGACCGCGTGGCCAGACCCTACGGGCGGGCGGCGTTCGCCGACCGGGACGCCTTCAGGACCTGGCTACTCGGACACCTGGCCGACGACCTGGCGTCGGCCCGGCAGGGCAACGTCGACGGCCCGGTGAAGGCCGCGCTGGACGTCCTGCGCGACCTGCGCAACGAGATCCGGCTGGCCGTCGACCACCGCGGCCTGGACGGCGCCTCGCACCGCGACGACCTGGACGGCTGGTACACGCCGCTCAACGCCTTCCTGTCGATCGGGCCGCCGCCCTCCCGGATCGAGGAGATGCGCGCCCTGATGGAGGCGGGCGTCCTCGACGTGCTCGGCCCGCGGCTGCGGGTGGAGCTGGACGACGCGGGCCCCGAACCGGCCTTCACGGCCTGGTCGGACGCGGTGCCCGGACCCGTGGTGCGGGCCGCGACGCTGGTCGAGGCCCGGCTCCCCGAACACGACCTGCGGCGCACCGCCGACCCGCTGCTGCGCCGGCTCCTCGCCGTCGGCCAGATCCGGGCGCACCGGGTGCCCTCCGCCTCCGGCGACCACGAGACGGGCGGGCTCGCCGTGACGGACCGGCCCTACCGGGTGGTGGACCTCCGGGGCGCGGCCCATCCGCGCCGCTTCGCGTACGGCGTGCCGACGGAGGGCGTCCACTGGGTGACCGCCGCCGGGATCAGGCCCGGCGTGGACTCGGTGACGCTGGGCGACTCCGACGCCATCGCCCGCGCGGCGCTGACCCTGGGGCATGCCCGCACCCACGACCCCTCGGACGACGCACTGATGGAGGTGCCGGCGTGACGCCGGACGAGGCCACCCACGGGGTGGCGGATCTGGGACTGCTCTCGCCCGTGCGGGCGGGCAGCGCGGTGGAGGCCGTCGTCGGCGACGTGGCCTGGCTGCAGGCGATGCTGGACGCGGAGGCCGCGCTCGCGCGGGCGCAGGCGCGGCTCGGCACCGTGCCCCACGGCGCGGCGTCCGTCATCACGCGCCTGGCGCGCGCGGAGGAGCTCGACGTGCGGGCCGTCGCGCTGGCGGCGCGGGAGACCGCGAACCCCGTGGTGGCCCTGGTGTCGGCGTTCACCGCGGTGGTGGCGCGGCAGGACCCGGCGGCCGCCGAGTACGTCCACCGGGGATCGACCAGCCAGGACGTCTTCGACACGGGGGCGATGCTGGTGGCCCGGCGCGCGCTGACCGTGGTCTGCGACGATCTGGACGCCTGCGCCGGCGCGCTGGCGCGGCTGGCGGGCGAGCACCGGGACACGCCGATGGCGGGACGGACCCTGGCGCTCCAGGCGGTCCCGACGACGTTCGGCCTGAAGGCGGCCGGCTGGCGAAGGCTGGTCCTGGACGCCCGCGACCGCCTCGGGCGGGTGCGGGACCAGGGGCTGCCCGTCGCACTGGGCGGCGCCGCGGGCACCCTGGCCGGATACCTCGAATACGCCGCCGTGGACGCCCGGGTGACCGACGTGGAGGAGTACGTGCGGCGGTTGGTGGCCGCGTACGCGGAGGAGACGGGACTCGCCGAGCCCGCCCTCCCGTGGCACGTGCTGCGGACGCCGCTCGCGGACCTGGCGGCGGCCCTCGGCTTCGCCGCCGGCGCGCTCGGCAAGTTCGCCGTGGACGTCCAGCTGCTCGCCAGGACCGAGACCGGAGAGGTGGCCGAGCCGGCCCCGGCGGGACGCGGGGTCTCCTCGGCGATGCCGCACAAGGCCAACCCGGTGCTGGCCACGCTGATGCGCAGCGCGGCGCTCCAGGTCCCGCACCTGGCGGCCGGTCTCACCCAGTCCCTGGTGTCGGAGGACGAGCGGTCGGCCGGGGCGTGGCACGCCGAGTGGCAGCCGCTCCGCGAGGCGCTGCGGCTGGTCGGCGGGGCCGCGGAGTGCGCCGTGGAACTGGCCGGCGGGCTGCGGCCCGACCCGGAGCGGATGCGGGCGAACCTCGCGCTGACCGGGGGCCAGCTCGTCACCGAACGCCTCACCGCCCACCTGGCCGGCGCGCTGGGCAAGGCGGTGGCCAAGGAGGTGCTGACCGAGGCCGCGAAGACGGCCCGGACCGGCGGACGCCCGCTGGTCGCCGTCCTGGCGGCGGACGACCGGGTCGTGTCGGCGGGCCTGGGCGAGGAGCGGCTGACCCGCCTGCTCGACCCGGCGGCCTACACCGGGGCCGCGGGCGTCCTCACCGACCGGGCGCTGGCCTCTCCCGGGGGTTCTTCCGGGGGTTCTCCCAAGGGCTCTCCCAAGGGCTCTCCCGAGGGTTCTCCCAGGGGAGGAGCGGGCCGGTGAGCCCGGCGCGCCGTCGCGCCTGACGGAGAAGCCCGTTCACGACGGAACGGCCCTCGGGCCGGTCCTCGCGCACCCCGGTGGCACGGCGACGTCCCCGGGGTGCGCGGGGCACCCCGGGGACGGTCACGCACGGCGCGGGCCGGGCCGGGACGGAAGGGCCCTCACTGCACGCAGAACTCGTTCTGCTCCGGGTCCGCCATGACCACCCACGACCCCGACGGCTCGTCCACCTCGCGCAGGACCGTCGCGCCGAGGTCGATCAGGCGGGCGACCTCCTTCTCCCGGTCGCCCTCCTCCGCGTGGAGGTCCAGGTGGACGCGGTTCTTGACGGTCTTCGCCTCCGGGACCCGCTGGAAGAGGATCCGGTGGCCCAGGCCCGCGTCGGTGTCCTCGTCGTACGGCTCGTCCGGGTGCCGCACGGCGGCGAGGTCGCGCCAGCCGAGCCGCTCGTCCTCCGTGCCCCCGTGCACGGTGGTCGTCACCTCCTCGGGCACGGCCCCCGTCCCGAGCAGCCGCCGCACGAGCGGGCTGTGGTCCTCCTCCCGGTAGCGCAGGGCGGCGGCCCAGAAGGCGGCCTGCGCGTGCGGGTCCGCGGCGTCGACGACGAGCTTCCAGTGAAGGGGTCTCATGCCACCGGTTCTAACGCTCCCGCTCCCCCCGTGCCACCGGAACGGACCTTTCCGCCGGAACGACGTTCTTTTCCGCCCGCAGGTGGTCCAGGAGCCCTTCCGGCTCCGGGTACGGCTCCTCCCGGGGCAGCAGGGCCCGGGCGCCGTCCGTGTCGCCGGCCCGGACCAGGGCGTGGACGCGGCGGGCGAGCGGGGTCGCGTCGGTGATCGAGACCGTCCATTCGTCCGCGTACCGGCGGGACGCCTCGCCCGACAGGCCGAGCTGGAGCGAGCGGTACGGGAGGGGGTTCAGGCGCGGGTCGCGCTCCGGGTCCCACTGGACCCGGGCCGGGGACCCGCGCAACTCCCGCTTCCACGCGTCCCGGTCGGGGTGGAAGCCGCGCGCGTAGTGGGAGAGGCAGGCGTTCCGCAGGGCCCACTCGAAGCCCTCGCGGGTGATCTCCACGGCGAGGACGGTCTCCTGGCCCTCCTTCAGGCCCCAGCCCGAGCGGTACATCATCCACAGGAACGACGGCTTGATCCACGTCATCCGCTCCCGCTTCCAGGCGGCCGGAAACCGGCCCTCGCGCGCCGCCGGCAGCCCGATCGCGGGCCGGTACGCCTGGTAGACGGTGACCGTGCGCTCCGTGTGGAGCGCCCGGATGCGGTACTTCGGTTCTTCCATGGGGCCCAGGGTGAGGGAGGCGCCCGCCGCACCACCACCGGTTATCTCCCGTTACCTCAGCGCCCCGCACACCTCGGCGGTCAGGGCGTCCGCCGCGTCCAGCGCCGCCGCCAGCGTGTCCGGGGCGGTGCCGAGGGCGGCGAGGAGGGAGTGGGCCCGGTCCGCGAAGTCCGGCGGCGACGAGGGCAGTCCGCCCGCCTCCCGCACCGCCCCCTTCTCGTTCAGCACCCAGCTCCCCGCGTGCGCGTGCAGGGCCTGGACGAGGAGGCCGACCGCGCGGAAGAGGCAGCCCGCCACGTAGAAGGAGTCCCCGCGCGCCGCTCCCTTCCGGGCGCAGGCCAGGATGAACGGCGCCTCCCAGCGCGCGTTCTCGACGAGCGCCCCGCGCAGCGCGTCCGGGTAGGCGCGGCACCGCTCCTGGAGGCCCCGGAGCTCGCCGGAGGGATCGGCCAGGACGCGGCCGAGCGCCAGCTCGCCCACGTAGGAGGGCGAGTAGACGCCCAGGGGGTGGCCGGGCTGGGTGCCGATCTCGAAGCGGCCCTCCTCGCACTCCCGCCGGATCCGGTCCACCCGGTCCACGTCGCGGTAGAGCCAGTCCACGTGGTGGCCGTCGACGGTCAGCCAGCCGCCGCCGTCCACCCACGGCCCCCAGCCGCCCGGCTCGGTCACCTCCACCGGGCCGCCGGTCAGCTCGGCCGCCAGCAGGCGCAGGGCGGCGGTGTCCAGCGGCGCCCGGTAGTACAGGCCGAGGTCGTAGTCGGACGTCGGGGTGTGCGTCCCCCGCGCCCGGCTGCCGCCCAGGCACACCCCGACGACCCCCTCGACCTCGGACAGACGGGCGGCAATCTCCTGCAAGCGTTCCATCCGGCCCATTCTGCGGAGACCGCCCGCCGCCCGCGAACCGATTGCGGTCGCCTCCGTCTCGGCGACGACCGATGAGTTTCCCCGTACTCCACGGTCATGTATCGCGGCAGGTGCGCGATGGCCGTGAACGAGGACGGGGCGCGCACCGAAGGAACCCCTGCCGGCCGGACACGAGAGACCGAGGAAGCCTCCCATGCGCACTCTGATCAGCACCGCCTTCGTCTCGCTCGACGGCGTCGTCGAGGCCCCGGGCGGCGAGCCCGGCTACCGGAACTCCGGATGGACGTTCAAGGACGTCGCGTTCCTCCCCGAGGCGTTCGAGATCAAGGACCGGGAGCAGAAGGAGGCCGCGGCGATGCTCCTCGGCCGCGTCAGCTACGAGGCGTTCAGCCCGGTGTGGCCGGACATGGAGGACTTCGCCGGCTACAGGGCGATGCCGAAGTACGTCGTCTCCACCACCCTCGCCGAGGACGACCTCGTCCCGAACTGGGGAGAGACCACGATCCTGCGCTCGCTCGACGAGGTCGCCGCCCTCAAGGAGACCGAGGGCGGCCCGGTCATCGTGCACGGCAGCGCCGCGCTGAACCGGGCCCTGTCGGACGCCGGCCTGATCGACCGGTACCACCTGCTCGTCTTCCCGCTCCTGCTCGGGGCGGGCAAGCGGCTCTTCAGCGCCACGGACAAGGACGCCCAGAAGCTGGAGCTGGTCGAGCACGAGGTCTACGCCAACGGCCTCCAGAAGCAGGTCTTCGACGTCGTCCGGCCGGGCGCCTGACCCTCCGGCCGCGCCTCGCCCCGCCCCGCCCCGTGCACGCGTGCGCGTGCGACGCGCCGTCAGCGTCCGGCGGTGGGCGCGGTCCCGGCGGGACCCGCGACCTCGGCCGCCCCCGCCGGACCCGCAGTCTCGGCCGCTCCCGCAGTCTCGGCCGCCCCCGCCGCCTCGGCCGCTCCCGCCGTCGCCGCCGCGATCGCCGCCCGGCTGCGCCGGTTCGTCCGCAGGGCGTCCCAGGTGAGGATCGTCAGGGCCAGCCAGACGAGGGAGAAGCCCGCCCAGCGCTCCGGCGGCATCGCCTCGTGGAAGTAGAGGATGCCCAGGAGGAACTGGAAGGTCGGCGCGAGGTACTGGAGCAGGCCGAGCGTCGACAGCGGGACGCGGATCGCCGCCGCGCCGAAGCAGACCAGCGGGATCGCCGTGACCAGGCCGGTGGCGGCGAGCAGCGCGGTGTGGCCGGCGCCGTGCGAGCCGAACGCCAGGGTCCCCTGCCCGCCGAGCCAGACCAGGTACGCGAGGGCGGGCAGGAACTGGACGGCGGTCTCGGCGGCCAGCGACTCCAGGCCCCCGATGTTGACCTTCTTCTTCACCAGGCCGTAGAGCGCGAAGGAGAAGGCGAGGACGAGCGAGATCCAGGGCGGCTGCCCGTACCCGACCGCGAGGACGAGCACGGCCGCGAAGCCGATGCCGACCGCCGCCCACTGCGCCGGGCGCAGCCGCTCCTGGAGGACGAGGACGCCGAGGGCGATGGTGACGAGCGGGTTGATGAAGTAGCCGAGGGAGGCCTCGACCACGTGGCCCGTGTTCACGGACCAGATGTAGAGGCCCCAGTTCACGGTGATGACGGTGGCGGCGAGGGTGATCAGGCCGAGCTTGCGCGGGCTGCGCACCAGCTCCCGTATCCAGCCCCAGCGGCGCAGGACGAGCAGGGCGAGCCCCACGAAGGCCAGGGACCACACCATCCGGTGGGCGAGGATCTCGATCGCCCCGGCGGGTTTGAGGAGCGGCCAGAAGAGGGGGACGAGCCCCCACATGGCATAGGCGCCGATCCCGTAGAGCAGGCCTGCTCGTCCCTCGTTCTCCGTCTTCACCGGACCTCCCGCCCTGTGCCGCGCCGTTCTGCCGGCCGTTCCGTCGACGGTAGCGCCGCACGGGGCGGGTTGTCATGTCCGTACCGCTATACGGTCATGACGGTCACGCGCTGTTCCGTGCGGGGCCCGGGAGGCGCCCTCCGGCGTTCAGGAAGCGTCCAGGGCTTCCTGGACCGAGACGCCGACCGGGGTGGTCGGGCGGCCGATCAGCCGGGCCAGGTCACCGGTCCGCAGGGCGAGCGCGCCGTGCTCGGCGGCCCGGTCGACGTCGACCAGGATCTCGGCGAAGGGGCGCGGGAGCCCGGCGCCGGTGAGGATCTCCAGGTGCGCCTCGGCGGAGACGGGGGTGTACGCGACCTCCCGGCCGGACCGGGCGGCGACCTCGGCCGCGTACTCGGCGAAGGACCAGGCGGTGTCGCCGCTCAGCTCGTACGCCTTGTTCAGGTGCTCCTCGGCCGGGCCGGTCAGGACGGCGGCCGCGGCGGCGGCGTAGTCGGCGCGGGAGGCGGAGGCGATCCGGCCCTCGCCCGCGTTGGAGACGACGGCGCCGTGGGCGAGGACGGGGGCGAGGTTGGCGGTGTAGTTCTCGCTGTACCAGCCGTTGCGGAGGAGGGTGTACGGCAGGCCCGAGGCGAGGATCAGCTTCTCGGTCTCCTTGTGCTCGGCGGCCAGCTCGAAGTCGGCGTCGTCGCCGCCGAGGACGCCGGTGTACGCGAGCTGGGCCACGCCCGCCGCCTTGGCCGCGTCGATCACTGCGGCGTGCTGGGCGACGCGCTGCCCGACCTCGCTGCCGGAGATCAGCAGCACCCGGTCACCGGCCCCGAAGGCGTCCGCGAGGGTCTCGGGGCGGCCGTAGTCGGCGATCCGCAGCTCGACCCCGCGCTCGGCCAGGTCCGCGGCCTTCTCCTCGTTCCGGACGACGGCGACGATCCGCTCGGCGGGGACGGAGCCGAGGAGGGCGTCGACGACGAGGCGGCCGAGCTGTCCGGTGGCTCCGGTGACGACGATGCTCATGGTGCTTCCTTCTGCGTGGGGTGCGGTGGGCTACGTACTCACCGTACGGGGGGCACTAACTTTTCGACAGTGCCCACTTTGAAGTAAGGTACTGACATGGGAGTAAGTGAAGAAGTGGGCGTGGTGCCCCCGCTGCCCGACGTGTTCGCGCAGATGTGCCCCTCGCGCGCCGTCCTGGAGCACGTCACCAGCCGCTGGGGCGTGCTCGTCCTCGCGTCCCTCCTGGAGCGGCCCTACCGCTTCAGCGAGCTGCGCCGCCGCATCGGGGGCGTCAGCGAGAAGATGCTCGCCCAGACCCTCCGGACCCTGGAGCGGGACGGCTTCGTCCACCGCGACGCCAAGCCCGTCATCCCGCCCCGCGTCGACTACGCCCTCACCCCGCTCGGCGCCGAGGCCGCCCGCCAGGTCTGGGAGCTCGCCCACTGGAGCGAGCGGCAGGTCGCCGCGGTCGAGGAGGCCCGCGAGCGGTACGACGAGGCGCGTCGCGAGAGTGCCACCGCTCTGTCCCAATGAGGTTGTAGCCACGGTGGGTTGACCCGTCAGGTCGTACGATCTGATCGCCGTTCGGGCAATCCGTGTAGGGACCGTGGGGGAACTGTGGCGTACGGGGACCGAAGACTGCTGCGTGCCTGCTGTGCCGTGCTGGTGAGCGGGCTGATCGCGACCGGGTGCGCCGACGGAGGCGACGACGGGGCGAAACCCGACGGCAAGGGGAGTACGAGCGGGACGCCGGCCCCGGGCGGTACGGCCCCGGCCCCCACGCCCACCCCCACCCCCACCCCGACCGCGCTCGACTTCACCCCCGACCCGAAGCGCGCGCCGAAGAACGCCGCCGACGCCCGGCGGCTGGCCCTCGCCGTCGTCGCGGGGCCGGACGCCTGGGGCCCGGACTACGTGAAGCGCACCCCGCACCTCAGCGACCCCGACTACTGGCCCGTGCTCGGGGACGGCTGCTCGTGGGAGGCCGGCACCCGGCCCGCCACCGTCCTGCACAGCGTCACCGCCTACAGCGAGGTCCCCGCCACCGGCGGCCGGGGGACCCTCCGGGTCGCCGCCACCGTCACCGTCCACCGCACCGAGGACGACGCCGACTGGGAGATGGCCGGGACCCTGGAGGAGGCGCTCCGCTGCCCGGACCAGAAGCTGCGCGACGGCGAACGCATCGAAGGGCTCATCTCCCTCGGCAACCCCTTCGGCCTCGGCGGCAACTACACCGCCGCCGACTCCCTCGGCGAGCGCGGCGGCTACCACAACGACGAGTTCCCCGGGAAGCAGTTCTACGGCTGGTACCAGTCGAGGATCGGCCAGGTCACCGTCGCCACCGTCGTCAAGGGCGCCCCGGGCTACAGCGAGGAGACGACCGACACGACGGTCGGCACCGTCACCGCCCAGGTCCAGGCCCTCGTCACCATGCTCGAACGCGTCAAGGACGAGCTGGAGGTCCAGTCATGAACCCTGTGAACCCGAGGGACGGACGCGAGCCGGAGGACGGGCGGGAGCCGGAGCCGGGTGCCGGGCGTGAGTCGCAGGATGCCCGAGGGCCGGAGACCGACCGCGCGCCGGAGGGCATCCGGGGGCCGGAGGCCGGCCAAGGGTCGGAGCCGACCCGGGAGCCGCAGGACGTCCGAGGACCGGCGGCCGGTCATGGGCCGCAGGACGGCCGTGGGCCGGGGAACGGCGCCGAGCCCCCGTCGCCGCGCGACCCCCGGATCGGCCCCCTGCCGAGCGCCCCGGCCCGGCCGGGGTCCAGGCGGCGGCCCCAGGGCGCGGCCCAGGCCGGACCCGGCCACCAGGCCCCGCCCGCCACCGACCACCGGAACCAGCCCGGGACCGAGGGCGAAGCCCCGTCCGGCGCCGGGCAGCCGACCCCGCCCGGGACCGGGCACCAGGAGCACCAGCCCCCGTATCCGCCCCAGCCCCCGGCAGGGGCACCGGCCGGACCCCCGCTCCCGCCCCAGCCCCCCGCAGGGAACCCGCCCCCACCCCACCCCCCGGCGGAGCCCCCCGCAGGGACCCCCACCAACACCACCCCCGGTGACCTCCACCCCCTCCTCCCCTCCGACCCCTCCCTCATCGCCGGTTACCGGCTGCTCGGGCGGCTCGGAGCCGGTGGCATGGGGGTCGTCTACCTGGGCCGTACGGCCAACGGCGAGCTCGCCGCCGTCAAGGTCACCCACGCCGACCAGGCCGACCAGCCCGACTTCCGGGCCCGGTTCCGCCGCGAGGTCGAGGCCGCCCGCCGGGTCTCCAGCCCCTGGGCCGTCCCCGTCACCGGCGCCGACCCGGACGCCCCCGAGCCCTGGATGGCCACCGCCTTCGTCGCCGGACCCTCCCTCGGCGAGGCCGTCACCGCGCACGGCGCGCTGCCCGAGCGGAGCGTCCGGCTCCTCGGCTGGGCCGTCGCCCGCGCCCTCGCCGCCGTGCACGCGGCCGGGCTCGTCCACCGGGACGTGAAACCGGGGAACGTCCTCCTCGCCGTCGACGGCCCCCGCCTCATCGACTTCGGCATCGCCCGCTCCACCGGCGAGACCGCCCTCACCGCCACCGACATGGTCGTCGGCACCCCCGGCTTCCTCGCCCCCGAGCAGGCCGAGGCCCGCGCCGACGCCATCGGCCCGGCCGCCGACGTCTTCGCCCTCGGCTGCCTCCTCGCGTACGCGGCGACCGGACGCCCGCCCTTCGGCACCGGCGCCCCGGACGCCCTCCTGTACCGGACCGTCCACGACGAGCCCGACCTCACCGGCGTGCCCGAGGGGCTGCTCGACCTCGTCCGGGCCTGCCTCGCCAAGGACCCCGCCGCCCGGCCGACCGCCGCCGGGATCGGCGTACGGCTCGTCGAGGACGCCCCCGGCGACGCCGCCGAGTGGCTGCCCGCCCCCGTCGTCCGGACCATCGCCGAGCGCTCCGCCCGGATGCTCGCCCTGCCCGAGATCGACGCGACCGCGGCCGGCACGGGAACGGCCCAGCCGCCGAAGCGCAGCAGACGCGGCTTCCTGCTCCTCGCCTCCGGCGCCGCCGTCCTCGCCGTCGGCGGCGGCTCCGTCGCCGCCTGGTCGGCCCTCCGGGGCGACGAGGGCGAGGACGACGCCAAGAACCCCCCTCCCCGCACCTCCTGGAAGATCGGCGTCCTCGCCGACCTCTCCGGCCCCGCCAAGGAGATCGGACAGGCCCAGGAGCGCGGCGCCCGCCTCGCGGTCGAGCAGTTCAACGCCCGCGAGGACAAGCCGTTCACCCTCGAACTCGCGGTCTCCGACGACCGGGGCGACCGGAACGCCGCCCTCGCAGCGGCCCGCAGGCTCACCACCGACCCCGGCGTCGTCGCCGTCCTCGGCCCCACCTCCGATGCCACCGGACAGGCCGCGCTCCCCGCCTTCGAGGAGGCCGGACTCCCGCTGCTCACCACCTCGGCCGGGTTCAACCTGTTCACCCTGCGGGACAAGCAGAGCCCGCCCAACGCCACGGTCCTCCGGGCCATCCCCAACCACCCCATGGGCGGCGCGCACCTCGCGTTCTCCGTCACGCTCCTGCCCACCGTCAAGAAGCCCGGCGTCCTCCAGGAGCGCACGGACGACCAGTACAGCTGGCTCCTCGTGCGCGGCGTCCAGTTCGGCTTCGGACAGGCGAAGATCGACCCGCTCTACCGGGTCGTCCCCGCCCGCGCGCGGGACTACCGCAGGATCCTCGGCGAGATGATCGACGCCGGCATGGACGCGTACGTCCACTGCGGGGTCCGCGAGACCGCCGTCCTCGCCGCCCGCGCCCTCCTCGAACTCGGCTTCACCGGGCCCCGCTTCGGCGGCCAGCACCCCTTCGGCCCCGCCTTCCTGAAGGAGGCCGGACCCGCCGCCGAGAACTGGTTCTTCGGCGCGCCCGTCCTCGACCCCGTGGCCCGCGAGAAGGATCCCCAGCTCAAGGACGCGGACCGGAAGCGGACCACCGGATTCGTCACCGCGTACCGCAAGCGCTACGGCGCCCCTCCCGCGTACTACACGGGCGAGTCGTACGACGTCGTGAACATGGTCCTCGACCAGCTCACGACGAACGCGAAGGCCGGCCGGCCACCGGCCCGCAAGGGCCTCTGGGCCCAGCTCCGGGCCAAGAAGTACGCGGGCGCCATGGGCGGTTACTCCTTCGACAAGGACGGCGACCTCGCCGGCGTCGGCACGTTCGTGCACGGCGTGCAGAACGGCGCCTACAAGTCGCTCGGTGCCGCGCCCGCTCAGCCCGTCCCCCGGCAGAACACACCGAAGGCCTGACCGCCCGTGCAGCCGCTCCGCAAGGCCGACCCGTCCTCGATCGCGGGCCACCGGCTCCTCGGCCGCCTCGGCGCCGGCGGCATGGGCGTGGTCTACCTCGCCCGCACCGCCGGCGGAACGCTCGCCGCGCTCAAGCTCATCCGCGCCGAGCACGCCGCCGACCCCGGCTTCCGGGAGCGGTTCCGCCGCGAGACCCGGATCGCCGGGCGGATCACCGGCCGCTGGGTGGTCCGCGTCCTCGGCGCCGACCCGGAGGCCCGGGAGCCCTGGCTGGCGACCGAGTTCGTCCCCGGGCCCTCGCTCGCCGAGGCCGTCGCCCTGCACGGCGCCCTGCCCGAGCCGACCGTACGGGCCCTGGGCGCCCGGCTCGCCGCCGCGCTCGCCGACGTGCACGCGGCGGGACTCGTCCACCGGGACGTCAAGCCGGGGAACGTCCTCCTCGCCCTCGACGGCCCCCGCCTCATCGACTTCGGCATCGCCCGCTCCGCCGGGGCGACCGCGCTGACCGCCACGGACGCCATGATCGGCACCCCCGGCTTCCTCGCCCCCGAACAGGCCCGCGTCGGCGCCGCGGACGAGGTCGGCCCGGCCGCCGACGTCTTCTCGCTCGGCTGCGTCCTCGCGTACGCCCTCACCGGTGAACGCCCCTTCGGCACGGGCGCGGTGGCCGCCGTCGTCTACCGCACCGTCCACGAGGAGCCGGACCTCCGCGAGGTCCCGGACACGATCATGCCCCTGGTCGCGGCCTGCCTGGCCAAGGACCCGGCGGCCCGCCCCACGGCCGCGCAGGTGCGGGCCGCCCTCGGGGAGGCCGGAGGACCGGCGGGGGACTGGCTGCCGCCCGGCCTGCCCGCGCTCATCGCGCAGCGGTCCTCGCGCGTCCTCGACCTGCCGGTCCCCGAACCGACCCTGCTCGCGGCCCCCGAACCCCCCACGGGGGTCTCGCGCCGCCGCGTCCTGACGGCCGGCTCGGCGGCGGCCGTCGCCGGAGCGGGCGGCCTGACCGCCTGGCTCCTCGGCCGGGGCCCCGCCGGGAAGGGCACGGGGACGGGCGGGGGAGCCGCCCTCCCCGCGTACACGATCGGCGTCCTCACCGATCTGAGCGGCCCCACCAAGGCGGCCGGGCGGGCGCAGGAACGCGGCGCCCGGCTGGCCGTGGAGACCTTCAACGCCCGCCCGGACCGCACCTTCGACGTGGTCCTGCGGACGCTGGACGACGGCGGTCAGGGGGCGCGCGCCACGGCCGCCGCCCGCACCCTCCTCAAGGACGAGGGGCTCGTCGGCGTCGTCGGCCCGACGACCGTCCCGAGCGTCGCCGCCGCCGTGGCCGAACTCGTCGACCACTCCGTCCCCCTGGTGAGCGTCCTCGCCGCCGTCCCGAACGGCACCACGGTGGAGGGCCAGACCACCAAGCGCACCTACTTCGAACCCCGCCCCTCCCCGGACTCGATGGTCGTCCCGTTCGCCCGCTACCTCTCCGAGCGCGGGGTCCTCCGGACCGCCCTCGTGGAGGACCGCGACGGCGGCCGGTCCACCTGGTTCGCGGTCAACAGCCTCAAGAAGACCCCGCCCTCGCAGGCCCAGGGCGGGACGGTGACCTCCCACCCCGTCGAGGCGGACGGCGAGGACTTCGCCTCCGCCGTACGGGCCGCCCTCGCGACGGACCCGCAGGGCGTGATGTACGTGGGGACCTCACCGCGCCGGGCCGCCCTCTGCGCCGCGGCCCTGCGCGACCAGGGCTTCCGGGGCCCCTGCGGCAGCGTGGAACAGCCTTTCGCGCAGGAGTTCCTCGACCTCGCGGGCCCGGCGGCCGAGGGCTGGTACTTCGGCACGTCCCACGTCGACCCGGACGGCCTCCCGAAGGCGAAGGCCTTCACCGCCGCCTACCGGAAGCGCTGGGGACTGTCCGCCACCACCCCCGTCGACCCGTACGCCACGGAGGCGTACGACGTCGTCAACTGGACGCTCCAGGCGCTGGGCACGACGGTCGGCAACCACTCCGAGTCGGTGGCGTCCGGAGTGGCGAACGACCTGCGCCAGACCCCGTACGAGGGCCTCGCCAAGACCTACTCCTCGGCGGGCAGGGAGAGCGTCGCCGCGAGCCTCGTCGGCCTCTTCCTCTGGCAGGTGAGGAACGGGAAGCCGCACTTCCTGGGGGAGTTCGCGGACGCGGCGGTGGCGGAGGCGAAGAGGACGAAGAAGACGTGAGGGAGGGCGGGCCCGTGAGGACCCGCCCTCCCTCCGCGTTCCTGCCTCAGGCGATGACGGTCCAGGTGTCGTTGCCGGTGAGGAGTTGGGTGAGGTCGCCCTTGCCGTGCTGTGCGACGGCGGTGTCGAGCTGGTCGGCCATGAGGGTGTCGTAGACGGGCCGGTCCACCGATCGGAAGACGCCGATGGGGGTGTGGTGGAGGGTGTCGGGGTCGGCGAGGCGGGAGAGGGCGAAGGCGGTGGTGGGGGTGGCGGTGTGGGCGTCGTGGACCAGGACGTCGCTCTCGTTGGCGGGGGTGACGGTGATGACTTCGAGGTCGCCGGTGGCCGGGTTGCGGATCACGCCCTTGGCCTGGTCGGTGCCGAAGCGGATGGGCTGTCCGTGTTCCAGGCGGATGACGGCTTCCTGGGCCTGTTCCTTGTCCTTGAGGGCTTCGAAGGCGCCGTCGTTGAAGATGTTGCAGTTCTGGTAGATCTCCACCAGGGCGGTGCCGTTGTGGTCGGCGGCCCGGCGCAGGACGTCGGTGAGGTGTTTGCGGTCGGAGTCGATGGTGCGGGCGACGAAGGAGGCTTCGGCGCCGAGCGCGAGGGAGACGGGGTTGAAGGGGGCGTCGAGGGAGCCCATGGGGGTGGACTTGGTGATTTTGCCGGTCTCCGAGGTGGGGGAGTACTGGCCTTTGGTGAGGCCGTAGATGCGGTTGTTGAAGAGCAGGATGGTGAGGTTGACGTTGCGGCGCAGGGCGTGGATGAGGTGGTTGCCGCCGATGGACAGGGCGTCGCCGTCGCCGGTGACGACCCAGACGGACAGGTCGCGGCGTGAGGTGGCAAGGCCGGTGGCGATGGCGGGGGCGCGGCCGTGGATGGAGTGCATCCCGTAGGTGTTCATGTAGTAGGGGAAGCGGGAGGAGCAGCCGATCCCGGAGACGAAGACGATGTTCTCCTTCGCCAGTCCGAGTTCGGGCATGAAGCCCTGCACGGCGGCCAGGACCGCGTAGTCACCGCATCCCGGGCACCACCGCACCTCCTGATCCGACTTGAAGTCCTTCATCGACTGGACGGCCTCGGCCTTGGGCACCAGGCTCAGGAGCGACTCGGTGTGCTCAGGCATCGATGGCCTCCTTGAGGACGGCGGCGAGCTGTTCGGCCTTGAACGGCATGCCGTTGACCTGGGTGTGACTGCGCGCATCCACCAGATACCTCGCCCGCAGCAGAGTGGCCAGCTGCCCCAGGTTCATCTCCGGAACGATCACCGTCTCGTAGCTCTGGAGTACGTCGCCGAGGTTCTTCGGGAAGGGGTTGAGGTGGCGCAGGTGGGCCTGGGCGATGGGCCCGCCCTCCCGCCGGATCCGCCGCACCGCGGCCGTGATCGGCCCGTAGGTGGAGCCCCAGCCCAGTACCAGGGTGCGGGCCCCGTCCGGATCGTCCACGGCCAGGTCGGGCACGGTGATGTTGTCGATCTTGGCCTGGCGGACGCGGACCATGAAGTCGTGGTTGGCCGGATCGTAGGAGATGTTCCCCGTCCCGTCCTGCTTCTCGATCCCCCCGATCCGGTGCTCCAGGCCCGGCGTCCCCGGCACCGCCCAGGGCCGGGCCAGGGTCTCGGGATCACGCTTGTAGGGCCAGAACACGTCCGTGCCGTCCGGCAGGGTGTGGTTGGGGCCGGTGGCGAACGCGGTCCGCAGATCGGGCAGTTCCCCGGTGTCCGGGACCCGCCACGGCTCCGAACCGTTGGCCAGGTAGCCGTCGGAGAGCAGGAAGACCGGCGTGCGGTAGGCCAGGGCGATCCGGGCCGCCTCCAAAGCCGCGTCGAAGCAGTCCCCCGG
>NZ_JBSHHY010000012.1:0-194984 GCF_053618675.1 Streptomyces sp. NPDC055632 | reverse complement strand
AGGCGGGGGCGCCGAGCGCGGCGGCGGCCCGCGCCGCGTACTCCGGCGGGCAGCCGGCGCCGGCCAGGGCGGCGAGGGCCGCGCCCCCGACCAGCGGATCGGGGTCGTCGAGCAGCGGCGCGAGCGGACCGGGCCGGGGGTCCCGCACGGCCGCGAGGCCCCGGGCCACCGCGACCCGCACCTCCCGCGCCGGGTCGGCCGCCGCCCGCGCCAGCTCCGCGACCGCGTCCACCGAGACCAGGGCCCGGACGGCCCCGACCCGTACGTCCACCTCCGGGTCGGCGAGCGCCGCCGCGTACAGCGGGGCGTCCCCGAGCCGCAGCGCCCGCAGGACGTCGAGCGCGGCGGTCCGCACGGCCGGATCGGGCACGCCGAGGGCCTCCCGCAGGCCGTCCCCGAGCACCGGCTCCGCCGGCAGCACCTCGACCAGCTCGCGCAGCGCCGCCGAGGCGGCGGCCCGCACCCGGGGCGAGCCGTCCCGCAGCCGCGCGGCGAGCGCCGGGCCGGTCCCGGTCGGAGCGCTCTCCCCGAGGGCGGTGACGGCGGCGGCCCGCACCGCCGGATCGGCGTCCTCCAGGTAGGGGCCGAGCACGTCGAGACCGGGGGAGTCCTCGACGAGCCCGAGCAACTCCAGGAGCCGGGGAGAGGGCGCCGCGGGGCCCTCCTCCGCCGGATCCTCCGCCGTCGGGCCCGGCGCCGCCGTGCCGGCCGCGTCCGCGACCGGCCGCGCCGCCGGGACCGCCTCCCGGGGCCCCGCCGTGGCCACCGGCACGAGCTCCACCTCGCCCAGGTGCCGCTCGGGGCCGCCCGGCGGCGCGAACTCCGGCACCGGCACCAGGTACGGCTCCACCGGCCGCGCCGTGAACTCCATCGCCCCGGAGGGCGACCTGCGCAGGTCCAGGTGGTGCAGCCAGTCCGCGTCGTCCCGCTCCGGGTGGTCGAGCCGCTCGTGGTAGAGCCCCCACCGCGACTCCGTCCGGGCCAGCGAGGCCCGCGCCGCCATCTCCGCGCAGTCCCGGATGAACGACACCTCCGCGCACCGCATCAGCTCGTGGGCCGTGCGCGCCCCCATCCCGGCGATCTCCCGGGACATCCGGTCGAACGCCTCCACCGCCAGGGAGAGCTTCGCGCCCGTCTTCGGCGGTGCCACGTAGTCGTTGACGAACCGCCGCAGCTTGTACTCGACCTGCGGCTGCGGAGGACCGGACGGGTTCCGCAGCGGCCGGTAGATCAACTCGTGCGCGTCCAGGACCTGTCGGCGGTCGAGCTCGCCCTCGTACGCCGTGTACCGCGCCGCGTCCTCGCCCGCCAGGTCGCCGAAGACGAACGCGCCGATCATGTAGTTGTGCGGTACGGAGGCGAGGTCGCCGGCCGCGTACAGCCGGGGAACGGTCGTCCGGGCGTGCGCGTCCACCCGTACCCCCGAGGCCGAATGGCCCCCGCACAGCCCGATCTCGGAGATGTGCATCTCGATGTCGTGCGTCCGGTAGTCGTGGCCGCGCCCCTCGTGGAACGTGCCCCGGGTGGGGCGCTCCGTGGTGTGCAGGATCGACTCGACCGCGCCGACGGTCTCCTCGGGAAGGTGGCTCAGCTTCAGGTACACCGGCCCCCGGTCCGAGGCGAGTTCGGCCGCGAACTCGGCCATCATCTGCCCCGACCAGTAGTCCGACTCCACGAACCGCTCGCCGTGCCGGTTCACCTGGTACCCGCCGAACGGGTTGGCGACGTAGGCGCACGCCGGACCGTTGTAGTCCTTGATCAGCGGGTTGACCTGGAAGCACTCGATCCCGGTGAGCGCCGCGCCCGCGTGGTACGCCATCGCGTAGCCGTCGCCCGCGTTCGTCGGGTTCTCGTACGTGCCGTACAGATAGCCCGACGCGGGCAGCCCGAGCCGCCCGCAGGCGCCCGTCGCCAGGATCACGGCCCCGGCCCGCACGAGGACGAACTCGCCCGTGCGGGTGTGGAAACCGGCGACGCCGACGGCCCGCCCGTCGTCCGGGTGGGTGAGCACCCGGACCGGCATCACCCGGTTCTCGATCCGGATCCGCTCCCGCATCTCGCGCCGCCGCAGCTGCCGGTAGAGGACCTTCTTGACGTCCTTGCCCTCCGGCATCGGCAGCACGTACGAACCGGACCGGTGCACCTGCCGGACCGCGTACTCGCCGTGCTCGTCCTTCTCGAACTTCACCCCGTACGACTCCAGGCGCCGCACCATCGCGAAGCCCCGGGTCGCCGTCTGCCGGACGGTGGACTGGTCGACGAGGCCGTCGTTGGCGCGGGTGATCTCGGCGACGTAGTCGTCCGGTTCGGCCCGGCCCGGCACGACCGCGTTGTTGACGCCGTCCATCCCCATGGCGAGGGCGCCGGAGTGCCGGACGTGCGCCTTCTCCAGGAGCAGCACGTTCGCCCCGCGCCCGGCGGCGGTCAGCGCGGCCATCGTGCCGGCGGTCCCGCCGCCGACGACGAGCACGTCGCAGGAGAGCTCGGTCGCGCCGGCGGGGTCGGGGACGGTCAGGGGGGTGTCCACGGAGTGCCTTTCGGGGTGCTGAGGGGTCCGGCGGGGCCGGCCGGGGGGCGTCAGAGGGAGTCGAGGACGCGGCGGCGCAGCGCGGCCGTCGCGGGCGCGTGCAGGGCCTCCCGCGCGCGGGGGTGCGGGACGTCCAGGACCTCGCCGGACGCGAACAGGGCGATCCGGTCGCCGAGGTGGAGCGCCTCGTCCACGTCGTGCGTGACGAAGACGACGGTCGCGCCCGTCCCGCGCAGGATCTCCACCAGGAGGTCCTGCATCCCGGCCCGGGTGTGCGCGTCGAGCGCGCCGAACGGCTCGTCCATCAGGACCGCGCGGGGCCGGCCGGCCAGGGCGCGGGCGAGCTGCACCCGCTGCCGCTGCCCGCCGGACAGCTGGTGCGGCAGCTTGGCGGCGTGCCCGGCGAGCCCGACCCGCTCCAGCCACTCCTCCGCCGAACGGCGCCGCTCGGCCCGGGGGATCCGGCGGATCGCGAGCGGCAGCTCCACGTTGGCGCGGACCGTCCGCCACGGCAGCAGGGCGTCGTGCTGGAAGACGAGCGCCCGGTCGGCGCCGGGCCCGCGCACCGGCTCCCCGTCCCGCACGACCCGCCCCTCCAGCGGAGGCAGCAGCCCGGCGAGCGTGCGCAGCAGGGTCGTCTTGCCGCAGCCCGAGGGGCCGACGACGGCGAGGAGTTCGCCGGGCGCGATCCGCAGCTCCACGGGACCGGACACGGCGGACCCGTCCGGATGGCCCAACCGGACCTCGTGCAGGGCGAGTTCCGCGCCCACGGCGTTCGCCGTGCTCGTGACGCTCATGGCACCGGCTCCTTCTCGGGCAGGGGGACGGAACGGGAGGGCGTACGGGCGGGGGAGGCGGGAGCCGGGGCGACCGCCGTACGGCCGGGCCCGGCGCCCCGCTCGGCCGGGCGCGGCAGCCAGGAGGTGACCCGGCGGCCGAGCGTCTCCACGGCGGTGGAGGTGAGCCAGCCGAGGGCGCCGATGGTGGCCATGCCGACGAAGACCCCGGGGTAGTCGACGACCGTGTAGTCCTGCCAGGTGCGGTAGCCCACCCCGTACTCGCCGGAGATCATCTCCGCCGAGATCACACAGATCCACGAGACGCCGATCCCCACGGACAGGCCGCCGAAGATCCCCGGCAGGGCGCCCGGCAGGACCACCGAGAACAGCACCCGGGCCCGGCTCCCGCCCAGGGTCAGCACCGCCTCCTCCCACACCGGGCTCAGGGCCCGCACCGCGTGCCGGGTCGACACGAGCACCGGGAAGAGCGCGGCGGCGCAGGTGATGAAGACGATGCCCTGCTCGTTCGTGGGCAGCAGCAGGATCGCGACCGGGACCAGGGCGATGGCCGGGACCGGCCGCACCGCCTCCACCAGCGGGCCCAGGACGTCGGCGGCCCACCGGGACCGGGCCACGGCCGTCCCGGCCGCCACCCCGAGGACGGCCGCCAGGAGGAAGCCGACCGTGATCCGGCGCAGACTGTGGCCGAGGTCCTGCCAGTACGCCCCGGTGCCGACCCGGTCGGCGAACGCGGAGGCGACCTCCACGACCGTGGGGAACTGCTCGAACCGCAGCCACAGACTGACGTCCAGGGAGGTCAGGAGCTGCCACAGGCCGAGGGCCGCGAGCGGCGAGGCGATCCGGACCAGCCGGCGCGCCACGGGCGACGGGACCGCGCGGCGGCCCGCGCGCACGGACGGGGGCCGTCCCGCGCTCACGACGCCGCCCCCACGGCCTCCGCGTACCCGACGATCCGGGAACCGGGGTGACCGGCCGCGTACCGCTCCGCGCCCGCCCGGGTCACGAAGGCGCGCCACTCGCCGCCGTCCCGCACCCACACCGCCCGGTCCGCGAACCAGGGCGTCCCGGTCACCGCGTCCGGCACGTACGCGGCCCGCACCCGGCCCGCCCCCGCCTCCCGGACCGCCTTCAGGAGGGCGCCGGGACCGTCGAACGCACGGGTCGCGCCCTGCCCCTTCAGCCACAGCTCCGCCCTGGGCGCGCCGGCCTGCGGGTACGCGGCGTCCGGCACCGCCCGCTCCAGCGGGGCCGGGTCGACGAACGCGTCCACGTCGACCTCCTTCACCAGGCCGGCCGCCGCCAGGACCGGCACGTCCTCCTTGAGCGCGGCGACCAGCTCGGGGCGGAGCGCCGGGTCGAAGGTGGCGATGCCCCGAGCGCCGTTGTAGAGGTAGACCACCTCGGCGGGCAGCCCGGTCTCCTTCGCCACCGACTCGGCGGACGCGACCGGCCGGGCGCGCAGCTCGTCCGTGGCCCTCCGCTGCGCGCGCAGGAACGCGTCGAGCACCGCCGGCCGCTCCTTGGCGAACCTCTCGCGCACGGTGACGCCGTGGAAGGTCGGCAGGTCCAGCTCGGCCCCGTCGTACAGCGCCGTCGCCCGGCCCTGGAAGGCGAGCAGTCCGGGCCAGGCGACGAACTGGGACAGCGCGTCGACGCTGCCCGCCGCCAGGGCCGAAGCGCCCACGCTCGGCTGCTGGTTGAGCTTCCGCACGTCCTTCGCCGGATCGAGACCGGCCCGCTGGAGCGCCCGGACCAGGGTGCCGTCGGCGGCCGAACCGACGCTGGTGGACACCTTGCGGCCCTTCAGGTCCGCCAGCGACCGCAGCGGCGAACCCGGCGCGGTCACCACGGTGTTGAGGCCGCCGCGCAGGTTGTAGCCGGTCACCGACACCAGCCGCGTCGGCTGCTTGAGCTGCTTGCCGCGCGCCGCGTTGAGCAGCAGCGGGAAGTCGCCCATCGAACCGATGTCGATCTTCCCCGCCGTCATCTGCGCGGTGATCGGGGCACCGGTCGCGTAGTCCTGCCAGTTCACCCGGTAGGCGACGCCGTCCTTGCGGCCCTGCGCCGCGAGCTCCTCCTCGAAGTAGCCGAGGGAGCGCAGCAGGGTGCCGGCGGTGACGGTGTTGATGGTCTTCGACTGGTAGCCGACGGTCACCGTGACCGACTTCGCCCCCGCCCCGCCGCCGGCGCCGGACCCGCAGGCGGTGGCGAGCGGCAGCAGGAGCAGCGCGAGCGGAAGGGCGACTCTCTTCGTTGACATGGTGGTTCGGCCTTTCACCGGAGCAGGTAGGGCATGTTGACGGTGACCGCGCCGGTGGGGCAGCGCGCCGCGCACGGGCCGCAGTACCAGCACTCGTCGACGTGCATGTACGCCTTGCCGTCCTCCTCGCGGATCGCGAGCGAGTCGAGCGGACACATGTCGACGCAGAGCGTGCAGCCGTCGATGCACTTCGACTCGTCGATGGTCACGGGCACGTCGGCGCGCTGGGGGACCAGGGGCATGGCTGTCTCCAGGGAACGGGTGGTGTGTCGTCAGGGCTCAGAGGGCGCGGCGCAGGACGCCGCTCATGGTGATGCGGTCGCCGCGGAAGCGGATGAACTCCAGGTCCACCGGCCGGCCGTCGGGCAGGCACGTCAGCCGCTCCAGCATCAGGACGGCCGCCCCGCGCGGGGCCTGGAGCACGGCGGCGGAGTGCGCGTCGGCGTTGACGGCCTCCAGGGTGATCTCCGCGTGCCCGAGCGGGGACCCGGTCAGCTGCTCCAGGAGCCGGAAGACGTCCGTGTTCTCCAGGTCGCAGCCGAGGAGTTCGGCCCCGACGTCCATCGGCAGGTAGGACAGGTCCAGGGAGAGCGGCAGCCCGTTGAGCCGCCGCAGCCGCTCGATGCACAGCACGTCGGAGTGCTCGGGAAGGCCGAGCCGGTGGGCCACCGGGCCGGGCGCCCCGACCGGCCCCACGGTCCGCACCTCGTTGGTGACCCGCCCGTGCTCGTGCAGGGTCTCGGCGAGCCCCTGGAGCCGGTCCAGGCCGTGCGGGTACTTCTCGCAGACCACCACCGTGCCGACCCCCGGCTGCCGGTCGACCAGCTGCTCGCCGCGCAGCAGGTCCAGGGCCTGCCGCACGGTGTTCCGGCTGGCCCGGTAGTCGGCCGCGATGACGTCCTCCAGGGGCAGGACCCCGCCGGGGAAGCCGCCCGCCAGGATCTGGTGGCGCAGCAGGTCGGCGAGCTGCCGCGCCCGGTCCGCCCGGAGGCGCCGGCGACGGGCGGCGGCGACGGGGCGGGCGGCGGGAGCGGGTTCGGAGGGCATGCCACGGAACGTAGCGGCGGACCGGCCCCGGTGGTGTTGCCACAACATTGCGCCACCTGACGCCCCTTCCACACGCCTCTGACCAGCGGATACGTCGGAGGGGCGGGGAGTTCCGCCACCCGGCCGCCCAGTACGTGGACGGCCGGCGGCCCACGATGCGGATCGGGGGCCGGGGCCGGGTCCGCAGGGTGGGTTCGGGGCCGGTTCCGCAGGGTGGGGCCGAGCCCGGGCCCGGGTCCGCACGGAGGCCGGGCCCGGGTCCGCCCGGTGGGGCCCGGCCCGGGTCCGTCAGACCGCGTGCCCGTCGACCTCGTGGCGCAGGGCGACGGAGAGCCGGTGGTGGAGGATGCCGAGGACCGGCTCGCCCGGCCCGAACAGGCCGTCGGCGAGCTTCCAGTAGCGCCGGATCAGGGCGCTGTCGCTCCGGGCGAGCACCGGGACGAGACCGCGCCGGAAGTCCGGGGTGTCCCGGACGCCCTGCGCGGTGGCGTACGCCGAGACGAAGCACTCCAGGGCCCCTCCGGTCCGCCCCGTCCGCTTTTCCGCCTCGGCGAGCGCGTAGGCCTCGGCCAGGCCCTCGTACAGCACGTCCGGCCGGTACGCGCCCTCCGGCAGCGGCTGCGCCCGCCGGCACTCGGCGCCGCCGGGGAGCGGGCCGGAGACGAGCGCGTGCAGCCGGGCGAAGTCCAGGACGCGCGCGGGGCTCGGCTCCGCCGGGGGCGGCGGCACCACCGCGTCCAGGACCAGGGACACCACCCGCCCCGGAAGGCGCACGGGCAGGATCCGGCGCCAGAACCGGACCAGGGCGTCCGTGTCCGGCGGCGCGGGTACGGCGCCGAGCAGCCGCGCCCGGTCCGCGCGCTCCCCGGCGGGGCACTCCTGGAGCGACCGCAGGGCGGCCTCCTGCCAGCGCAGCGCGGCCAGCCGGGAGCCGACGTCCCGCAGCCGGTCCGCGAGGACCTCCGCCGGCACCCCGTCCCGGTCGAGGAGCCGTTCCACCTCGGGCACCGGCAGGTCGAGGGCGCGCAGGGAGCGGATCAGCCGGAGCCGGTCGAGCGCCCCCGGCCCGTACCGGCGGTGCCCGCCGGAGCTGCGGGCCGCCTCGGGCAGCAGGCCGCGATCGGAGTAGTGGCGCACGGTCTTGACGGTGACGCCCGCGCGGGCCGCCAACTCCCCGATGCTCCACAGGCCGTCGGACACCACGACACGCACCTCCCCGGAGGAGACAGACCGTCCACGAGCACCCCCATTCTGACGCCGGACCGGGCCGCCGCTCCGACGGGGGCCGGACGCGTCACCCGGCGGGGGCGCCGGTGGCGGCTCTTGAACCTCCCGCAGGGGGAGCTCCTAGCGTCGGGGCGGCGACACGGTCCCGGAAAGAGGCGAGGAGACGCGCATGACGACGTTCGTACTGGTGGCGGGCAGCTTCACCGGCGGCTGGGTGTGGGAGGAGACGGCGGCCCTGCTCGGCAGGGCGGGCGCCGAGGCGCACCCGGTGACCCTGACCGGCATGGGCGACCGGCGCGAGGAGGCCGGTGCCGGCACCGGCCTGGAGACGCACGTCGAGGACCTGGTGCGGCTGATCGACGGCCTCGCGGCGGCCGAGGTGGTCCTCGTGGGCCACGGGTACGGGCTCCACCCGGTGCTCGGCGCCGCCGACCGGCGGCCCGGACGGGTCGCCCGGATCGTCGCCCTGGACACGCTCCTCCCGCAGGACGGAGAGCCGGCCGCGCGCTCCGTGCCCGACGCCGGTGGCCGGGCCGGCGCGGACGGACGGGTCCCGCCGCCGACGCGGGAGACCCGGTCCCGCTGGGGCGACCTCGAAGGCGTCCCCGAGGATGCCCTCGTACGCCTGGAGCGCCTCGCCGCGCCCCAGCCGGCCGCCACGCTCACCGCACCGCTCCGCCTGACCGGGGCGGCCTCCGCCCTGCCGGTCACCGGCGTCCTGTGCACGGCCGCCGGGTCGAGCGTCGCCATGGTCGAGATGCTGGTGGAGTCGGGTCCGCCCCGCTTCCGCGCGCTGGCCGACGACCGGATCCGCTTCCTCGAACTCGCCACCGGACACTGGCCGATGCTCTCCGCGCCCGCCGCGCTCGCGGAGACCCTGCTCCGCGCGGCGGCGGGCGAGGGCCGGCGGGTGACCGCGCCCGCGGACGAGCGGCCGACGCACCTCCGGCCCTTCCTCGAAGGCGTACGGGACGTCCCCGAGGTCCCGCGCGAACGCCACGGCCGGGTCGACCTCCACCTCCCGGACGCCGAGGGGCCCCGGCCCGCGATCGTCTTCGTCCACGGCGGTCCGGTCGACCCCGACCAGCGGCCCACCCCGCGCGACACGCCGTTCCTCCTGGGGTACGGACGCCTCGCGGCCGGCGCGGGCGCCGTCGGCGCCACCCCGGACCACCGGCTCCACGGGCTCACCGACTACGCCCGCGCCGCCGAGGACCTCGCCGGGGCCGTCGCGCTCGTCCGCGCCGACCCGCGCGTCGACGGGGAGCGGATCGCGCTCTGGTTCTTCTCCGGCGGCGGGCTCCTCGCGGCGGACTGGCTCGCCGCGCCCCCGCCGTGGCTGCGGTGCGTGGCCGCCACCTACCCGATGCTCGCGCCGCTGCCCGGCTGGGAGGCGGTGGAGCCCCGCTTCCGCCCGGTCGACGCGGTGGGCACGGCGGACGGGCCGCCGGTGGTCCTGACCCGGGCCGGTCGGGAGCACCCGGCGATCGCGGCGACGGTCGAGGAGTTCCTGACCGCCGCCGGGAAGCGCGGGGCCCGCGTCGAGACCGTCGACGTGCCCCACGGCCGCCACGGCTTCGAACTGCTCGACCCCACCGAGGAGTCGGCCGGGGCCGTCGAGCGGGCGATGGCGGCGGTGCTCGCGCTCCTGGAGGAGTGACGGGTGCGCGCACGCACGGGGACGGGGTGGCGGCCGTGCGCGTCGGAGGGGCCGGTCAGACCCGCGGCGGAGCCGTCGCGAGACTGACGACCGGACAGCCGAGGCAGCCCGTCAGGACGTCGTGCTGACGGGGCGTCAATGCATTCAGGAAGACCACCGCGTCGGCCCCCGTCCGCTCGCGGACCTCCGCCACCTCGCGGACCTTCCCGCCGCTCAGGAGCGTCCGCGGGGAGAGCGGCAGGGCCGTCTTCGCCACCCCGCCGCGGGAGACGCCACGGCGCTGCACGGCACGCGCCACGACCCGGGCGCCCCGGTCCGCCAGACCGGCCGCCGCCGCGTCCATCAGGGCGGCGAAGTCCCGCTGCCGCCCGGAGAAGTACCCGACGAGCACGACATCGGCTCCCGCGACGGCGAAGGGCGCGGCGGCTGGCGGGGCACCCGCCCTCCGCCCCCGGGGGGCGGGGCGCCGATCACGTCTGCGGTGCTGCTGCACGGGTTCACGGTAGGGCGGCCGCCACCCGCGCCGACAGGGGTTTTCCCCGTCGCCGAGGGGCGGGCCCGTCCGGGCGCGGGGAGGACATGACGGCGCGCCGCCGGTCGGCCGGCGGCGCGCGAAGGGGAGCAGGTAGCGCGCGAAGCGGAGGTCAGGGGGCGCGCGAAGCGGGGTCAGGGGGCGACCGTCTCCGTGGTGATCAGTTCGACGAGGCCCGGGAGGCCGCCCTCGGCCAGGGCGCGGCGCTGGCGGTCGGCCGAGGTGCCCTCCTGGAGCAGCCGGTGCAGCAGGGAGGTCACCTCGCGGGTGTCGCCGGACTCGTCGAGGGCGGGCGTGATGTGTTCGAGCAGCGCGCACATCACGTCGCCCGCCCGGCGCGACCGCCCCTCCGGATCGACGAGGAGGCCGCTCAGACCGTGCCGGGCGGCGTGCCAGTTGGACGCCTGGAGGAGCTCGGGCGAGCAGTCGGGGAGCGGCATCCCGGCCTTCTCCTCGTCGATCGCGGTGGCGACAAGGGCTCGCACGATCCCGGCGAACATGACCGCCTCGTCGGCGCGGAGCTGGACGTCGGCGCAGCGCACCTCGACCGTGGGGTACCGGTCGGACAGGCGGGCCTGCCAGTACAGCTGGCCGGTGTCGGTGATGATGCCGGTGTCGAGCAGCGACCGCACGCGCTCCTCGTGGTCCGCGAGCGAGGTGAAGCGCGGCGGGGGACCGCTGACCGGCCACCGGCCGAAGATCACCGTGCGCCAGCTCGCGAACCCGGTGTCGCCGCCGTCCCACAGGGGCGAGTTCGCCGACATGGCCACCAGGACCGGCAGCCAGACCCGGATGCGGCTCAGGACGGCGACGCCCATCTCGCGGTCCGGCACGGCCGCGTGCACGTGCATCCCGTTGACCAGCTGTTCGGCCACGAGCTGCGGGGCCTGGGAGGACATCGCCAGGTAGCGGGCCTTCCGGGTGACCGGAACGGGCGCCGTCTCCCGGTAGGGGGCGGTCGCACAGGCGGCCAGCAGACAGCCGTTCTTCTCCGCCGCCATGCCCAGCGCGTGCCGCAGGCGCAGCAGGTGGCCGCCGACCTCCTCCAGGTCCGTGCACACCGGCGTGGCGACCTCCACCTGTGCCTGGAGCAGCTCCGACTGGACCTCGGAACCCTCGACGAGCGGCTGCAGTCCGGCGGACGCGCGCACCTGGTCACCGAGCGGCACCGGAAGGCATGTGTCCGGATCGAGCAGCAAGAACTCTTCCTCGACCCCAATAGTGATCATGCCCTCCGACTACCCCCGATCGGCGGGGGGAAATCGGTCCGGTGGTCATCGCTTTCCGCAGGTCACGCGGGCGGCATCGCCCGGCTGCGGACGGTGAGGGGAAGCGCCCCCGCTCAGCGGCCCAGGTGCCGCTGCATCCAGTCGGCGGCGGTCCGGCGGAACAGCCGCCGGTTGTCCGCCCGCCGGAACTCGTGCCCCTCGTCACGCAACGTGAGCACCTCGGCCGGCAGGCCCCGCTCCCGCGCGGCGCGCACCATCTGCTCGGACTCGCCCGGCGGGACGTTCGTGTCGTGCTCCCCGTGCACCGCGAGCAGCGGGACGCGCAGCTCGTCGACCCGGCTCATGGGGGACAGGGAGCGCAGCAGCTCCCGGTCGCGCACCGGATGCCCGTACTTGTGCGCCGCCGACTCGGCGATCCACGGCTCCGTCCCCGCGAAGAACGTCCCGAGGTCCGACATCCCGCACACCGCGACCCCGGTGCGGAACAGCTCCGGGTGCCACACGAGGGACGCCATCGTCAGATAGCCGCCGTACGAGCGCCCCATCACCGCGAGGCGCGTCGGATCGGCCAGACCGTCCAGGATCACGTGCGCCGCGCAGTCGGCCACGTCGTCGATCGCCGCGAACCGCCCCGTACCGAGGTCGGCGTCCACGAAGGACCGCCCCCAGCCGGACGAGCCGCGCACGTCGGGCGCGAAGACGTCCAGGCCCCGGCCGAGCAGCTCGTGGTACAGCGGGTCGAACACCGGCCGCTCCTGCTCCTCCGGTCCGCCGTGCAGATGGATCACGCACGGGGCCGGGCGTCCGGCGTCGCGCCCGGGGGCCCGGTAGTACCAGCCGCCCAGGTGCAGCCCGTCACGGGCCACCGGCCGCAGCGGTACGGGCCGTACGGGCGGCCGGCCCGGAGGCACGGCGTCCTCGTCCCGGGAGGACCAGGGCGTGCGCGCCGACGGCGCCCCCGGCGGCGCCCACCACACGCCCGGACGGCGCTGCGAACCCGACACGGCGAGGACCGTCCCGGCGGGCCCGGCCCGGGTGATCCGGGTGACCACCTCGTGCGGCAGCGGCACCTCCCGGGGCCTGGCCGCCGTGGACAGGCTCAGGGTCTCCAGCTCGGTGGCGCCCCGCACGTTCCACGCGAGCGCGGCCGTACGCCCGTCCTCGGCGAACGCGAGGAGCTCCAGGTCGCTGCCCTCGCGCTCGGCCACCACGGACAGGCCGAGGCGCCCGCCGTCCTCGTCGAGGGCCGCGGCGAGGAGCGCCGCGAACTGCCGCTCGTGGTCGCTCCGCAGCCACAGGGTGCGGCCGTCCTGGGAGAACCGCCCGATCCAGGGGTCCCCGTCGCCGACCCGCAGGACGGAACCGGTCGCGAGGTCGGCCGTGCGGACCACCACCGCCTCCCGCCGGCCGCGCGGGCCCCGGCGGACCAGGGCGAACCGCCCGTCCTGGCTGACGTCGCACACCCGCAGCGTCGCCGCTCCCGACTCGGCGGCGACGAGCACGGGCGATCCGATCCCGGAGGGATCGACCAGATACGCGGTCAGCCGGTCCGGCGCCCCGCCGTCGAGCCCGCTCCCCCCGCCGTCCGGGCCGTGGCCCGGGCCGTCCGTCGCGCGACCCGGGCCGCCGCCCGCTCCGCGGTCCGGCCCGCCGCCGTCCCGGCGGCCCACCTCCCCGTGCCCGGCGCCGCCCAGCAGCGTGGCCGGGCCGTCCCGCTCCGCCCAGCCCGCGGCCAGGTCCCCGAAGGCCGTCTCGTGGTCCGGGGCGGCCGGCTCCCGGAGGGCCGCCGCACGGCCCGCCGGAGGCGGCGGCTCGGCCACCGTGACCGCCACGGCCGAGCCGTCGCGCGTCCAGCAGCCCAGATAGGCGGAGCTGCCCGCGTCCGCGCCCGCCACGATCCGGCGGCCGGTGCCGTCCGGCCGTACGCACAGGACACGGGTGTGCTCGCCGCCCCCGGGGGCGACCGTGTAGGCGATCCACCGCCCGTCGGGGGACCAGGACACCTCCGTGACCGGATCGGGGTCCGCGTCGAGGAGGTGGATCTCCGAGCCGTTCGTCAGTCCGGTCCACAGCTGGGGGACGCCCGTCCGGTCGCAGATGAACGCCACCCACTCGCCCGTGGGGTCCGCGGACGGGTACCAGCAGCCGTGCGAGACCAGCGGCCGGGGCGTGTCGCGGGTCCCGGCCGCGTCGGCCAGCGGCACCGGCACGGGCGCCGCCGACATCGCCCCGATCAGTCGATCCCGTGCGTCTGCAGCCATATCTCCAGCAACGCTACGTGCCACAGGGCGTTCGCTCCTCGCTTCGTCCGGTGGTGGTCGGGGGCGGAGAGCAGCTCGGCGACGTACTCGTCCCGGAAGACGCCCCGCGCGCGTGCCTCCGGCGCGGACAGCGCCTGACGCACCCGTTCGAGGACGGGCCCCGCCATGTGGCGGATGGCCGGCACCGGGAAGTACCCCTTGGGCCGGTCCACGACCTCGCGCGGCAGCAGCTTCCGGCCCGCGTCCTTCAGGACGCCCTTGCCGCCCTGGGCCAGCTTCAGCTCGGGCGGGCAGGCCGCCGCCAGCTCGACCAGCTCGTGGTCCAGGAACGGCACCCGGGCCTCCAGGCCCCAGTCCATGGTCATGTTGTCCACGCGCTTGACCGGGTCGTCGACCAGCATCACGTGCGTGTCGAGCCGCAGCGCCGCGTCGAGCGCGGTCTCGGCCCCCGGCGCGGCCATGTGCTCGTGGACGAACCGGCCGGACTCGTCCTGCCCGGTCAGCAGGTGCGGCTGGAGGATCTTGGCGAAGTCGGAGTGCGGACGGTCGAAGTACACCTCCGCGTATCTCTCCGGCTCCCGCTCGCGCGCCACCGAGGCCAGGTCCGGGTACCAGCGGTAGCCGGCGAACACCTCGTCGGCGCCCTGGCCGCTCTGGACGACGCTCACCTCCTTGGAGACCAGCTCCGACAGGAGGTGGAACGCGACCACGTCATGGCTGATCATGGGCTCGCTCATGGCCAGGACCGCGCTCTCCAGGGCGGTCGAGACCCGGTCCGAGGGGACCATCAGCTGGTGGTGCTCGGTGTCGTAGCGCCGGGCGATCAGGTCGGAGTACGCGAACTCGTCGCCCTCCTCGCCGCCCTCCGACTCGAACCCGACGCTGAACGTCGCCAGGTCCCGCTGGCCCTCCTCGGCGAGCAGCGCCACGATCAGGGACGAGTCGAGCCCGCCGGAGAGCAGCACGCCGACCGGCACGTCGGCGACCATCCGGCGGCGCACCGCCGTCCGCAGCGCGTCCAGGACGGCGTCGCGCCAGTCGGCCGCGTCCATGCCCGCGTGCTCGTCGCGGCGGGTGTACGACGGCTGCCAGTAGACCCGGTCGCGGTACGTGCCGTCGGGCTCCACCACGCGCACCGTGGCGGGCGGCAGTTTGCGCACCCCGTTGAGGACGGTCCGCGGGGCCGCCACCGTGGCGTGCCAGCTCAGGTACTGGTGCAGGGCGACCGGGTCCAGGGACGTGTCGACGCCGCCGCCCGCGAGCAGCGCGGGCAGGGTGGAGGCGAACCGCAGCCGGCCGGGGGCGTGGGACAGGTACAGCGGCTTGATGCCCAGCCGGTCGCGGGCCAGGACGAGCCTGCCGGTGTCGTTCTCCACGACGGCGAACGCGAACATGCCCTTGAAGCGGTCGACGCAGTCGACGCCCCACTGGTGGTACGCCTTGAGGACCACCTCGGTGTCCGAGGTGGAGAAGAACCGGTGCCCCAGGGTCTCCAGCTCCCGCCGGAGCTCCCGGTAGTTGTACACGCACCCGTTGAACACGCCCGTGAGCCGGGCCTCGGCGTCCGCCATCGGCTGGGCGCCGCGCTCGGACAGGTCGATGATCTTCAATCGGCGGTGTCCCAGGGCCACCGGCCCCTGCGACCAGACGCCCCGGCCGTCGGGACCGCGGGCCGCCAGCCGGTCGGTCATCCGCTCGACCGCGGCCACGTCGGGCCTGCGGTCGTCGAAACGTATCTCACCGCTCAGACCGCACATGTCACATCCGTCCGTCGTGCCACCGCCGCCCCCGGCGCGTCCGGGGCCTCGCAGCCCTCCTCGACCTCATGTGCATCACTCACTGCAGACTCCTCGAAGACAGGGAGCAGGCGCCCGTGCGTCCCTCGGTACGGGGCGCGCGGCGACCCGCTCCGTAGGGCGAGTGCCCGTCCGGCCGGAGATCATTCCTTCCGGAGCGTCACGCCACGTGCACCCTCCGTCCCGCCCACCTGGGGTTTTTGTCCTTTTCGGCGGGGCAGTCGAAGCAGCATGGACCACTCACAAGCACCCGTGCTCGAAGCCCTGGCCGCCTATCACGCGGAGAACCAGACCCCCTTCACCCCGCCCGGCCACAAACAGGGCCGCGGCGCGGACGCCCGCGTGCGCGCGGTCCTCGGGGACGCCGTCTTCCGGTCCGACGTCCTGGCCACCAGCGGCCTCGACGACCGCACGTCGTCCAGGGGCGTCCTCGTCAGGGCGCAGGAGCTGATGGCCGACGCCGTCGGCGCGGAGCACACCTTCTTCTCGACCTGCGGCAGCTCGCTCTCGGTCAAGGCCGCCATGCTGTCCGTCGCGGGACCCCACGAGAAGCTGCTCGTGGGACGGGACGCCCACAAGTCCGTGGTCTCCGGCCTCGTGCTCGCCGGGATCGTGCCGGTCTGGGTCGACCCCCAGTGGGACGCCGAACTGCACCTCGCCCACCCGCCGTCCGCCGACGCCTTCCGCGCCGCCTTCGCCGAGCACCCGGACGCCCGGGGCGCCCTGGTCACGACGCCGACCCCGTACGGCACCTGCTCCGACCTGGCGGCCATCGCCGACGTCTGCCACGAGCACGGCGTGCCGCTCGTCGTCGACGAGGCGTGGGGCGCCCACCTGCCGTTCCACCCGGACCTGCCGACCTGGGCCATGGACGCCGGCGCGGACGTGTGCGTGACCTCCGTGCACAAGATGGGCTCCGGCCTCGAACAGGGCTCGGTCTTCCACCTCCAGGGCGACCTGATCGACCCCGAGGTCCTCAAGAACCGCGAGGACCTGCTCGGCACCACCAGCCCCTCCGTCCTCGTGTACGCGGCCCTCGACGGCTGGCGCCGCCAGATGGTCCAGCACGGCCACGCCCTCTACGACGACGCGCTCTCCCTGGCCAAGACGGTGCGGACCCGGATCGACGGCATCGCCGGCCTGCGCGTCCACGGCCACGACGACTTCTGCGGCCCCGGCCGCGCGGCCGACCTCGACCCCCTCCAGGTCATCGTCGACATCACCGGACTCGACACCACCGGCTACCGCGTCGCCGACTGGATCCGCGAGCGCCACCACGTCAACCTGCACCTGTCCGACCACCGCCGCACCAGCGCCCAGCTCACCCACGCGGACGACATCCACAGCGCCCAGCTCCTGCTGGACGCCCTGCGCGACGCCGCCGCGCACGCCGACGAGCTGCGCCCCGCGCCCCGGGTGGAGGTGCCCGACCCGGCCGACCTGCGCCTGGAGCAGGCGATGCTCCCGCGCGACGCCTTCTTCGGGCAGGTCGAACGGGTGCCCCTGGACAAGGCCGTCGGCCGGGTGGCCGCCGAGATGCTCACGCCCTACCCGCCCGGCATCCCCGCCGCCCTGCCCGGCGAGAGGCTCAACGCCGAGGTCCTGCGGTACCTGCGCAGCGGCGTCGAGGCCGGGATGGTCGTACCGGACGCGGCCGACACGGAGGTCAGGACCGTACGCGTGACCGTCGAGGACTGACGGCCCGCCCTCCCCGGTGCCGGTCTCCCGGCACCGGGGAGACCGGCACCCGTCACAGCCCCGCCGCGGCCCTCTCCCGGAAGCGGTCCCAGGCCCGCTCCGGCACGTCCGCCCGCAGCAGGACGTCCACCGCCGTGCAGGCGAGCGCCTCGGCCGCCGCGAGCATCGCCCGCCGCGCCCGCGGCCCGGCGGCCGCCTCCGCGAACTCCGGCGTGTGGTCCGAGCCGTCCGCGCCCATGATCGCGAGGAACGGATGGATCGCCGGTACGCGCGTGCTGACGTTCCCGATGTCCGACGAGCCCAGGTACACGCCCGCCTCGGGCTCCGACAGCCGGACGCCCGCCCGCTCCAGGTGCCCGGCGAAGAGACCGGACAGCACGTCGTTGTCGCGGAAGTGCTCGTACCGGCCGCCCACGTCGGTCACCTCCACCGTCGTACCGGTGGCCAGCGCCACGCCCCGGGCGCAGGTGCGCAGCTCCTCCACCAGCTCCTCCAGGGCGGCCGTGGTCCCGCCGCGCAGCCCGAAGAGGCCCTCCGCGTACTCGGGGACGATGTTCGTGGCCCGGCCCCCGTCCGTCACGATCCCCTGGACGTGCGACCCGGAGGGCAGCCGCTTGTGCAGCACGCCCAGCGCGTTGAACAGCTGGATCAGGGCCCCCAGCGCGTCGATCCCCTCCGTGGGGCTGCCCGTCGGATGCGCGGCCCGGCCGTGGAACCCCACCCTGATCTGCGCGCTGGCCGTCAGCGGGGCCCACCTCCAGTCGTACACGCCGGGATGGAACATCAGCGCCGCGTCCACCCCCTCGAACAGGCCCGCCTCCACCTCCGCGACCTTCCCGCCGCCGCGCTCCTCCGCCGGGGCGCCGACGGCGAGCAGCGTCCCGCCGATCCCGCCCCCGTCCCCGTCGAGCGCGGCCCGCGCGGCGAGCGCCGCGCCGAGGCCGGCCGCCGCGATCAGGTTGTGCCCGCAGGCGTGACCGAGCAGCGGCAGCGCGTCGTACTCCATCAGCAGGGCGACGCACGGCCTCCCGTCCGCCGTGCCCTGCCCGTCCTCCCCGCCCGCCCGCGCGGCGAAGGCGGTCGGCAGCCCCGCCACGCCGCGCTCCACCCGGAAGCCCTCCCGTTCGAGCTCGTCCGCGAGGAGCCGGGACGCCCCGTGCTCCTCGTAGGCCGTCTCGGGCTCGCGGTGCAGCGCGAGGCCCACGTCCCAGAGACGGTCCGCCCGGGCGGCCACCTCCTTCCCGACGCGGGCGTACACGGCTTCCGGGGTACGGGATTCCGGGCTGTGAATTTCCGGGGTGCGGTTTTCCGGGGTGCGGGACACGGGGTCTCCTCCGGTGCGAACGGTCTCCGACACCTCCGCGTCTTCCACGTCCGGCGCGCACGATGCCCGGAACGGCCGCTTCTTCTCCGGCCGTCGGGTCCTCTCCGGACGCCGGAGACGCACACGTACATCCCCTCGCGGTGGGTAGGCGCGGCGGACACGAGCACCGACGGAGGACGGGAGAGGCGTGTCCGCAACGAAGATCCGGGCGGGTGACTGGTGCCGGAGCCGGTGGCACACCGCCCGCACGACCCTCGGGGACGCGGTACGGGGACCCGGCGAGGCGCGCGACGGGCTGCTGCTCCAGGCCAAGGGCGCGGTCGCCGCGACCGTCGCCTGGAGCCTCTCCTCGTGGCTGCTGCCCACGAACGTCACGGCGTTCGCCCCGTTCACGGCGCTCCTCGCCCTCCAGGCCACGGTCTACCGTTCGATGTGGGACTCGGCCCAGTACCTGGCGGCCATGGCGATCGGCACGGCGGTGGCGGCCGGCTTCGGCAGCACCGTCGGCGTCCACGCCTGGACCCTCTGCGTCCTGGTCTTCGTCGCCCTCGCGGTGGCCCGCCTCCACCTGCTCGGAAGCCAGGGCGCCCAGGTCCCGGTGGTGGCCCTCTTCGCGTTCGTGGGCGGCGGCGGGCGGATCGACTACATCGGCCCCCTGGTCGCGTCCGCCGCCATCGGGGTGTGCTGCGGCCTCGCCGCCCACTTCGCCTTCGCCCCCTCGCCGCACACGGACACGGCACGGCTCCGGGTCGAGGAGCTGGCCGCCCGCACGCAGACCCTCCTGCGCGACCTGGCCCGGACCGCCGCCGCCAAGACCGACGGCGAGGAGGCGCGGGAGGAGGACTGGCCGCGCCGCTGCGAGGAGTTGGCCGACCGGGCGGCGCACGCGCGCACGGTGCTCGAACGGGAGCAGGAGAACACCAGGCTCAACCCCCGCCGCCCCTGGAACAGCGCCCAGGCGTCGCTCCAGCGCTGCCACGAGACGATCGGCATGATCGAGCGCATCGGCACGCACGTCCGGTCCGTCGCCCGCGCCCTGACCTACGAGCCCCGGCACCCCTCCGAACCCCGGCGTTCCTTCGAGGCGTCCGTCTCGGCCGACTTCGCCGCCTCCTACGCCGAACTGCTGGACGCCACCGCCGAAGCACTCGAACGCCTCGCCCCGCCCCAGGGGCCGAACGACCCCGCCCGGCTCCAGCGCGGTCTGGAGGAGGCCGAGCGCCGTTACGAGGAGGTGGCGGCGGCCACGGCCCGGTCCGACCGTCCCGACCGGAAGGGGGAGTGGTCCGTGCACGGCACGGTCCTCGTGGAGGCGGCGCGCATCCTGGAGGAGATCAAGCACACGGCGGACCTCGCCGCCGACACGCGCGGCTGAAGGCCGCCGCGCGCTCCCGACCGCCTTGCGACGCCGTCCCGCGACACCGCCGGCGCCGCCACCCTGTGACACGCCTGTTACCGGAGGGGTGGCTTCCGTCACAGTCGGAGCGGTCGGGGACTGATCGACTCTCCCCATGCGCCGCACCGCCCTCCCCGCTCTCGCCCTGCCCGCCGCCACCTGTCTCCTGCTGCTCACGGCCTGCGGAACCGAACGACCGGGGGCCGCCGCGTCCCCGACCTCCTCCACGGCCCAGGACTGCGGAGCCGGAGCGGCCACCGGATCGGGACCGCCCGCCGGCGCGGAGGCTTCCACCGGCGCGGAGGCGCCCACCGCTTCGGGGGCGTCCGCCGGAGACGCGTCGCCGGGCGGTGACGAGGTCGTCGTCATCGGTACGGGCACGGCACCCGGCGCCGGCCGGACCCGCCCCTGCGCCACGTACTCCGTCACCAATCGCGGGACCGAGCCCCGCACCTACACCGTCACGTTCCGGTTCCTGTCGGTGCAGACGGGCACCGGGCTGGCGAACCCGGAGGAGACCGTCCGGGACGTCGCCCCCGGCCGGACCGTGCGCCGCACCGTCACCCCCGAGGGCATCTCCCCGGACGCGGCGGCGGGGCAGGTGAGCGTCGACGTCCTCACGGTGAGGAGCGTCCCGGTGGCCGAGGAGCCCTCCGAAGGGGGCGCCTGCCCGCCCACGGGCGTGCGCGTGTACGCCGACGAGGGCGACGCCGCGATGGGGCTGCGCGTCGTCGGCCTCCACCTGGAGAACTGCGGCACCCGGCCGTACCGGCTCAAGGGCTACCCCCGCGTCGAACCCCTCGACGAGGCCCACGCCCGGCCCGACGGCGTGTCGGTCCTGGAGGGCGGCGACGCGATCGCGAGCGGCACCGGGGCCGACGGCCCGCCCGAGCAGCTCGTCCTCGCGCCGGGCGAGCGCGCCCACGCCGTTCTGGTCTGGCGCAACACCGTCGACAGCGTGACCGACGGCCCCGTGAACGCCCCCTACGCGCGCGTGTGGGCGAAGCCCGGCGCCGCCCCGGTCATGGTGATCCCCGAATTCGACCTGGGCACGACGGGGAAGCTCGGCGTCGGCCCCTGGAAGAAGGAGAAGCGGCGATGACCCTCCGCGGGCGTTAGCGGAACGACAGCGGGACGTGAGCGGCGGACGGCAGGGTGGTGCGTGTCAGCAGGCCGGGGCGGTGTGACCGACCGTTCCGGCACGGCTGTCGACGCGTACCGGAGGACCGGAGCGGATCGAGGCCGGGGGCGTGGCGGGTGCCCCGGCGGGGGCGGAGGCCGGAGCGGTCCCCGGTGCGCGGTTCCGGGCCCGCCCGGACGCGTGGGGGACGGACTCCACCCCGACGTGTGGAGGACGGGCTCCGCCCGGACGCGTGAGCGAGGGACTCCGACCGGGCCGGACCCGGGGCGAGCCGTGGGGGCTCGCCCCGGGCCCCGTCCGGTCGGGGCCACGACGGACCCCCGGGCCGTGGACGGCCGGACGCCCAGTCGACGGACGCCCCGGCCGTGACAGGCATCCCGGCCGTGACAGACGCCCCGGCCGTGACAGGCATCCCGGCCGTGACAGACGCCCCGGCTGTGAGGGGTGTCCGGCCGCGACGGACACCCGGGCCGCGCCGGGTGCTCAGCTCGCGCCGGACGCTCAGCTCACGACCGTGACCACCGTGGCCGCCATGACCGCGACCATCGCCGCCTGCATGTCGCGGATCGCACGGCGCACGTCCTCGGCCACCCACTGGCCGGCCGCGATCTCCTCCAGGCGCGGGGCGATCTCCTTGCGCGGCACGTCGGGGAAGGCGACGCGGTGCAGCTTCGCGCCGTGCACCAGCGCGACGAGGCCCGCCGTGCGCGCGTCGGGCGCGGCTCCGTCGAGGACCACGGCCCGCAGCCTGTCCCCCAGTTCGCGCTCCACGGAGCCGTCCGCCTCCGGGTACCGGGTGACGGGGAAGATCCCCAGGACCCTGCGCTGCTCGGCGCGGACGAGCCCCCGCCCGTGCAGGCTGTCGGACGTGGCCTTCACGGCCTTGTGGTAGTCCTTCGTCAGCCACTCGGTGACCTTGGGGGCCCGGCTCTTCCGCCCCGCCCACTCGGTGATCTGCCGCAGCCGCTCGTCGAGGAGCGGGACGCCGGTGGGCATCTTGTCCGCCACCCGGAGGCGCCCGCCGTCGACCGTCACGCGCCCGGCCAGGACGAGGTCGAGCAGGATGCCGCCGGCGACGGCCCAAGCGGCGGACTGCTTCTCCTTCGCGGCCCCCGACTCGTCGTCGAGGGACAGCAGCATGATCTCCTCCGCGAGCGTGACCGTCACTCAGTACCTCCTGCTGTCGTGCGTTCCCGGCGACCGTTCTTCCGGTCGACCGTCCTTTCGCATAGGTGGACGACGGAACGTTTCCCCTGGTTCCCGCGGTGGAGGGCCGTCGTTGGTCTGGACCTCCCGGTCGCGGGACGCCAAGCTCTCCGTATGGACTTGGAGCTGAGGCACCTCAAGACGATCCGGGCCATCGCGGACGCGGGGAGCCTCACCAGGGCCGCCACCGCGCTCGGCCTCGCGCAGCCCGCCCTCAGCGCCCAGCTCAAGCGGATCGAACGCGCCCTGGGCGGCGAGCTGTTCGAGCGGGGCCGGGAGGGCGTGCGGACCACGGCGCTCGGCGACCTCGTCCTGGAACGCGCCCGTGTGGTGCTGCCCGCCGTGTGCGAACTCCAGGAGGAGGCGGTGCGGTTCGCCCGGGACGGGGCGGAGGGCTACCGGCTCGGCGGCACGCACGGCCCGCTGCTCGGCGGCCTCGTCGACCGGATCGCCCGCACCGACCCCGGGGCGCCCGTCACCACGTACACCTCCTGGTCGGAGCGCGAGATCGCCGGCGGGGTGGTCGCGGGCCGGCTCGACTTCGCCCTCGTCGGGGTCTGCGGCGAGAGCGGTCCGCCCGAGGCGGGCCGGCTCGCCTGGACGGAGGTGGCCCGCGACCCGGTGTACGTGATGCTGGCCGCCGACCACCCGCTGGCGCCCCGCACCGAGATCGACCTGGCCGAACTGGCGGCCGAGGCCTGGACCGACGTGCCCGGCGACGGCTGTTTCGGCGACTGCTTCGCCGCCGCGTGCGTACGGGCCGGGTTCACCCCGGCCTGCGTGTACGAGACGGACACCGCCTCCTGCGTGCACCTGGTCCAGGTCGGCCGGGCCGTAGGCCTGTGCCGGGCCACCTTCCCGGTCACCCCCGGCCTCGTGACCAGACCCCTCGCGGGCGCGCCCCTGGTCTGGCGCCACCTGCTCGGCTGGCATCCGGAGGGCCGTGCCGCCGGCCGGGCCGCCGCCGTCCTGAACCACACCAGGGCCGCCCACGAGGAGGCGCTCGCCCGCAGCGCCGGCCGCACGACGGCCCCGGCACCCCGCGAGGGCTCCCCGCGCTGACGCGCGCCCGGACGCCTCCGTACCCGAAGCCCCGCGTCCACCCCTCCCGCATGTCCTTCACGCCCGACACCCCCATGCCCGAAGCCCCTTCGGCCCCCGGCCATAACGCCGTGGCAGGGGCCGACTGGCAACTGCCGTCCCCCCGGCGGGATCCCTACGGTTTCAGCAGATCCCCCACCGCCAACCGAGGAGACTCCCCATGCTCCGACGACACGCCCGCACGGCGTGTACCGTGCTGGCCGCCGCCGGTCTCGCGCTGGCCGGCCTCCAGGCCGGTTCCGCCACCGCGGCGCCGCACGACAAGGACCGCGCCCCCACCGTCAGAACGGCCGCCGACGCCCTCGGCGCCGCCTCCGCGCAGCCCGAACTCCTCCGCGCCATGCAGCGCGACCTGGGCCTCACCCGCGCCCAGGCCGAGAACCGGCTCGCCAACGAGGCCGAGGCCGGAGCCAGGGCCGCCGGACTCCGCCTGGACCTGGGCGGCGCCTTCGCCGGTGCCTGGGTGGACGGCGCCGAGTCCGGCACCCTGACCGTGGCCACCACCCGCGCCGCCGACGCCGCCGCGATCCGCGCCGCGGGCGCGCGCGCCGAGGTCGTGACGCACGGTCTGACCGCCCTGGAGCGGGCCAAGGAGGCCCTGGACCGGGCCGCCACCGCCGAGGCGCCCGTCCGGTACGTCGACGTCCGCGCCAACGTCCTCGTCGTGGAGGAGGCACGGGCCGGGGCCGGCGCGCGGCTCGTCGCGGCCACCGGCGTCCCCCGCGACCTCGTGAAGGTGGTCCGCACCGCCGAGGCGCCCCGCCCGCTGTACGACCTCCGGGGCGGCGACGCGTACTACATGAACGGCAGCGGACGCTGCTCCGTCGGCTTCCCGATCACCAAGGGCACCACCCAGGGCTTCGCCACGGCCGGCCACTGCGGCCGGGCCGGCACCTCCACCAGCGGCTTCAACCAGGTCGCCCAGGGCAGCTTCCAGGCCTCGGTCTTCCCCGGCAACGACATGGCCTGGGTCGCCACCAACGCCAACTGGACCGCCACCCCGTACGTGAAGGGCGCGGGCGGCGCCAACGTCCAGGTGACCGGCTCGGTCCTCCAGCCCGTCGGCTCCTCCGTGTGCCGCTCCGGCTCGACCACCGGCTGGCACTGCGGCACCGTGCAGCAGCACAACACCAGCGTCACCTACCCCGAGGGCACCATCTCGGGCGTCACCCGCACGACGGTCTGCGCCGAGCCCGGCGACTCCGGCGGCTCGTACATCTCCGGCAGCCAGGCCCAGGGCGTGACCTCGGGCGGCTCCGGCAACTGCTCAAGCGGCGGCACGACCTTCTTCCAGCCGCTGAACCCGATCCTCCAGAACTACGGCCTGACCCTGAAGACCACCACCGACCCGGGCCCGGGCCCCGGCCCCGGCGAGCCCGAGCCGGGCGGCACCTGGGCGGCCGGCAAGGTCTACAAGGCCGGTGACACCGTCACCCACGGCGGCGCGACCTACCGCTGCCTCCAGGGCCACCAGGCCCAGACCGGCTGGGAGCCGCCGAACGTCCCGGCCCTGTGGCAGCGCGTGTGACGCGAGGTCCGTCCCCGCGGTGACCGGGGGTGCCGCGGCTCCGAGGGGGGCCGCGGCACCCCCCGGAGGTCCCGTATGATCTTCGCGATTTTGATCATCTTCGCGATTTCACGGGGGAACTGACACATGACCAGGTTCCGGGCGCTCGTCGCCGCAGTGGTACTGGCATCGGTCGTCACGGGGTGCGGCGACGCCGAACCCTCGGACGGCAAGGCGCCGGACGGCAAGACGTCGGACGGGAACGGGAACGAGAGCGGGAACGGGGGCGAACCGGCCGAGGAGAAGCTCGCCGCCGACTCCGGCACCCGTTACACGACCGTCGCCGTCCCCATGGTGGAAGGCCTGGTCTGCGACGAGGGCGACGGCGGCTTCCGCTACGGCAGTGGACTCGATGTGGGGGTCTTCGGCGACAAGGACCTCAAGGAGATCAAGAGCGACGACAACTCCAGGGTGTCCTGCTTCGGCAGCCCCCGGATCATCCTCCGCAAGGGCACCGTGTCGGCATCGGTCCCCGTCTTCACGGCGCGGACCAAGCTGTACGAGAAGGTCGCCGACCCCGCCGCCGCCCTGAACCGCATCTATGACAGGTCCACGCACCTCGTGGAGGAGGAAGGCCGCAACTTCATCGGCGAGGCCACGATCGCCACCAGCAGCACTCTCGTCGTGAAGTGCCGGCAGAACGTCACCGACACCTTCCCGATGACCACCTGTTTCTGGGCGAACTACGGGGCGGCGGGCTCGGTCGACTTCTTCCCGCCGGACGGGCAGTACGTCCCCGTCGAGTCGGCCGTCCGGCTGACGCGGGACTTCGTCGCCGGGGCGCTCAAGAAGTAGCACCGGGCGCTCCCGGCCGGGGCGGGGCCGCCCCGGCCCGGCCGGGTGCCTCCTCACTCCTCCGCGAGACCGCCCCGGGTGATCACCTCCGCGTACCAGCGGGCGCTGTCCTTCAGCGTGCGCCGCTGCGTCGCGAAGTCCACGTGGACGATGCCGAACCGCTTGCTGTAGCCGTACGCCCACTCGAAGTTGTCCAGGAGCGACCACAGGAAGTAGCCCCGCACGTCCGCCCCGTCCTCCAGGGCCCGGTGCACCGCCGCCAGGTGCGCGTGCAGATAGGCCACCCGCTCCGGGTCCTTCACGTTCCCCGACGGGTCGGCGTAGTCGTCGTACGCCGCGCCGTTCTCCGTGATCACCAGCGGTACGCCCGGCAGTTCGTCCCGCAGCCGGACGAGCAGCTCGTGCAGCCCGTTCGCGTCCACCGGCCAGTCCATGGCCGTGCGCGGCCCCGGCGCCGGCACGAACCGCACGTGCCGCTCCGCGCCCGCCCACGGCGCCGGCGACTCCGAGGAGCCCGCCGCGACGACGGACGGGGAGTAGTAGTTGATGCCGAGGGAGTCGATCGGCGCGGCCGCCGCCGTCAGGTCCCCGTCCTGGACGAACGACCAGTCCGTGACCGACGCGGTGTCGCGGACCAGGTCCTCCGGGAGCCGCCCGTGGAAGACCGGGTCCAGGAAGATCCGGTTGCCGACGGCGTCGATCCGGCGGGCCGCGTCCAGGTCCTCGGGGGACTGCGTGAGGGCCCGTACGGCGTGCAGGTTGAGGGTCAGGGACACCTCGGCGGACGCGGGCAGCGCGCCGCGCAGCGCCCGTGCCCCCAGGCCGTGCGCCAGGTTCAGGTGGTGGGCAGCGCGCAGCGCGGCTAGGTCGTCGGTGCGGCCCGGCGCGTGCACGCCGTTGCCGTAGCCGAGGAAGGCGGCGCACCAGGGCTCGTTGAGCGTGGTCCAGGTCGCCACCCGGTCGCCGAGCGCGTCCGCCATGATCCCGGCGTACTCGGCGAAGCGGTGTGCGGTCTCCCGGTGCGGCCAGCCGCCCGCGTCCTCCAGCTCCTGCGGCAGGTCCCAGTGGTAGAGCGTCGCCACGGGCCGGATCCCGGCCTCCAGGAGGGAGTCGGCCAGGCGCCGGTAGAAGTCCAGGCCCTTGCGCACGGCCGGGCCGCGCCCGGTGGGCTGGACCCGGGGCCAGGCGATCGAGAAGCGGTAGTCGGTCACGCCGAGCCGCCGCATCAGGGCGACGTCCTCGTCGAGCCGGTGGTAGTGGTCGGCGGCGATGTCGCCGGTGTCGCCGTTGCGGACCTTGCCCGGCGTACGGCTGAAGGTGTCCCAGATGGACGGCGTGCGGCCGTCCTCGGCCGCCGCCCCCTCGATCTGGTAGGCGGCGGTGGCGGTGCCCCAGCGGAAGCCCTCGGGGAAGCGGAGCGTGGTCGCCGGGTCGGTGCGGGCGTCGAGCGCGGTCATGGGGTGGGAACTCCCTGGGGTGAGACGTTCTGTGGGGAGGAGGAGAGGGGACGGGGGCGGTCAGCCCTTGACCGCGCCCTGCATGATGCCGCCGACGATCTGCCGGCCGAGCAGGCCGAAGACGAGCAGCACCGGCAGGGTGCCGAGCAGCGTGCCCGCCATGATCACGGACTGGTCGTGGACGTAGCCGCCGCCGAGCTGGCGCAGGGCGACCTGGACGGTGGGCTCGGAGGAGGACAGGGCGACGACGGGCCAGAAGAAGTCGTTCCACGAGGCCATGAAGGTCAGCAGGCCGAGCACGGCCATGCCGGGCCGGGCGATCGGCACGACGATCGACCAGAAGATCCTGGCGGTGGACGCGCCGTCGACCCGGGCCGCCTCGATCAGCTCGTCCGGCAGCGACTGCACCAGGTACTGGCGCATGAAGAACACCCCGAACGCGGAGACCAGCCCCGGCAGGATCACCGACTGGAGCTGGTTCACCCAGCCGAGCTCGGCGATCAGCATGAACAGCGGGATCACGCCGAGCTGCGGCGGGATCATCATGGTGCCGACGGTGACCGCGAGCAGCGCGCCCCGGCCCCTGAAGCGCAGCTTGGCGAAGGCGAAGCCGGCCAGGGTGCAGCACAGGACGGTGCCGAGGGTGACCGACCCGGAGACGACGAACGAGTTGAGCAGCGCCTTGCCGATGTCGGCCTCTTCGAGGACCGCCTCGAAGTTCTTGATCAGGTTCGGTCCCGGGAGGAGCGTCGGCGGGACCTTCGCCAGATCGGCGTTGGAGCGGCTCGCGGCGACGATCGTCCAGTAGAACGGGAACGCCGAGAACAGCACGGCGACGATCAGGATGCCGTACGCGAGGGGGCCGGCGTGCAGGGTGCGGCCCGCCCGGGAGGCCCCCCGGCGCGGCGTCCGGCCGGGCTCCGGGGCGGCGGGGGCGGCCGGGGGAGCGGCGGGCGCCGCCGGGGCGATCGGCGCGGTCATCGGCCGGCCTCCTTGCGGGAACGGCGGCGCGCGATCAGGGCGTTGAGCCCGACCAGCGCCACGATGAGCAGGAACATCACCCAGGCGATGGCCGCGGCCCGGCCCAGGTGGAAGAAGCCCCAGCCCTGCTCGTACATGTAGAGCCCGAGCGTCTGGTACTGGTGCGAGATGCCGCCCGAGATCGACCCTTCGAGCAGCAGCGGCTCGCCGAAGAGCTGGGTCGCGCCGATCGTGGAGACGATGACGGTGAAGAGGATGGTGGGCCGCAGTCCGGGCAGCGTGACGTGGAAGAACTGGCGCCACCGCGAGGCCCCGTCCATCGCGGCCGCCTCGTACAGCTCGTCCGGGATCGACTGCATGCCGGCCAGGTAGATCAGCGCGTTGTAGCCGGTCCAGCGCCAGACGACGACCGTCGACACGGCGATCTGCGAGGCCACCGTGCCGTTCTGCCAGTCGACGGGATCGACGCCGACGAGCCCGAGCGCGTAGTTGATCAGGCCGAAGTCCCGCCCGAAGAGCTGGGCGAAGACGAGGGTGGCGGCGGCGACCGAGGTGGCGTACGGCAGCAGCACCGCCGTGCGCAGGAAGGTCCGGCCGCGCATCCGGTAGTTCAGCAGGTGCGCCAGGCCGAGCGCCATGACGAGCTGCGGCACGGTGGAGAGCACGCCGATGGTGAAGGTGTTGCGCAGCGCGACCCAGAAGTACTCGTCACCGAAGAGCGCGGTGTAGTTGCCGAGCCCGCGCCACTCCATGTCGCCGGGCGTCTGGAGCTCCACCCGGTAGAGCGAGACGAAGGCCGTGTAGATCAGCGGGAAGAGGCCGAAGGCGGCGAACAGGGTGAAGAACGGGGTGATGTAGGCGTACGGGGAGACCTTCTGCCAGGTCCGCCGGGCGGGTCCGGGGCGCCGGGGCGGCGCGGCCGGCTTCGGCCGGGCCGGTGTCTCGGGTGCGGTGAGGGTCACGGTGCGGCCCTTCGGTGGGTGTCGGAGCGGGGGAGGCGGGGCGGACGGACGCCCCGTTCCCGGGGGCGTCCGTCCGGCGGCACGGGTCAGCCGATGGTGTTCTCGACGCCCTTCTTGGCGTTCGACCAGGCCTTCTCGGGCGAGACGCCCTTGCGCTCGACCTCGCTCAGCGCGTTGGTGATCTGCTGGGCGATGTTCTGGTCGTGGACGCCGAGGACCTGGACCGGGGCCTCCTTCGCCGCCTCACCGAAGATCTTGCCGATGGGGGCGTCCGAGAAGAACGCGTCCTTCGCGTCGGCGACCTTCTCGATGGCGCCGGTGGAGGAGGGGAAGTTGCCCTGCTTCTGGAAGAGCTTGGTCTGCTGCTCGGGGGCGGTGAGCCACTTGATCAGCTCGTACGCCTCCTTCTTGTGCTTCGCGGCCTTCGGCACCGCCAGGTAGGAGCCGCCCCAGTTGCCGGCGCCGCCGGGCAGCTTGGCGACGTCCCACTTGCCCTTGCCGGCCTCACCGGCCTGGCCCTTGATGTAGCCGAGCATCCAGGCCGGGCACGGCATGGTGGCGAAGGAACCGGCGGAGAAGGCCTGGTTCCACTGCGGGGACCACTGGTCGAGCTTGGCGCTCAGACCGGCGTCCGCGGCCTGGACGGCGTGGTCCCAGGCGGAGCGCAGGGCGGGGTTCTGCTCCCAGATCAGCTTCCCGGAGGCGTCGTAGTAGCGCTCCTTCTCCTGGCCGATCATGATCGAGTAGAGGCTGCCGACGCTGTCGAGCCAGGCGCTCTTGGCGGGGGCCTTCGCCTTGTACTGCTTGCCGAGGTCCAGGTAGCCGTCCCAGGTGGACCACTTCTTCGCGAGCTCCTCGCGGTCGGTGGGCAGCCCGGCCTGCTCGAAGAGGTCGGTGCGGTAGCACATGGCCTCCGGGCCGACGTCCGTGCCGAGGCCGAGGACCTCGCCGCCCTTGCCGGTGGCGGCGGCCCACTTGGCCGGGGCGAACTGGTCCTTCAGGGAGTCCGCCCCGTACTTCTTCAGGTCCTCGAACCGGTCGGCCTGCTGCTGGGTGACGGAGGCGATGCGGCCCACCTCGATGCCCTGCACGTCGGCGAGGCCGGCGCCGCCGGCGAGCCGGGTCTGGAGGGACTTCCAGTAGTCGGCCTCGTCCTCGGTGTCGGTCTGCTTGACGGTCACGCCGGGGTGGAGCTTCTCGTACTCCGCGTAGAGCCCGGCCTCCTTGTATCCGAAGGAGCCGAAGAGGTCGACGGTGATCGTGACCTTCCCTCCCGCGCTGTCCGAGGACGAGTCGTCCGACGACCCGCCGCAGGCGGCGAGCAGGGCCCCGGCGAGCGTGACCGCGCCCAGGCGGACGACGGCTCTCTTGGCGGCTCGGGCGATGGGCATGGGAAGCCTCCCTTGGCTCCGGAACGAGCGAGAGCGGTTGAGAGCGCTCTCAAGCGTGCGTGGGGAGCGTGCCCGTGCCACGGTGCATCCGTCAAGGCTCGAAGGCGTAACGGACGAGAAGAGACCCCAACTCCCTCCCGTGTTCAACCTCTTGACACGCTCGTTTCCAGGGTTTTACGTTTCCGTCACTCTGAGAGCGCTCTCAGCCATTTTGGAGGCCGGGCTTCCGGACTCTCGAACACGGACCTCCCCGCTCCCGCGTCCCCCACCCGCGTCCTCGTCCGAGTCCCTCCCGAGTCCCCGCCTCCCGGGCTCCGCGCCCCTTCCGAGCTCCATCCGCTCCCACCGGGGCGGGCCCCGCCCGCCCCTCCCGAGCTCCATCCGCCGCAGACGACATGAGGTGCCCCTTCATGCCATCCCCCCGCACCCGGCCCGCCGCAGCGCTGGTCCTGGTCTCCGCCCTCGCCGCCGTGGGACTCGGCCCGGCCGCCGCCCCGGCGGCCGCGGCCACCGTCCCGGCGGGCGCCGGAAGCTACTCCGACACCCGCCCCGCCGGTACCTCCGGCCCCACCACCAACACCGGCGCCCCCGTCACCCCCAAGGTCACCGCCGCCGCCCAGGGCAAGCCCGTCCCCACCAACGACTGGTGGTCCTCGCTCGCCTTCCAGCGCTACGGGGACAACCCGTACTCCACCCCCATGTACGGCCACCCGCTCACCTACCAGGCCGTCTCCGGCGGCCTGGAGGTCGGCTACCCCACCAGCCCCGCGATCGTCGGCGACGGGCGCCAGTACGAGTTCGCCCACAAGCGCGACCTCACCCTCGGCCTCACCGGCCTGAACTCGCCCGACACCAAGGCCGACGCCTGGTCCGACTGGACCGTCACCCCCTACTGGTCCGACGGCGCCCGCACCCTGCGCACCACCATCGGCCACGGCCTGCCCTTCGTGTACGCCCGGGGCACCGGCGGCGACGCCCGCGTCACCACCGCCACCGCGCCGACCGTCTTCTCCGACCAGGGCAACGTCCTCGGCATCACCGTCGGCGGCCACCACTACGCCCTCTTCTCGCCGAGCGGCACCGACTGGAACGTCTCCGGCTCCACCATCACCGCGGGCCTCGGCGGCAAGGACTACTTCTCCGTCGCCGTCCTGCCCTCCACCGACGCGCTCGCCACGTACCGCAAGTACGCCTACAGCTTCGTCACCGGCTCCGCGGTGAACTGGAGCTATGACGCCGGAACCGTCCGCGCCACCTACAGCCTCACCACCGAGGCCAGGGAGGGCACCGAGCGCGGCACCCTCCAGGCGCTCTACCGCCACCAGTGGCTGCACACCACCGACCCGCTGACCCCGTACACCTACGTCTCGCCCCGGGGCACCATGAAGGTCCGCGAGGCGGCCTCCTTCACCACCGCCCAGAAGGCCGCCGCCACCCTCCCGGGCCTGCCCGGCAGCGGGATCGACACGGCCCGTCTGCGCGGCTACCTGAACGAGGTCGCGAACTCCTCCGACCCGTTCTCCGGAGCCGTCGACACCTACTGGACCGGCAAGGCGCTCGGCAAGCTCGCCCAGCTCGTGCCGCTCGCCGACCAGATCGGCGAGGGCGCGGTCCGCGACAAGCTCCTCGGCCTGATCAAGGGCCGCCTCCAGGAGTGGTTCACGGCCGGCGGCGCCACCGAGTTCTCGTACGACAAGGCCTGGAAGACCCTCACCGGCTACCCGGCCTCCTACGGCAGCGACACCGAGCTCAACGACCACCACTTCCACTACGGCTACTACGTGTACGCCGCCGCGATCGTCGCCCAGTACGACCCGAACTGGGCCGCCGACTCCGCCTGGGGGACCATGGTCAAGACCCTGGTCCGCGACACCGCCAACCCCAGCCGCACCGACAGCGCCTTCCCCTTCCTGCGCGGCTTCGACGTCTACGCCGGACACAGCTGGGCCAGCGGCCACCAGGGCTTCGCCGCCGGCAACAACCAGGAGTCGTCCTCCGAGTCGACCAACCTCAGCGCCGCCCTCGTCCTCTGGGGCGCGGCCACCGGCGACACCTCCCTGCGCGACCTCGGCACGTACCTCCTGACCACCGAGGGCGAGGCCATCGCCCAGTACTGGTTCGACGCCGACCAGCAGGTCTTCCCCGGCTCCTTCCAGCACGACACCGTCGGCATGGTCTGGGGCAGCGGCGGCGCCTACTCCACCTGGTGGACCGCCAACCCGGAGGAGATCCACGGCATCAACGTCCTGCCCGTGACCAGCGGCGGCTCGCTCCACCTCGGCGGCCGCAAGGACGCGATCCGGCGCAACATCGCCGAGATGGAGCGCGAGAACGGCGGCCCCGCCGTCGAATGGCGCGACATCCTCTGGGAGTTCCAGTCCCTCGCCGACCCCGGCGCCGCCAAGGCCAAGTGGGACGCCGGGCACGCCGGATACACCCCGGAGGCCGGCGAGTCCAAGGCCCACACCTACCACTGGCTCACCGCGCTCGACACGCTCGGCGCCCCCGACACCACCGTCACCGGATCAATCCCCACCTCCGCCGTCTTCACCAAGGGCACCACGCGGACCTACGTGGCCCACAACCACGGCTCGACCGCCCGCACCGTCACCTTCTCCGACGGCAAGTCCCTCTCCGTACCGGCCCGTTCCACCGCCTCCGGCAACGGCACGGCGGGCCCCGGACCCGACCCCGACCCGGAGCCGGGCACCGGCAACACCTTCCAGCTCCGCACCGGCGGCACGCTCACCACGGCCACCGGGGCCACGGCGGGCAGCGACACCCTCGCCTCGGCGCAGGGCGGCAACCACGACGGCACCCCGAACAAGCCGCTCGTCTACGTCGCCAAGAACGTCAACGGCACGCTCCGGGCGGGCGGTTCGACCGCCTTCCGGCTCCAGGTCGACGCCGGCGCGTCGGTCGGCCTCGGCCAGCAGGCCCGGATCAGCTACGACCTCACCGGCGACGGCACCTTCGACCGCACGGAGACGTACCAGTACTTCGCCACGGACCCGGTGACGGGCTGGGAGGAGTACGCCCAGTCCCGAGGGCTGAAGTCCGCCACCGGCACGCTCGGCAACCTGCGCGGCGGAACGGTCCGCCTGGAGGTCTGGAGCGCGATCGGCAACGCTGACGCGCGGCTCCAGACGGGCACGGACCGCTCCGTGGTGGTCATCCCGTACGACTGACCCCGTGGGGAGCGGGGAACGGGGCGGCGGGCCCGGGTGACGCACCCGGGCCCGCCGCCCTCTCCCGTACGGACCCTCCGTACGTGGTCAGGCGGAGGCGCGGCGGACCAGCGAGGTCGGGGTGATCACGGAGCCCGGGATCTCGGGCCCGGTCCCGTCCAGCAGCCGCATCAGCAGCTTCACCATCAGCCGGCCCATGCCCTCGATGTCCTGGTGCACGGTGGTCAGGGCGGGGGAGGTCCGGCCGACCACCGAGGCCATGTCGTCGAAGCCGACGACCGCCACGTCCTCCGGCACCCGCACCCCGCGCTCCCGCAGGGTGCGCAGCGCGCCCGACGCCATCAGGTCGTTGGCGACGAACACCCCGTCCACGTCCGGCCGCCGGTCGAGCAGCTCCGCCATGGCCCGCGCGCCGCTCTCCTCGGTGAAGGCGCCCGCGCACAGCAGCTCCGGATCGGCGTCGTGGAGGACGTCCCGGTAGCCGTGCAGCCGGTCGACCGCCGAGGTCTGGTCGGCGGGGCCGGAGATGTGGGCGATGTTCCGGCGCCCGAGGCCCACCAGGTGCCGCACCGCCTCCCGGGCGCCGCCCCGGTTGTCGCAGTCGACGAAGGGCACGGCCGGATCGGTGCCGGGGGCGGGCCGCCCGCCGACGACCACCGGGATCCGCGCCCCCTCGATCACGGCCGGCAGGGCGTCGTCGCTGTGCAGCGAGAACGCGAGCGCGCCGTCGACGTGCCCCCCGCCGAGATAGCGGGCGATCCGCTCGTGGTCCCCCGGACCCTCCACCCACAGCAGCACCAACTGGGAGTCGTGCGCCGTCAGTTCCCGGCTGATGCCGCGCACCTGCTGCTCGAAGAACGGGTCCGAGAAGATCCTGAACTCGGGCTCCGCGATGATCACGGCCACGGCGCCGTTGCGCCGGGTCACCAGGGTGCGGGCCGCGTGGTTGGGGACGTAACCGAGCTCCTCGACGGCCCTGCGCACCTTCTCGACCAGGGGGGCGCGCACGCCGGCGCCCCCGTTGACGACCCGGGAGGCCGTGGCGCGGGACACGCCGGCCCGCGCGGCGACGGCTTCCAGCGTGGGGCGGGACCCCGTGGTCTGCTCGGACAAGGCGGGCGCTCCTCGACTGCGTCGGCTGGGCGGTGTACCGGGTCGTACGGGGCGCGCACGGGTAGGATGCGCGTTCTCGTCCGGTCCAGGATATCTGTAACCCCCACCTTCTGAGAGCGCTCCCAAGAGGAACGCCTCCCGCGGACACCGCCTCCCGGAAACCCCGTCGCCCCCTTTCCCGAGCCCCCGCCACCGTCGGGGTCCCGGGGCCCGTCCGGCGGATCTGGGCCCACGACGTGTGGCTCAGCGGCAGAGCGCCGGGCCCGGGACCCGGAGGGCGCGGGACCGGCCCGCACCGGCATGACCACCGGGCCTTCCACGGTGGGGACGTGACACCGGACGGAAGAGCGAGCCGTACCGCCGGCTCGTCTTCCACGAGCACTCCTGGCACTGGGGTGAGAGGGACGTCGGTCCGTGACACGACACCGCCCCCGCGTGCTCCTGGCACGCGGGGGCGGTGTCGTACACGTCGGTCGGTCAGCCCGCGGCCGGGACCTCGGTCCGGGCCGGGGCCTCCGCGTCGGACGTACGGGCGGCCAGCGCCTTCTGGGCGAGGAAGCCGAAGACCACGGCGAACACCACCCACAGCACGACCTGCACGCCGAGCGAGGCCAGGCGGAACTCCCACAGCAGCTTCGCCGGGAAGCCCGCCTTGACCGCGTCGTCGTTCGCCGGCAGGACCGCGAAGGCGATGCCCGTCACGACGACGAAGCCGAAGCCGGCCACCAGGCTCGCGTTCCAGTTGCCCAGGCGCGGCGCCAGACGGCGACCGAGAATCACCGCGGCGACGCCGAGCAGCACGCTGAGCAGGATCATCAGGAAGAACAGGGTGGTGCGCTTCCCGATGGTGTCGGGGTTGCCGACGGCCGGCGGGGTCGCCGGGTACTTCAGGAACGGCACCAGGTAGACGGTGGTGAAGGCCGCCGCCGCGGTCAGCGCCGCGGTGGCCCGCGGGCTGAACCGGCCGATGCGGCCGAGCGCGAACGAGAAGGCGAGCGCGGCGACGCCGCCCAGCGCCACCCCGTAGACCAGGACGCCGGTGGCCAGGCCGAAGGTGGACTGCGCGGAGCGGCTGACCACCTCCTCCTCTTCGGCCTCCTCGCCGGCGCCGCCGCCGTGTCCGGCGTGGGCCGCCTCCTGGGCGGCCTGGGCCTCCTCCACGGCGATGGAGCCGTCCACGGAGGGCTCACCGCCCACGTAGGCCACGGCGAAGGCGAACAGACCGGCGATCAGACCCGCGAGCATGCCGCGGATCAGCAGGGTTCTCACAGTCGAGGCGTGCATGTGTTCGTCGCCTCTCAGTGGCACGGGAAGCCGAGCAGGTGGCGCCCGTCGTGCACCCACTCGTGCACGTCGGAGCCCGCGAAGAGGGAGGTGGCACCCTGCTCCGCGCCCACGAAGTACAGCGCGATCAGCGCGAGAAGGCCGACGAAGAAGGCCCAGGGCAGCACGGCCCGCACGGGCAGTGGAGCCGGTACGGCCACGGACGGGGTGGAAACGGCAGCGGAGACGGCAGCCTCGGCCATGATGAAACCTCCTGCGGGAACGCGCGTCCCAAACGGTGGTGCAGGACGACGGTCCACGGGTCTGACTCGCCGCGACCCCCTCACCCGGGGAGACCTCGGCACACAGTGGCGCGACCGTGCCGGGTTCCCACCGGACTTCCGTCTCGCCGTCGTCACGCTGTTCAAATGTCGCCTGACCGTACCGCGTGACGTGGACATTGTTAAGGGCGTGAGGCCCGGATCACGTTCCGTGCGCCCCCGGCCGGAGCGCCCGCTTCCCCCGTGGCCCGTACCGTACGGGGGACCATCCCGCCGCCCCGTGCCGGCGCCGACCGCGAAGGACCCCGATGACAGTCCGGCTGACGCTCGTCCCGCCCGCCACGAACGACGCGCTGCGCGAGGTCCGGTTCGACGACGACCGCCCCCTCGACCCGGCCGGACTCGCCCGCGCCGAGGCCCTCGCGACCGCCTTCGGCCCCGCCGCGCGCGCGTACGCCTCGCCGTCCGTACGCTGCCTCGGCACCGCCCGGGCCCTCGGCCTGCGGGCCGAGCCGGCGGACGGCCTGGCCGGCTGCGCCATGGGGCGGTGGCGGGGGAGGACCCTGGAGGACGTCGCCGCCACCGAGGAGGCCGCGCTCGCCGCCTGGCTGTCCGACCCGGAGACCGCGCCGCACGGCGGGGAGTCCCTCCGCGACCTGCGCGTCCGGGTCGGGGCCTGGCTCGACGCGCTCCAGGAGGGATCGGGGCGCGTCACGGCCGTCGTCGAACCGGACGTCGTCCGCGCCGCCACGGTCCACGCCCTCGGGGTGCCGGACGGGACCGCCCGGCGCCTGGACGTCCGCCCGCTGACGGCCGTTCACCTCAGCGGGCGCGGCGGCCGCTGGAACCTGCGCGTCGGCGAACCGCTCACCGGGTGACGGAACGAGAAGGGGAGGGGCCACCGGTGGCCCCTCCCCTTCTCGTCGTACGCGCGCCTCAGACGGTCCGCTTCCACTCCCTCAGCAGCAGATAGCCCAGGTACGCCCCTCCGACGGCCATCGTGTAGAGGCCGACCGGCAGGTCGTCGAAGAGCGGCAGCTGCTGGGCCGCGAGGTCCGCGAGCACCAGGAGCAGGGCGCCCAGCAGGGTCGACATGACGAGCTGCGGCCCGCCGCTGCGGGTGACCCGCTTGGCGATCTGCGGCGCCGTCAGGGAGATGAAGGCGATCGGGCCGGCCACGCCGACCGCGCCCGCGGACAGCACGATCGACAGGGCGACCGCCGCCGTCGCGGTCCGGTCCGGGCGGGCGCCCAGACCGGTGGAGAGGTCGTCGCCCATCTCGCCGATGTTCAGCGGCCGCGAGAGCAGCGCCGCGAGCGGCAGGCAGACGAGCAGCACCCCCCAGATGACCGTCGCGTCGTCCCAGGAACGGGCGGAGAGGCTGCCGTTGATGTACGCGGTCAGGGCGCTCGCCTTGTCGCGCTCGACGGCGTAGACCACGTACTGGGTCAGGGCCGTCGACATGGCGGCCACGCCGATGCCCGCCACGACCAGGCGTCCCGGGTTGCGGAACCCGGTCCCGGTGGAGACGTACACGAGCCCCATGGCGGCGACCGCGCCGACCAGGGAGCCGACGGAGACCGGGACGGTGTCGGGGAAGAAGAGCGCGGCGGCCGCGGCCCCCGCTCCGGAACCGGCGCTGAGCCCGATCACGTCGGGGCTGCCCAGCGGGTTGCGGGTGACCGACTGGAACAGGGCCCCGGACAGGCCGAGGGCCGCGCCGGTGGCGACGGCCACCACGAGCCGGGGGCCGCGCAGCCGGTTCAGGACGAAGGCGTTCTTGCCCGTCGCCTCGCCCATGAGCGCCGACGGCAGGTCGGCGAGGTCGATGCCCAGCCTGCCCATCGAGAGCGTCGCCACGCCCGCCCCCAGGAGGAGCAGCACCGACAGCACGGCGGCGATCAGGGAGGAGCGGCGCACGGGGATCGCGACCCGGGGGCCGATCCGCACGAGGACGCGCCCCGCGGGACGCGACGGCGCCACGGCCGGGCCCCCGGTCCGGATCTCGGTCCGGTCGGCGGTCTTCATGCCGCTCCCCTCATGCGACGGACGGCGAAGAGCAGCGCGGGCGCGCCCACGAACGCGGTGACGACGCCGACCATCAGCTCCTCGGGACGCAGCAGGACCCGGCCGACGACGTCCGCGAAGAGCAGCAGCGTGGGGCCCGCGAGCGCGGTGAACAGGATCTGCATCCGGAAGTCGGCGCCCACCAGGGCCCGGACCAGGTGCGGGACGGCGAGCCCGACGAAGGCGATGGGGCCCACCGCCGCCGTGGCCGCCGCGCTGAGCAGCGTCGCGGCGAGCAGCCCGGCGCCCTTGACGCGGGCGGGGCTGATGCCGAGCGAGGCGGCCTTGTCGTCCCCCATCGCCATGGCGTTGAGCCCGGGGGCGAGGACGACGGCGAGGAGGAGACCGGCCGCGGCGAACGGCAGCACGTCCCACAGGACGTCGAAACCGCGCCCGCCGAGCGACCCCACCACCCAGTAGCGGTACGTGTCGAAGACCTTCGGCCGGGACAGCGCGACGGCCTGGATGAAGGCGGCGAGGATCGCGGAGAGCACCGCGCCGGCCAGCACGAGCCGCACCGGACTGCCGCCCCCGCCGGCCGTGCCGACGAGATGGACGAGGACGCCGGTCGCCAGGGCGCCGGCGAGGGCCCACCAGATGGTCTCCCGCTGCCCGGACGCGCCGAGGAACGCGGTGGCGGCGACGATGCTCGCCGACGCGCCCGCGTTGATGCCGAGGAGCCCCGGCTCGGCGAGCGGGTTGCGGGTGATGCCCTGCATCAGCGTGCCGGCGATCCCGAGGCAGAGACCCGCGAGCACGCCGAGCGCGGTGCGCGGGTAGCGGCTCTCGACGACGGTGCGGAGGTACTCGTCCCCGCCGCCGGTGACGACCCGCAGGACGTCGGAGAGGGACGTCGGCTTGCTGCCGAACATCACGCTGGCGAGCAGGGCCAGGGCGAGCAGGACCAGGCACAGGACGGCTGCTGCTAGGTACCGGGCAGGGCCCCGCCGTACGACGGCGGGGCCCTGGACGGTCCGGGAGAGTGTGGTCACGCCGGAATCCGCTGTTACTTCCCGGCCTTGGCGACGGCCTTGTCGATCATCGGCAGGTAGCGCTCGATGCTGTACGGCACCGTCAGCGGGTTGATCATCGAGGAGGCGGTGACGAACGGGGTGTCGTGGCTGTAGACGAGCGCGTTCTTCTTCACCGCCGGGATGGCCGCGTACAGCGGCTGGGCCTCGACCGTCTTGCGGGACTTCTCGTCCATGTAGAACGTGAAGGCGATGTCGCTGTTCGAGAGCTTGTTGGCGTTCTCCAGGCCGATCAGGGCGGAGTCGGTGCCCTCGGTCTCCTTGAAGGTGTTCACCACCGGGTCGACCTTGAGGCCCAGCTTGGAGACCATCGCGACGCGCTGCTCCTCGGGCTTGAAGACGCCGAGGGTGCCGGGGCCGGTGTTGTAGATGTACGAGAACGTGACGTTCTTGTAGTGGGGGCGGGAGGCGGCCGCGTCGGCGAGCTGCTTGTCGATCTTCGACTCCAGCTCCTTGGCCTTCTCCGGCTGACCGAGCGCCTTGGCGACGATCTCGATCTGCTGGTCCCAGTTCGTGCTCCACGCCTTCTCGGGGTAGGCGACGGTCGGCGCGATGTCCTTGAGGACGTCGTACTGCTTCTGCGTGAGACCGGACCACGGGGCGAGGATGACGTCGGGTTCGAGCTCGGTGATGGCCTCGATGTCGAGCTCCTCGCCGCCCTTGAACTGCTTGGGGAGCGTGGCGCCGGACTTCGTCACGGCCTCGTGGATCCAGGGGAGGTAGCCGGTCTTGTCACTGCCCCAGGGGTACTCCTCGATGCCGACCGGGACGTTGCCGAGGGCGATCGCGGTCTCGGCGGAACCCTGGCCGAGGGTGACGACGCGCTTGGGCTTCTCCTTGATGACCGCCTCGCCGAGGGCGCTCTTGATGGTGACGGGGAACGCGCCCGCCGGAGCCTTGGACGCCGGGCCCGCCGCGTCGTCCTTTTTCTCGTCCGAACCGCATCCGGTCACCATGAGGCCGAGCGAGACCGCGGCGGCCCCCGCCGCGAGGACGCGGCGGCGAAGAGGGGTGAACACAGAAGGCATGACGGTTCCTTGTCTCCGGGCAGAGGTGTGCGAGGCCGCGCCCACGCCTCTCCGGACGTGATCACGTAGAGGCGGCGGCCGTCGCGAACGCTTGTTAGGTGAGCCTAACCTATTCGCCCTCGGGCTCGAACGCCAGGGGGTGCCGATCTCCGGAAGGGAGCAGGAAGGGGGCCGGAAGGGGGCCGGAGGAGCGTCCGGGGAGGGAGGGCCGGAAGCGGTGCGGACGGCGTTCGGGGCGCACACGAACGGGGTAGCCGCCCGCGTGGCGCGGACCCCCGCGGCAGGGTCCCCTGGAGGATGCAGGGATTCATGCGCCGGTAGGACGAAAGGCTCACAGGATGATCGCACCGGATCGCCGGCGGACCGGCGGACGGCCGGACCTCCCGCCGGCCCGGACAGGGGCGGACGGGCGATGAGCCCGGCGAGGGCCCTCGACCCGAAGCTGTTCGACGCCACCGTGGCGGCGGTCGCCCTCTTCGCGGGCCCCGACCACCTGCTGATCTACGTCAACGCGGCGTACAAGAGGATGCTCGGCGCCCGCCCCCTCCGCCGGCCCGCCCGGGAGGCCTACCCGGAACCGGCCGCCGAGCGGTTCCTGTCCGTCCTGGACGACGTCCTCACCACCGGACGGCCCCGCCAGCTCACCGAATCCCTGCTGCCCGTCCCCGGCGGCCCGGAGGAGGTCCGCCACTTCGTCTCCTCCTGCACCCCCGTCGCCACCCCGGTCGGCGACGGGGTCCTGGTCGTGACCCTGGAGACCACCGCCGAGACCCGCGCGCTCCAGCGCTTCGAGGCCCTGGTGACGGCCGTCTCCCAGATGGTGTGGGTGGTGCGCGCGAACGGGCACGTCGAGGAGATCGTCCCCGGCTGGGAGAAGCTGACCGGCGTCCCCCTGCCCGTCCGGGAGGGCGGGGACATGTACGCCCACGTCCACCCCCGGGACCGGCAGGCGCTCGTCGACGCCCGGCGGAGCGCGCTCGCCCGGCGGCCCCCCGAGATCCACCAGAACACCTTCCGGCTCCGGACGGCCGACGGCTCCTACCGCCACATGGCCACGCGCTGCGTCCCCATCGTGCGGGACGGGCGCGCCGACGAGTGGATCGCCGCCACCGTCGACATCGAGGACACCTGGGGCGCGGAGCTGCGCGAGCACCTCCTCGCCCGGGTGGCGCAGGCGTCGGGCGGCGGCCTGGACACGGCGTTCGCCGCGGTGGTGGAGTCGGTCGTCCCCGAACTCGCCGACGCCTGCGTGATCCTGCTCCTCTCCCACGAGGAGTGGCCGCTCCCGGAGCACGCGACGGTCACGGCCCGGCGGGTCGCCTCCGCCACCCGCCCCGGACTCCCGCCCGCGCCCGCGCCGATGGGGCAGAGCGTCACGGTCACCCCGGTCATGCGGGAGGTGCTTGAGAGCCGCGAGCCGAGGACGTTCCGGCTGCCGGCGGACGGCCGGATCCCGCCCGGCCTGGTGCCGGAGGTCACCGAGCGGTGGCTCGCCGCGTCCGGCGCCACGAGCATGATCCTCGTCCCCCTGGTCGTCGACGACATCGTCCTCGGATACGCCACCGCCGCCACCAGCGGGGACACCCCCGTCCCCGAACCCGCCGACGTCGAGCTGCTGCGCGAGGTCCTGCACCACGCGCAGCGGCCCATCCGCAAGGTCCTCGACCTCCAGCAGGCCCGCCGCACCGCGCTGCGCCTCCAGCGCGCCCAGCTCACCCGCCCGCCCGCCGTGCCCGGGGCGGTCCTGGCCGCCCGCTACCAGCCGGCCAGCCCGGCCAACGAGATCGGCGGCGACTGGTACGACGCCATCACGCTCCCCAACGGCACCCTCGTCCTCGACATCGGGGACGTCGCGGGGCACGACCTCGGTGCCGCCACCGTCATGGGCCAGATGCGCAGCATGCTCCGCGCCCTCGCCTGGAACAAGGGCCCCGACTGCACGCCCGCGGCCGTCCTCGCCATGCTCGACGACGCCGCCGAAGGGCTCGACGTCGGCTCCTTCGCCACCGTCGTCCACACCCATCTGCACCGGTGCCCCGACGGCGCCTGGCGGATGACCTGGTCCAACGCCGGACACCCGCCGCCCCTGCTGATCCCCGCGCGGGGAGAGCCCCGCTTCCTCGAAGGCGGCGGCGAGGACCCGCCGCTCTGCGTCGCCCCCGAACTCCCCAGGACCACCCACACGCACGCCCTCGCCCCCGGCGACACGCTCCTGCAGTACACCGACGGACTGATCGAGACCCCCGGCACCTCCCTCGACACCGGGCAGCGCCGCCTCCTGCGGGCGGCCGCGCTCCACCGCGACGAGGCCCTGCCCGACCTGCTCCGTCTCCTCCAGGACCTCTCCGACCACCGCGACGACACCGCCATGATCGCCTTCCGTGCGGAAACGGTCCTCCGAGACACGTGAAAACGCCTCCGATCTGCGAAGGACCGGTTCTTCCCGCCCGGTGAGTCACCCGAATGCCGCGTTCCCCTCCGAGGGAAGGTGTCGTTGAGGGGATGTGTCATCAGCAGTGCCCTTTTTATTCGAATGTGATGACCTTCGCCGTGTGCCACAGGAGGAACTTATGTACGAAGGAACCATTCCTCTCGAGGACTTCCTCGACACGATGAACCGTTTGCAGGCCGATTTCGAGCGGCGTCTCGGCGGCATCGAGCGCGCTGTCCCGCCGAAGTCCCCGCACTCCGCACGCGCGCAGGAGGCGACCGGCTTCCCGCCCTCCTGGCGGTCCGACGAGACGACCCGGCCCCTCGGCATCGAGGCCATCTGGACCGACGCCCGCCGGGGACGGGAAGGGCGGTCCGACCGCTCGGAAGAGCCTTTTCCCGCCCCGTACCCGGATCCCTTCCGCGACTAGCGGCGGTCGGCGACAGCCGATGACAGCCCGGGAAGAAACGTTCACCCTTCCTCTGTGAGTCCTCCGACGGCGACGGTGACGGTGGCAGGCGGAGCGGATCAGGCCGGTGCGCCCCAGGCCTTCGTCAGGCCGTCCAGCCACGCGGGCGGCAGTTCGGCGGCGTCCCACTCCTCGTACAGGGCGGAGGGCGCCGCCGCGAGCCGCTCCAGGACGGCGACGCTGGTGGGAGAGTGCACGAGGGTGTAGCGGCCGTGGATCGCGATGGCGCTGCCCGGCCCGTACTCCGCGTACAGGCGCTCCAGGCGCTCCCGGTGGGTCGTGGCGAACTCCGCCAACCGCCCGGCGTACCGGGAGCGCTGACGGGAGCTCATCGTGCGCAGGACGGCGCCGAGCACCTGCTCGGTGACCTCCGGATCGAGGTCGGAGACATCGGTGAACGAGAGGTAGATCGGGATGACCGCCACCTTGGTCCGCTCCATCTCCGTGCGCCCGACGGGAGGGCGGTCGTCGGGGGAGTCGGCCGTGGGATCGGCGGCGAGGGCCTGCCGCAGGGCCCGCTCGGCGACGCCGCCGAGCTCGTCGGCCACGGCCCGGGCGCCGTCGAGCCAACCGGCGGCGTACGCCTCGCCCTTCCCGTCCGGGGCGCTCCGCCCGGCCCCGCCGACCTCCTCGTACGCGAGGGCCAGGGCGCCCGCCTCGACGAACCCGATCAGCTCCTCCGCGTCCCCGGACCAGACGCCGGCCCGGGCGAGGAGCTGGAGCAGCGTCCTCTTCGCGTTGAGCACGCTGGCCGCGTCGAGCCGCTGCCGTCCCTCTTCGGCGGTGGTCATGGGGTCCTCCTCGTCGTACGGGCGGCACGGTGCGGGTGCGCGGAACGCTCTGTTCGAGCCTACGCAACACCCGTTGCCCCCACGACGCTTCCCCCGCCGTCGCGCGCGTCGACACCCCGTTTCCCGCCGTACGGAGAAGACGGCGGGCAGAGAGGTGCGCGGCCCCGGCCCGGGTCAGCCGCGGTACACGCGCAGCTCCGTCACCTCGTACGACATCTCCGCCGTGCCGGGCTCGGGCGCCGGGTGGTAGCGGCCCGCGCACACCGACAGGTTCACGATGAGGTAGGCGCGCCAGGAGCGGCCCACCCCGCGGCGGTCGTCGAAGGCCCGCGCGCCGTTCACCCACCACACCACCGAGCGCGCGCCGAACTCGATCCGGAAGTCGATCCACGCCCCCGGACGGACGGCCGGGTCCCGGAAGTAGTGGTGGCGGCCCCGGACCCGGTTCGACAGCTCCAGGAGGTCCGGGTTGTCGGGGTGGTACTCGAAGACGTCGATCTCCTGCCCGCCGTCGCGCCAGGTCCAGATGGCCGGCCAGGCGCCGATCTCCGAGGGCAGCCGCACCCGGGCCTCCAGGACGTCGCCCGTGCGCACGAGGAACCCCTCGGCGCTGCCCTCGGTGGTGAGCAGCCCGGCGGTCCAGCGGCCGTCGGGCCGGGGGGTCGCCCGGAAGACCCCGCTCCTGCTGTACGCGGGATCGTCCGTGAGGTGGTCGAGCTTGTTGTCGCCGGGGTTCGTCGGACCGCCGTGGGGATAGGCCCAGGAGCGGCCGGCGACCCACTGCTCGGCGGAGGAGAAGTCGGCGTCGAGGACGAGGTTCCGGAGCGGTCGCGCCTGGCCGGGCACCCCCGGCGCCGTTCCCGGCGCGGCCCCGGACCCCGCGGGCGGTCCCGTGCCGGAACCGCGGCGGAGCAGTCTGTCGAAGAAGTCGGAGAGCACGGCTCACTCCTCTCGCACGGGCACGCGTCGGCCCACGGACGATCTGCCCGGTTCCCTACGGAGTAACCACGGAGTGTCACCGATTGGCGACAACTCGTCACTGGACACCGTCGTCGAACGTCGTCACCGGCTCTCGGTGTCGGCCTCCGTCGCCGTCCCCGTCACCGTCACCGGCATCGGCACCGGCACCGTCGCCGTCCCCGTCACCGGTCTCACCGGGACGGCGGCACTCGAACGCGCCTCCCCGGGGGTACGTATCAACGCCGTCGGCACCGGCCGCACCCCCACCCCCTCCTCGCCGGATCCGGCCGGGAGGCGCACGACGCCCCCGTCGTCCGCCGAACCACCGGAAAGCGCGAGAAAGCGAAGGACACACCGTCATGAAGGCACTCCAGTACCGCGCGGTGGGCTCCCCGCCCGAGGTCGTCACCGTCCCCGACCCGGAGCCCGGCCCCGGGCAGGTCCTCCTCAAGGTCACCGCCGCCGGCGTCTGCCACTCCGACATCGCCGTCATGAGCCGGCCCGCCGACCAGCTCCCCTTCCCGCTGCCCCTGACCCTCGGGCACGAGGGCGTCGGCACCGTCGAGGCGCTCGGCGCGGGCGTCGAGGGGTTCGCCGTCGGCGACCCGGTCGCCGTCTACGGCCCCTGGGGCTGCGGCACCTGCTTCATGTGCGCGCAGGGCAAGGAGAACTACTGCCTGCGGGCCGCGGAGCTGGGCATCAGACCGCCCGGTCTCGGCGCCCCCGGCGCCATCGCCGAGTACATGGTCGTCGACAGCCCCCGCCACCTCGTCCCGCTCGGCGGCCTCGACCCCGTGCGGGCCGCGCCGCTCACGGACGCGGGTCTCACCCCGTACCACGCCGTCAAGCGCTCCCTCCCGAAGCTCGTCCCCGGGAGCACCGCCGTCGTCATCGGCACGGGCGGGCTCGGCCACGTCGCCATCCAGCTGCTGCGCGCCATGACCGCGGCCCGGGTCGTCGCCCTGGACGTCAACGAGGAGAAGCTCGCCCTCGCCCGCGCCGTCGGCGCCCACGAGGCCGTGCTCTCCGACGCGTCGGCGGCAGCCGAGGTCCGCGAACTGACCGGCGGGCGCGGCGCCGAGGTCGTCCTCGACTTCGTGGGGGTCGCTCCCACGGTGACCTCGGCGGGCGCGATGGCCGCGGTCGAGGGCGACGTCACGATCGTCGGCCTCGGCGGCGGTGCCCTGCCCGTCGGCTTCGGCTCCCCGGCGTACGAGGTCTCCGTGGCCTCCCCGTACTGGGGCACCCGCGCCGAGCTGATCGAGGTGCTCGACCTGGCCCGCGCCGGCTCCGTCGACGTGCACGTGGAGACGTACACCCTGGACGAGGCGCCGAAGGCCTACGAGCGGCTGCACGAGGGGCGCGTCGCCGGACGCGCGGTCATCCTGCCGAACGGCTGACCGCCCCGAGGAGCCCGGGACCGACGCGCGCGAGCGGACGGCCCCGGTGGAAACGGCGGCAGCGGCCGGGGCGGCGGAGGACGGGTGCGCGCTCGACTCCCTTGAGCGCGAACCCCCGATCCCCTCGAACGTCCTTGCGGTGCCCCGTGTCGATCACGTAACGTCCTGCGACGTGAACACCGGACCGGCTATACGCCACACACGGACGGGCGACCCGGTGGACGACTGACGGCTCGGCGGGTGCGCGGGACGCACCCCCGCCGTTCGACACGAGGACCCCCCAGTGCACGAGCACTGCGCGTCCCCTTCCCTGTCGAACAAGAGCGAGGTCATCCACATGGCAGTCACGTTCAACCACACCATCATCGCGGCCGAGGACCGGCACGAGTCGGCGCGTTTCTTCCGGGAGCTGCTCGAACTCCCCGAAGCGCCCTCCTGGGGCCCGTTCGTCAACGTCCAGCTCCCCGACGGCGTACTGATCCAGTTCGCCGAGCCCCCGGTGGAGATCCAGATGCAGCACTACGCGTTCCTCGTCGACGACGAGCTGTTCGAGCGGGCCTACGGGCGCCTGTGCGAGCAGGGGATCGAGCACTGGGCCGACCCGCAGATGAAGCGGCCCGGCGAGACCAACACCGAACACGGCGGCCGCGGGGTCTACTTCAAGGACCCCGCGGGCCACGCGATGGAACTGATCACCCGCCCCTACCTGTAGGAACCGCGCGCCGCCGGGCTCAGTCGAGGAACTCCCCGTCCCGCGCCACGACCGCCCCGCCGTGGACGACGACGTCCCGGCGGGGCATGTCGACGACCACCTGCGGCAGGCACTCGCCCCGCACGAGCACGAAGTCGGCCGGGGCGCCCGGCTCCAGGTCGGCGTGGGCGAGACCCATGACGTCCGCGCCGCCGTGGGTCGCGACCCGGTAGCACTCCGCCAGTTCGTCGTCGAGCCGCACGTCCGTCACCCAGCCGAGGATGTGCGCGCGGTGCAGCATGTCGGCGTTGCCGAACGGGCTCCAGGAGTCGCGCACGCCGTCCGAACCGAGGCCGACCCGCACCCCGTGCTCGCGCAGCCGGGCGATCGGCAGCACCAGGGAGTCGGACGGCGCGACCGTGGTGAGGGCGATGTCCTGCTCGCCCAGGCCGGCCGCGACGGAACCGAGCTCACGGTCCGACAGGCCGGGCAGGCAGAAGACGTGGCTGACGGTCACCTTGCCGGCGAGGGAGAGGGCACGGGTGCGCTCGATGATGCCGCGCATGGCCTTCAGACCCGTCTCGCCCCGGTCGTGGAGGTGGATGTCCACGCCCACGCCGTGCCGGTCCGCGATGCCGAAGACCAGGTCGAGCTGCTCGTCGAGGGCGCGGTCGAAGCCGATCGGGTCGATGCCGCCGATCATGTCCACCAGGCCCTCGCGCGCCGCGCGCTCCAGGAGCGCCGCCGTGCCCGGCGTGCGGACGACGCCGTGCTGCGGGAAGGCCACGATCTGGACGTCGAGGGCGTGGCGCAGCCGCTCGCGGGCCTCCGCGACGCCCTCCGTGCCCTTCAGGCCGTAGGCCGGGGCCACGTCGGCGTGGGCGCGCATCGCCCGGGTGCCCCGGGCGACGGCGTGGCTCATCAGACCGTACGCGCGCTCCGCGACGGAACGGCGCTGGGAACGGAACAGCTCCACGTCCTGGGTGACGTAGTCCGCGATGCCGCTCGCCGGCTTCCGCGACACCCAGGAGCCGCCCCAGGTCGTCTTGTCGGGGTGGATGTGCGCGTCGACGAGGGACGGGAGGGCGATGCGGCCGCCGCCGTCGACGACCTTCGCGCCGCGCGGCGCCGGACCGGCCGAGATCCGGCCGTCGACGACCACCAGGTCCGTGGGCCTCGCCGCGCCGAACGGGCGCACGTCGCGGAAGACCACGGCCTTGGCGCGGTGCCCCGTCGCGGAGGACGCCGAGGCGTGTGCCACCGGGGCTCCGACCGCCCCGGCCGCGCCCGCGACGGCGGCCTGCGCCGGGACGGCCGTGGCGGCCGCCGTGGCCGTGGCCCCGGCCAGAGCGGCGGCCCCGGCCAGCATCGTGCGGCGGGAGAGCGCGCCGGGGGAGGACGGGGACGGCTGCATGGGGGGCTCCTTCGGCGGTGGACGTCAGCTCCCTGCTTTGTATACCAAGCGCAGAGTGGCGGCAAGGTTCACGGGGGGAGAGGTCAAGAAAAGCCAGGTGATTGAAGCCGTGAAAGGAGAGGGAGGGGTGGGGTCTGTCGTTCTGGTATACAAATACTTCAGGCGCCGAAGAGCGAGCGCAGCGCGACGGCCCTGCTGTCGCGCACGTGCAGCAGCGTGCTCGCCGCCGCCGCCTCCGGGTCGCCCGCGGCGATGTGCCGGTACATCTCGGCGTGCTGGGCCCGCATGTGCGCGGGCTCCTCGCGCAGTCCGAACAGCAGTCGCAGCTGCCGGTTCAGCTGCTCCATCGTGCGGACGAGCAGGGGGTTGCCCGACAGCGCCACGACCTCCTCGTGGAACGCCGTGTGCGCCGCCACCTCGCGGGCCCCCTCGTCGGCCGCAGCCGCCGACTCGGCCTGGCGGAGGGCCGCCTCCAGGGCGGCGGGGCTCCCGTCCGCCGCCACGGCCCGCGCCGCGAGCCGCGACGCCTGGACCGCGAGCGGCTCCCACACCTCGTACAGGTGCTCCACGTCGGCGCGTTCGAGCCGGCGCACGCGGACGCCGCTGTGCGGGAGCAGTTCCAGGAGCCCTTCGGCCACCAGGGCGCGCAGCGCCTCGCGCACCGGTACGCGGGACATGCCGAGCTCCTCGGCGACCTCCCGCTCCACCAGGCGGGCGCCCTGCTCGTACCGCCGGTCGACGATCCGCCGGAGGACGGCCTCCCGGGCCCGTGCGCTGAGGGGGCCCGAACCTGCCCTGCCCGGATCCGCAGCCCTGCCCGGATCCGCCGCCTTGTCCGCCGTCACCCTGTCCGCCTCTTCCCTCTCCGCGGCCCCCCGTCGGGCGCGTCCGGGGCGAGGATACGCCGGGCCCCGGAGCGGCCCTGATATTCGCGTGCACCCGGCCCGCCCCGGTGATGGGATCGGTCGATGCGACAGGAGACACCCATGACGTCCACGAAGCCGATGACCGTCGACCGGGGGCGGTTCGCGGACGCGGTCACCCCCTGGGAGGACGAGGAGTGGCGCGCGGCCGCCTTCGCGTGGGCGGAGCGAGCGCTCGACCGGCACGGCCTGCGCGAGACCGGGACCCGCGAGGTCAGGGTCCGCCCCTGGTCGATCCTCGTGCGCTTCCGCACCGGGCCCGGGGAGCGCGACGCCGTCTGGTTCAAGGCGGGAGCGCCCGACAACGCCTTCGAGGCGCCCCTCGGCGACGCCCTCGCGCGATGGGCGCCCGGCCACGTCGTGACCCCGCTGGCGGTCGACGCCGAACGGGCGTGGTCCCTGCTCCCCGACGGCGGACCCCTCTTCCGGCACGTCCTGGACGCGGGCGACGCGGGACCGGACTCCTGGGCGCGGGCCCTCGCCCAGTACGCGCGCATGCAGCGGGCGCTGACCCCGTACGCGGACCGGATGACCGCCCTCGGCGTGCCCGACGCCCGCACCGCCCGGCTGCCCGCCCTCTTCGACGGCCTCGTCGCGGACAACCCCACCCTGGACCCGGCCGCCCGCCGCGACCTCATGGCCGGGCGGCCCCGCCTGCTCGACTGGTGCGCGGAGCTCGACGCGTACGGCGTCCCGGACTCGCTCGACCACTGCGACCTGCACGACGGACAGGTGCTCGCCCCCGCCCCCGGCCGCTTCACCTTCTTCGACTGGGGCGACGCGGCCGTCGGCCACCCCTTCGGCAGCCTCCTCGTCCCCGCCCGCGCCGTCCTCGAACGGTACGGACCCGAGCACGTGGGGCGGCTGCGCGACGCCTATCTGGAGCCCTGGACCGACCTCGGCCCCTCCCTCCCGGAGCTGCGCCGCGCCGCGGCGCTCGCCACCCGCCTCGCCGCCCTCGGCCGGGCCGCCTCCTGGTTCCGCCTCTTCCCCGGCACCCCGACCACCGGCTGCGACGAGGCCAGTGCCCACTGGGTGGGGGAACTCTTCAGCGTGACCACGGTGTTCGAGGACGCGGCAGCCTGAGGGCGCCGGCCCGGGAAAGGAGGGGGCGCCGGGGCCTGTTGGTCCGCCGGGACGGGCCGCGCCTGTGGTACTGCCTTACGGAAGCAAAGTGACGTTTGCCCCGTAATGCCGTGCAATGCCGCGCAATGCCGTGAAAGGTGCCGCCCGTGTCGCAGGAAGAAGAGAGGCCGGAAGGCCGCCGGAAGGGCGCCGAACGGGCGAGGAGCCGGGGGCTGCCGGTGCTGCCGACCCTCCTCACCCGCTCCGACCGGCGCCACCACGCCCGTACCGACCGGATCGTGTTCGGGGTCGCCGCCGTCCTCACCCTGGCCTTCGTCGTCTGGGGAGCCACGGCCACCGAGAGCCTCCAGGACGTCTCCAGCTCCCTCCTCGACGGGCTGATCCGCGACGGCGGCTGGGCGTTCATGCTCGCCGCCTCCGGGTTCGTCGTCTTCGCACTGTGGCTCGCCATCAGCCGCTACGGCCGGATCACCCTCGGCCGGGAGGAGGAGGGCCCCGAGTTCCGGACCGTGTCGTGGATCGCCATGATGTTCAGCGCCGGCATGGGCATCGGCCTGATGTTCTACGGCGTGAGCGAACCGCTCGCCCACTACGGCACCCCGCCGCCCGGCACCCACCCCGTCGACTCGGCCGAGCGGATGCAGACCGCCATGGCCACCACGCTCTTCCACTGGACGCTCCACCCGTGGGCGATCTACGCCGTCGTCGGCCTCGCCATCGCCTACTCCAGCTTCCGGCGCGGACGCCGCCAGACCATCAGCGCCGTCTTCGTCCCGCTGATGGGCGAGAAGCGGGCGTACGGCGGTCCCGGCCGGTTCATCGACATCCTGGCCATCTTCGCCACCCTCTTCGGCTCCGCCGCCTCCCTCGGCCTCGGCGCGCTCCAGATCGGCAGCGGCTTCGAGGAGCTGAACTGGATGGAGAAGACCGGCACGGGGCTGCTCGTCGCCATCATCGCGGTCCTCACCGTGGCCTTCGTCCTCTCCGCCGTCTCCGGCGTGGAGAGGGGCATCCAGTGGCTCTCCAACATCAACATGGTGCTCGCGGCGATCCTCGCCGTCTTCGTCTTCGTGGCGGGCCCCACCATCATCGTGCTCGACCTGCTGCCCACCTCGATCGCCGCCTACATCGGCGACCTGCCGCAGCTGGCCGGCCGCACCGAGGCGACCAGCGGCGAGAACATCCACGACTGGCTGGGCAGCTGGACCGTCTTCTACTGGGCGTGGTGGATCTCCTGGACGCCCTTCGTCGGCATGTTCATCGCCCGCATCAGCCGGGGCCGGACCGTCCGCCAGTTCGTCGGCGGGGTCATCCTGGTCCCCAGCACCGTCAGCCTGGTCTGGTTCGCCATCTTCGGCGGCACGGCGATGAAGCTCAGGGAGCGGGGCGAACTGGCCGGGGAGAGCACCCCCGAGGGGCAGCTCTTCGGCGTCCTCCAGGAGTTCCCGATCGCCGGCGCCATGAGCCTGCTCGTGATGATCCTCGTCGGCATCTTCTTCGTGTCCGGCGCGGACGCCGCCTCCATCGTCATGGGGACGCTCTCGCAGCGCGGCTCCTTCGAACCCACCCGGCCCGTGGTGGTCTTCTGGGGCGTGGTGACCGGCGCGGTCGCCGCGATCATGCTCATCATCGGCGACGGCCAGGGCGACGCGCTCGCGGGCCTGCAGAACCTCACCATCCTGGTCGCGGCGCCGTTCGTGCTGGTCATGATCGGAATGTGCGTGGCGCTCATGCGGGACCTGCGCAAGGACCCGCTCATCGTGCGCGGCGAGATGGGGGAGGAGGCCGTCGAACTCGCCGTGATCGCCGGACACGAGAAGTACTCCGGGGACTTCGAGCTGCGGATCGGGCCCGGCGAGCCGGACCAGGGCGGCTCCGGAACGCCGGGCCGGGACGGTTCCTGACGGAGGGCGGGGGCCGGGGGCCGGGAGCCGGGGGCCGCCGGTCAGGCGCGGCCCGCGGCCTTCTGACTCCTGCGGGACAGCGAGTCGACGACCACGGCGGCCAGCAGCACCGAACCCGTGATCATGAACTGGACGGCGTTGCTGACGCCCATGATGTTCATGCCCGACTGGATGGACCCGATCACCAGGGCGCCGAGCAGCGCCGACCAGACCGAGCCGCGCCCGCCGAACAGGCTCGTACCGCCGATGACGGCCGCGGCGATCACGTTCATCAGCAGGTTGCCGCCGCCGGAGGTCTGGCTCGCGGACTGGATCTGCCCGGCGAGGAAGAGACCGCCGATCGCCGCCATGGTCCCGGCGATCGAGAACACCGTCATCCGGACGAACGGCACGCTGATGCCGGCCCGGCGCGCGCCCTCGATGTTGCCGCCCACCGCGAAGATCCGCCGGCCGTACGTGGTCCGCCGCAGCACGAAGTCCAGGAGCACCAGCAGGACCAGGAAGATCAGCAGCGCCAGCGGCAGCCCCTGGTACCGGTTGAGGATGTACGCGGCGGCGAACGCCGGCGCCGCGAGGACGAGCGTGCGCAGCACGATCTCGGCGACCGGCCGGGACGGCACCCCGGCCGTGCGCCGCCGCCGGGCGTCCAGGAGCGAGGCCGCCAGGAAGAGTCCGACCCCGACGGCCGCGGTCGCGTAGGCGGCGACCGGGCTGTGGTAGACGGTCGAGTACAGCTCGGCGACGATGCTCTCGGCGGGGATGTTGACCGTGCCGCTCGTGCCGAGGATCTGGAGCATCAGCCCGTTCCAGGCGAGGTTGCCCGCCAGGGTGACGACGAAGGCCGGCACGCCCACCTTGGCGAAGAAGAACCCGTGGATCAGCCCGACGGCCGCGCCGCCCGCCACGGCGACCAGGAGTGCCGACCACTCGTTCATGCCGTTCAGGACGTTGAGCACGGCGAAGATCGCGGCGCACAGACCGCTCACGGAACCGACCGAGAGGTCGATCTCGCCGAGCAGCAGGACGAAGACGATCCCGACCGCGATCATGCCGGTGCCGACGATCTGCTGGCTGAGGTCGGAGAGGTTCTGGGCGGAGAGGAACGTGCTGTCCAGGCTGCCGAACACCGTCCAGATGATGATCACGGCGAGGACGACGGGCAGCGATCCCAGCTCTCCGCTGCGCAGCTTGCGCCGGAACTCCCCGACGTATCCCCTGACGCCCTCCTCGCGCACCAGGAGCCGGGTGTCCACGGCGGGCACGGCGCCGGAGGCCGGTTCCTGGGCGGCCCGGTCGGCGGCTCCGTCGGCGCCCTTGGAGAGGCGGTCCCGGTCCCGCTTCACGATTCCTCCCGCTTGCGGGCCTGGCGCCGGGTGACGGCGCTGTCGGTGGCCCCCGTGATGGCGGAGACGATCTCCTCGGTGGTCGTCGAGCGCTTGTCGAAGAAGCCGTTGTTCCGGCCGAGGCGCATCACGGCGATCCGGTCGGCGACCGCCATCACGTCCACCATGTTGTGGCTGATCAGGATCGTCCCGAGACCCCGGTCGCGGAGCCGTTCCACCAGGTCGAGGACCTCGGCGGTCTGCTCCACGCCCAGGGCGGCGGTGGGCTCGTCCAGGATCACGACCTTCGGGTCGCCGATCAGCGAACGGGCGATCGCCACGGTCTGGCGCTGCCCGCCGGAGAGGGACGCCACGGGGATGCGGACGCTCGGGATGCGGATCGACAGGGTGTCGAGCAGCTCGCGCGCCCGCTGGTCCATGCGGACCTCGTCCAGGATCCCGAACCTGCGCAGCTCGCGGCCGAGGAACAGGTTGGCGACCACGTCGAGGTTGTCGCACAGGGCGAGGTCCTGGTAGACGGTGGCGATCCCGAGGTTCTGGGCGTCGTGGGGCCGGGTGATGGAGACCGGCCGCCCCTCCCACGCGATGACGCCCTCGTCGGGCGGGTTCACCCCGGCGATCGCCTTCACGGCGGTGGACTTGCCGGCGCCGTTGTCGCCGACGAGCGCGACGACCTCGCCCGGGTGGACCTCCAGGTCGAAGCCCTTCAGGGCCTGGACCGCGCCGAACCGTTTGGAGACCCCCCGCAGTGTGAGCACCGGTGACTCCGGCAAGGGAACCGCCTCCTCCGCCCGCCCGAGCGGGACGCCCGCCCGCGCGGGACGGAACGACTCGCGACTACTGGAGACCGGCCTCCTTGCAGGCGGCCGCGTAGGTCGGGGTGCAGATCTCCTGGACCGTGTAGAGCCCGTCCTTGACGACGGTGTCCTTGATGTTGGACCTGTCGACCACGACCGGGGTCAGCAGCGAGGCGGGGACCTTCTGGCCACTGCCGCTGGTGACGGTGGTGGGGATCAGGTCGGACGGGATCGGCTTGCCCTCGGCCAGGTTGACGGCCATGGTGGCCGCGATGTCCGCCTCGGGCTTGTACGGCTTCTCGACCGTGATGGTCTGCGTGCCGAGCAGGATCCGCTGGATGGCGTCGAGCTGGGCGTCCTGGCCGGTCAGCGGCACGTTCATGCCCGCCGCCTTCAGGGCGGTGGCGATGCCGGCGGCCAGTCCGTCGTTGGCCGAGTAGACCCCGACGATCTTGTCCTTGCCCAGCGCGCTGATGGCACCGGACATCTGCTGGTTGGCGTTGTTCGGGTCCCAGTTCGGCGTGTCGTACTCCTTGCCGATCTTCACCTTGCCGTCCAGGACCGCGTGCGCGCCGGCCTTGAACTCGGCGGCGTTCGGGTCCGTCGGCGACCCGTTGTGCATCACGATCTCGCCGCTGCCCGCCTTGTCGCCGAGCGCGTCGAGGAGCGCCTTGCCCTGGAGCTCGCCCACCTTGCGGTTGTCGTACGAGACGTACGCGTCGACCGGTCCCTGCGCGAGGCGGTCGTACGCCACGACCTTGACGCCCGCGTCGTGGGCCTTCTGCACGGAGGACTGGATCGACTTGGCGTCCACGGCGTCCAGGATGAGGACCTTGTCGCCCTTGGCGAGCGCGGTGTTCACCTGCTGCTGCTGGGTGGTGGCGCTCTCGGCGGCGTTGTAGTAGTCGATCTGCGCCCCGGGCGCCAGCTCCTTGATCTTCGCCTCGATGTAGGGGCGGTCGAACTTCTCGTACCGGGTCGTCTTGCTCTCCGGAAGCAGCAGACCGATCCTCACCTCGTCCTGCGCCGCGGCCGGCTGCGCCGCTCCGGTCGTCGCCACCGCGCCCAGGGAGAGGGCCGCGGCTCCGGCGAGTGCGATCGCGCCCCGCAATGTACGGCTCATCGAAGGCTCCTTTCGTACGCCCCCTCTCCCCGGCTCTCGTGAGCGCGGGTACGCGGGGGCACACATGGCCTATATATCGACATTAGTCGCAACCCGGGGACCGGCAAGCGGGTGAAGCGGCCCCGCGGCGACCGGGCCGCCCCGGGCGCGTCGCGGACGGTGGCCGGACGGAGGCCGGACGTGCTCAGACGGGGGAGTCGCCAGGGCCGGCGGTGAGGTCGGTGGAGCGGAGGAGCCGCAGGAACGCCTTCAGACCGGTGATGATCTCCTCGTTGTCGGTGAGCCGGTTCACCGTCGCCTCGAACTCGCGGGCCAGGGCCGCGACGCCCCGGTCGGTCCGCTCGGCGCGCTCGTGCGCGGAGAGGCCGACCGCGTCCACGGTCCTGCGCAGCTCGGCCAGGGCCCGGTACTGCTCCTCCGCCTTCTCCTGGAGCACCGAGGCGCCCGCTTCGAGCGCGGCGACCCGCTCCCGCAGGGCCACCACGTCGTCCCGGGGGTACGTCACCTCCCTGAGCAACGTGCCGAGCCTGCCGCGCAGTTGCCCGAAGTACGCCCCGGCCGGCCGGAAGGCCGTGCTCAGCAGGAAGAACCCGGCGCACCAGTAGCCCGCCTCCCGGCCGGTCGCGACGGCGACGGCGAGCACGGCGGCGGCCGTCGCCACGTGCCCGGCGACGGCGACCCGCAGCATCACGCGCGCGATCCGCCGCGCCTCGGCGTCCCGCTCCCCGGGCAGGCAACCCGCCCCTCAGTAGCGGCTGTTCATGACCGTGCGCACCTCCGCGAGCGTGGCGTCGGCCACCGCCCGGGCGCGCTCGTTCCCCTCCCGGAGCACCGCGCGGAGGTGGGCCCGGTCCTCCGCGTACGCCGCGCGGCGGGCCCTGATCGGCGCCAGGTGCTCGTTGACCGCCTCCGTCACGGTCCTCTTCAGCGCGGCGGCCCCGCCGGAGCCGATCCCGGCGGCGATCTCCTCGGGGGCACGGCCCTGGCAGAGGGCCGCCAGGAGCAGCAGGGAGGACACCTCGGGGCGGTGGACCGGGTCGTACGCGATGTGGCGCTCGGAGTCGGTCTTCGCGCCCCGCAGCAGCCGGGCGGTCTCGTCTGCGCTCGCCGCCAGGGCGACGGCGTTGCCCCGGCTCTTGCTCATCTTGGTGCCGTCGGTGCCGAGCAGCAGCGGCGCGTCGGAGAGGAGCGCCTCGGGTTCGGGGAACACCCCGTCCCCGTAGCGGGCGTTGAAGCGGCGGGCGATCGTCCGCGTGACCTCCAGGTGCGGCAGCTGGTCCTGGCCGACCGGGACCAGGTTCGCCTTGCAGAAGAGGATGTCGGCCGCCTGGTGGACGGGATACGTGAACATCAGGCCGCTGACGGCGGACTGCCGGGAGTGGGCGATCTCGTCCTTGACCGTGGGGTTGCGGTTCAGTTCGGCCACGGACACCAGGCTGAGGAAGGGCAGCATCAGCTGGTTGAGGGCGGGGACGGCGCTGTGGGCGAAGATCGTGCTCCGCGCCGGGTCCACCCCGATCGCGAGGTGGTCCAGGACCAGTTCCTCGACGTGCCCGGGCAGGTCGTCCGCCACGTCCCGGTCGGTCAGGACCTGGTAGTCGGCGACGATCACGAAGAGCTCCGCCCCGAGGTCCTGGAGCCGGACCCGGTTGTGGAGCGTGCCGAAGTAGTGCCCCAGGTGCAACCGCCCGGTGGGCCGGTCGCCGGTGAGGACGCGGAACCGCCCGGGGGACCGGCGGATCTCCTCCTCCAGGGCGGCGCTGCGGGCCCGCGCGCCGGTCGTGTCGGCGGAGGGAGCGGGGGCGGCGAGGACTGCGGTGTTCACGGGGTCTCCTGGTGGGTCGAGGACGCCGCCGAACGACAGGGCCCCCGATCCGGGAAACGCGAGAAGGGCCGTTCGTCCGAACGGCCCTTGGGTCATGCGTGAGGGGTGGCCGCTCCTAGGAGGAGCGCCACCAGCTCAGGCACGACGAAGAACGCATGGATTTACCCTACACACTTCCGTCGGTGTGCGTCGGCCGTCGGTCAGGCCAGGACCACCGGAAGTTCGAACAGGTCGTTCTGGGTGACGACCGGCTTGTTGCGCAGCTCCTCGCGCGGCACGGCCAGACGCAGCTCCGGGAAGCGCGCGTACAGCGCGGGCAGCGCCACCGACGCCTCCAGACGGGACAGCGCCGCGCCCGGGCAGACGTGCGGACCGTGGCCGAAGGAGATGTGACGGTTCGGCGTGCGGGTCACGTCGAAGTCGCCCGCCGTCGGACCGAACTGGGCCTCGTCCCGGCCGATCGCGCCGAACGACACGATCAGGCCCTCGCCCTTGGGCAGGACCCGGTCGCCGACCTCGATGTCCTCGGCGGCGAACCGGATCAGGACGTGCGAGGTGGGCGTCGACCAGCGCAGGGTCTCCTCGATCACGTTCTCCCACGGCACCTCGCCCTTGAGCACCAGGTCGCGCTGGTCGGGGTGGGTGCTCAGGGCGACCACGGCGTTCACGATCAGGCTGATGGTCGTCTCGTGACCGGCGGCCACCATCAGCTGGAGGGTGTTGGTGATCTCCTCCGTGGTGAGCCGGTCGCCGTTCTCCGACGCCGCGATCAGCGCGCTGGTGAGGTCGTCGCCGGGGGCCTCCTCCTTGCCCGCCACGATCCCCCCGAACAGGGCGCCCAGGTCCGCCATCATCCGCGGCACCTCCTCGGGCGGGGTCTGCGTCGAGAAGAACTTGTCGAACAGCTCCTTCATGCGCGGCTGGTCGGCCTTGTCGACGCCCATCAGCTCGCAGACCACGTTCATCGGCAGCGGGTAGGCGAACTCCGCCTTCAGGTCCACCGTCTCGCCCTCCGGGCGCGCGGCGAGCCGGTCCAGCATCTCCGTGGTCAGGGCCTCGATGCCGGCGCGCAGCCGCTCCACCCGGCGCGCGGTCAGCGCCTGCGCGACCAGGGTGCGCAGCCGCCGGTGCTCCTCGCCGTCCGCGGTCAGCATGGACTTGCCGGGGTTGGCCAGGCCGATCAGCGGCCAGTCCAGGGGTATCTCACCGCGCTGCCAGGCGCCCCAGACATCGATGTCCTTGACCAGGCGCGGGTCCGTGAGCAGCTTCCGGGCCTCCGCGTGGTGGGTGACGGCGAAGCAGGGCACCCCGCCCGGCAGGACGACCCGGGCGAGCGGGCCGGCGGCGCGCAGCCGGGCGCTCTCGCCGTCGAGGTCGGTGACGAACGGGTCCAGGTCGATGACGCCGGTGCCGGACGCGGCGGTGTGGTCGTACGGGCAGCTCATCCGAGGGCTCCAAGGGCGGGGGTCGGGGTGTAGGTCACGGGAAGCGCGGTCAGCCCGCGCAGCCAGGGGGAGGGGCGGCGGGTGAGGTCCTGCGGGGCCACCGCGAGGTCCACGTCCGGCAGCCGGTCGAGCAGCACCTCGATGCCCGTCCGGGCGATGGTCTCGGCGACCTCCTGCGCGGGGAACGGGCAGCGGTGCTCGCCGTGTCCGAAGGACAGGTAGGCGTTGTTGCCGCCGGTGAGCGCGCCGGAGTCGGCCCGGACGTGCGGGTCGGAGTTGGCGGCGGCCAGGCCGAGCAGCAGCAGGTCCCCGCCGCCGATGCGGCGCCCGCCGAGGTGGGTGTCGCGCGAGGCCCACCGTCCGGCGACGTTCTGGGTGGGCGTGTCCTCCCAGAGGACCTCGTTCATCGCCTCGCCGACGCTGTGCCGGCCGCCGGACAGCGAGGCAGCGAACCGGTCGTCGGTGAGCATCAGGCGCAGCGAGTTGCCGATCCAGTCGGCGGTGGGCTGGTGGCCGGCGGCCAGCATCACCATGAGGTCCTGGGCGACCTCCTCGACCGTGAAGCCGGCCGTGTTGCCGAGCATCCGCGAGGCGACGTCGTCACCCGGGGCCGCCGCCTTGGCGGTGAGCAGCCCGAACATGGACTCGCCCAGGTGGCGCTGGCCCTCCAGGGCGCCCTCCTGGCCGTTGATCATGTCGTTCATGGCCTTGACGAGCCCGGGGCCCTGCTCGTCGGCGAAGCCGTAGACGCTGGCGAGCACCCGGACCGGCAGCAGCATCGCGTACTCGGCGATGATGTCGCAGGAGCCCTTGCCGCACAGCGTGTCGATCAGCTCGTCGGCGAACCGCTCGGCGCGCTGCCTCAGGACGAACGGGTCGATCGCCTCCAGGGCGCCCGAGACGACGTCCGCGCGCTCGCGGTGCCGCTCGCCGACGGTGTAGAGGATGGACGGCTGCTTGCGGCCGATCATGGGCAGCAGGGGCCAGTCCGCCGGGATGCGGTCCCACTGGTTCCACAGGTCGGAGTCGCGCGAGAAGAGCACCGGGTCGCTGGTGACCTGGTGCAGCTCGCGGTAGCCGAGGACCAGCCAGGCGGGCACGTCCCCGTCCAGGACGACCGGGGCGACCGCCCCGTGCTCGCGGCGCATCTGCCGGTAGAGCTCGGTGGGGTCGGTCTGGAACCGGGGCCCGCCCAGCGGGACGGGCCGGGGCTCGGAGTGGGGCACGGGGCAGGTCACGGGGCGGGCTCCGGAATGGGCTGCGGCGTCGGGTCCTGGGCGACGACGGACTGCAGGTGCTCGACGAGCGTGATCAGGACCTGCTTGCTGGACTCGCGCGACCGGGCGTCGCAGAAGACCAGCGGCACCTCGTCGGCGAGGTCGAGGGCCTCGCGGATCTGCCCGGCGGTGTGGGCGGGGCCGCCGAAGTCGTTGCAGGCGACGACGAACGGCGTGCCGTGGTGCTCCAGGCGGTCGATCGCGTACCAGGAGTCGGCGAGCCGGCGCGTGTCGACGAGCACGACCGCGCCGAGCGTCCCGGAGAACAGCCGGTCCCAGAGGAACCAGAACCGCTCCTGTCCGGGCGCCCCGAACAGATAGAGGATGTTGTGGGCGTCCAGCGAGATCCTGCCGAAGTCGAAGGCCACGGTGGTGGCCGTCTTCGCGGCGACGCCGACGGTGTCGTCGACGCCCTCGCCCGCCTGCGTCATGGTCTCCTCGGTGTTCAGCGGACGGATCTCGCTGACCGAGCGCACCAGGGTGGTCTTGCCGACGCCGAAACCGCCGACGACGACGATCTTCAGTCCGTTGTCGGCGGTGCTGTGCAGGGTCTGGCGCTGTTCAGAGGTTACGGAGTCCAACGAGCACCTGCTCCAGGATGTCGTGATCGGGAAGGCGGTACGACGCGCGGGGGTGCCGTGCGCTGATCCGGCCGGTGTCGTGGAGGTCGGCCAGCAGGATCCGGGTGATCGACACCGGCAGGCCGAGTCCGGCCGCCACCTCCACCACCGCCGTGGGGAAGCGGCACATGCGCAGGATCGCGGCGTGCTCGGACTGCATGCCGGGGGCCGGGTCGCTCTCGGCGACCACGAGGGTCACCAGGTCGAAGGCGTCGGACCCGGCACGGCTGCGGCCGCCGGTCAGGGTGTAGAGCCGGTCCGGGGACTCGTCCCTGCCCGGCCTGGGTCGGCTCATCCCCGGGGCCTCGCGACCAGGTACTCGCCGAGCTGCTCGACCAGCTCGGACATGTTGTGGCCGACGAGTCCGGCGTCGGCGTCCTCGTCGGCGACGAGCGCGAGGTGGGCGCCCTCGCCGGCCTCCACGATGAACAGGATGCCGCCGTAGAACTCGGCCATCGCGGAACGGACGCCGCCCGTGCCGTCGCCGAACTCCACGGAGGCACCGTGCGACAGGCTCTGGATGCCGGCGGCGATCGCGGCGAGCTGGTCCGCCTGGTCGACGGAGAGCTCGGGGGTACGGCAGAGCTTGAGGCCGTCACGGGAGAGCACCAGGGCGTGTCGGGTGCCCGGGGTGCGTTCCAGCAGGCCCTCCAGGAGCCAGCTCAGCTTCTCGTCGGTGGTGGTGCCGGTCATTTACGGGGTGCCTTCCGGGTGCGGGGAGTTCGAGAACGGCGACGTCCGGGGGGCGGACGTCCGGCCGGCCTGGTCGGACGGGACGGGCGGGACGGCCGGGGAGCCGTCCGCCGCCGGGGAGGTCTCGGTGCCGGCCTCGGGCCGGTCGGCGGCGTCGCGGACCGCCCGGCGGAAGGTGCCGAAGCGGGACGCCGCCCCGGCCGCCGCGCCGCTGCGCGGGCCGGCCGCGCGGGGCTTCGCGGCGGCCTCGGGCCCCTCGGGGTGGGCGGCGGCGAGCGCACGGCCGCGACGGCGGCGCGGCAGGCCGCTCTCGCCGAACTGCGGGTGCTCGCCGGTGCCCTCACCGGTGGTGTCCGGGGCCGTGTCGGGCTCGTGCACGGTCTCGGGCTCCCGGACCCGCGCGCCGGCGGGGGAGGGCGACGGGGCTTCGGCCGGTGCCCGGTCGGGAGCGGGCGCGGACAGACCGCGGCCGGACACGGGGGGCAGCACGGCGCCGGGCGCGGCCGGCGTCTCGGCGGGCACGTGGCTGATCAGCTCCTGCGGCAGCATCAGCAGGGCGCCGGTACCGCCGCGGGCCGAGGGACGGAACGACACGGTCAGACCGTGCTTGCGCGCCAGCCGGCCGACGACGGCCAGGCCGAGCCGGGTGCCGGACAGACCGGCCAGGTCCTGGGTCTCCGCGCTCACGGCGGCCTCGGCGCGGCGGAGCTGCACGTCGCTCATCACCAGGCCGCTGTCCTCCACCGCGATGATGACGCCGGCGGGGACCTCCTCCACGTAGACGTGGACCTCGGCGGTGGGCGGCGAGAAGTTGGCCGCGTTGTCCATGAGTTCGGCCAGGGCGTGCATGACGCCCTCGGCGGCGTGCCCCGCCACGGCCGCGTCGCTGCTGGAGTGCAGCCGCACCCGCTGGTAGCCGCCGATCCGTCCCATGGCGCCGCGCAGGATCGACTCCATGACGATCGGGCGGGCCCAGCGGCGGCCGGAGCGCGCTCCGGTCAGCACGGCGATGGAGTCGGCGAGCCGGCCCGCCTGGGCGGTGCGGTGGTCGAGGTGGAGGAGGTCGGTCAGGACGTCCTCGTCGGCGTGCCGGTGCTCCATCTCCCGCAGGTCGGCCAGCATGCTCGTGGCGAGCGCCTGCATGCGGCCGGCCGCGTTGGCGGCGGCGGCCATGGCGGCGGACCGGCCCGACTCGGCGCGGCGCAGCCTCTCCTCCAGGCGCGCGACGTCGGCGGCCCGGGCCCGGGACAGCTCCGCCGTCTCGGCCGCGTGGGCGCGGACCAGCTCCTCGGTCCGGGCGGCGCGGGCGGCCTCGGCGGCCGCGGTGTCCGCCGCGTACCGCTCCCTCAGGGACGCGGTCTCCCGCTCGGCCGAGGCCGCGGCCGCCGAGGCGTACGCGTCACGGGAGGCGAGTTCGGCGGTGAGCGTCTCGACCCTGCGGCCGAGGGCGCGCGAGGAGCGCCCGTACCAGGTGACGGCGAAGGCCGAGGCGGCGAGCAGCAGGACGCAGCAGACGGCGAACCAGGCGAGCGCGGGACGGACCCCGGCCGGCGCCGCGGCGGTCGCCGCCGCGGCGAGCGCACCACCTGCGGCGGCTGTCAGCAACGAGGCGAGCAGGGCGGGGCGGAAGGGGGTGGACGGCGCCGACATCAACCAGACTCTCAGAAACGGGCACGCGGGAAGGGAGTCGCAACGACGGCACTATAGAGGCGTTATTGATCAGTTAGGAACTGGCTTGATCGGATCGGTACGCAGGTAAAGGTTCAACTGTCCCTTTTATGCGATCAAGAGTGATCGAATTTACTCAGGGTTCACCGAAGTACCGCGCTGCCTCCGCGCCCTGTCGAGCACTCAGGCCGCCGGCCGTCAGGCGTCGAGGTACTCGATGTGCAGGCTGCCGGGCACGTGCCGACGCGTCCGCCCCCGGCCCCACGGGCCCGGAGCGAACTCCACGCAGAAGTGCCCCGACTCCGGGTGGCGCCGTGCGTAAGAAGGAGCCTGCTCGACGAACCGGCGCAGCGCGGCGCCCTGTTCGCGGAACGCGGTGGAGCTGCCGACGACGAACAGCGTGTGCGCGGCGATGTCGAAGGCGAGGTGGTCGCGGTACGTCCGGTGGTACAGCCGCTCGTGGTCGACGGCGTCCTCGTCCGGAAGGTCGTCGTCCGGCAGGGACACGGTGCCGGGCACGCCCGCACCGAGCCGCGCCCTGACCCCCTTCCACGCCGAGGCCGGGAACTGCAGGCTGTGATGGACCAGCACCAGGTCGAGGGCGACCGGTTCGGTCTCGCCGGCGCCGTCGTGGGGCGCCGGATGGCCCCGGAGGGGCAGGTACACCAGCGACCGGGCGGACCGGGCGGCCAGCGCCCACAGGGCGGCGAGCCGGTCGGCGCCGTCCCGGTCGGCGTACATCGACAGCCGGTGCCCGTCGTCGCGCAGCGCCGGCCCCGTCGCGTCCGGCCCGGGGGCCGACCGCACCACCCGGAGCTCGCGCCCGTCCAGACCGACCCTGTGCACCCGCACCCGCTGTTCCACGTGTTCCCTTCGTCCCGCCGTCGCCGCACCTTGGACGGAACCGCCGGGCCGCGGCCCCCGGTTTACGACCGGCGCCCGCCCTACCGCTCGCGCTCGACGAACGCGGGCCGCAGGGAGTCGTCGACCGGGTCGTAGTAGCGGTGGAACACCGGGGTGGCCGAGCCGGAGACGGGCGGGACGATCCAGCTCCAGTCGGCGGGGGTCGGCCTGCCGTGGCGGGTCTCCCGGTCGATGTGCCGGAGGAACCGCTCGGACTCCGTGTGGTGGTCCGCCATCGTCACCCCGGCCTCCCCGAAGGAGTGCAGCACCGCCACGTTCAGCTCGACCAGCGCCCGGTCCCGCCACAGCGTCCGCTCCGACGAGCGGTCCAGGCCCAGACGGTCGGCGACCACCGGCAGCAGGTTGTAGCGGTCGGTGTCGCCGAGGTTCCGCGCGCCGATCTCCGCCCCCATGTACCAGCCGTTGAACGGCGCCGCCGCATAGCGGACCCCGCCGATCTCCAGCGGCATGCCGCTGATCGCCGGCACCGCGTACCAGCGGAGCCCGAGCTCCGCGAACCACGGGTGGTCCGGATGCCGCAGCGGCACCTCCAGGACACAGCCGTCCGGCAGCTCGTACCACTCCGGCCGCGCGTCCGGACGCTCCCGCACCATCAACGGCAGTATCTGGAAGGGGTCGTCGGACCGCTTCCACCCCAGCTCGCGTGCGAGCGCGGTCGGCTCCGCGCCGCGCGGGTCGCCGACCCAGCGCCCCTCCGGAGTGCGGTGCCCCGCGTAGCGCACCAGCTGGTCGTTGACGATCCGGGGCCCGGGGCGGCCGGGCCGGTCCGGCGCGAAGACCGAGACCACCGGACGGATCCGCCCGCCGTTGCCGGCCAGCCGCAGGTGCTCGAAGCAGGCCTCGGCGATCCCGTCGGCCGAGGAGACGTGCCGCAGGTCGCGCACCACGAGGCTGCGCCAGTAGAGCCTGCCGATGCAGCGGGCCGCGTTGCGCCACGCGACACGGGCGCCGAACGCCAGCTCGTCCGGAGTGTGTGCGTACGTGCCGGTCCGGTCGATCTCGGCGAGCACCTCACGGACCCGGAGCTCCGCGTCACCCGCCCGCGGCTCCTCCCGGTGGAACTGCCGGACGAAGCGCTCCGCCTCCCGCCGGTCGGTGGCGTGCGGCTCCGCCTCGCGCGGTCGTGGGGGCCCCTGGGGGCCGGGGGTGACGTCGGACGTGAACGGACAGACGTCGACGGAGGCCGACTTCCGTCGACGGCGCAGACTGAAGACCAAGGTGTTCCCTCCCGGCCTCCATGACTACCCCATGTGTTCGCGCGTGTGTGGAGAGTGTGCGTACTTCGTACGGGAACGGCACCGCGCTGATATCGTGCCCGGTTCGCTACAACTCCTGCGCACCCGGCATGTTCTGCTCCGCCCAGACCACCTTGCCGGTGACCGTGCGGCAGGAACCCCAGCGGCGACAGAGCATGTTGATGAGCTGGAGCCCCCGCCCGCCCTCGTCGCTGAGGTCCGCGTGCTGGATCTGCGGCAGGTCGGGACCCGTGTCCGAGACCTCCACGACCAGCCGCTCGCCGCGCCACAGCCGCAGCTCGCCCGGCCCGTTGCCGTACCGCAGCGCGTTGCCCACGAGTTCGGAGACCACCAGCTCGCAGACGTCCGCGAGCTCGTCGAGCTCCCACGCGGAGAGCTGACCGGTCACCAGGTTCCGCGCGACCGAGGCCGCCCGCCCGTCCTTCGGCAGCTCCCACACCCGCAGGTCGCGGCGCGGGGACGGCGAGTCCGTCGCGACCAGGAGCACCGCCTCGTCGAACCGCTCGGCCCCGGCCGGAGCGCGTTCCACGAGCCCGCCCGCCTCCAGAGCCCCGGGGGTGAGGTCCAGCGCGGCCGACCGCAGCCGCTCCAACTGCTCGTCCAGGTCCTCGGTCCGGGTCTTGATGAGCCCGTCCGTGTACATCACCAGATGCCCGCCGTCGGGGACCTTCAGCCGGATCGGGTCGTACGGGATCACCCCCGCGCCCAGGGGCGCGCCGGCCGGCACGTCCACGAAGTCCGCCGCGCCCCGCCCGTCGAGGAGCAGCGGCGGCAGGTGCCCGGCGCTGGCCAGCGTGTAGCTGGAGTCCGCCGGGTCGTAGACCGCGCACAGACACGTGGCGACCTGCTCGTCCTCCAGGTCGCGGGTGGCCAGGTCGAGCCGTGCCAGGACCCGCTCCGGGGCCATGTCCAGGGTCATCAGGGTGCGGGCGACGGCACGCAGCCGGCCCATCGTGGCGGCGGCGGGCAGCCCGTGCCCCATCACGTCCCCCACCACCAGGGCCGTCCGCCCGCCGGGCAGTGCCATCACGTCGTACCAGTCCCCGCCCACCCCGTGGCCGGCCGTCGAGGGCACGTACTCCGAGTGCAGCCGCAGCCCCGGCGTCACCGGGGTCGCGCGCGGCAGCAGGCTGCGCTGCAACGAGACCACGTGCTCGCGCTCGCGCCCGTACAGGCGCGCGTTGTCGATGAAGACGGCGGCCTTCGAGGCGAGCTGCTCCGCCAGGGCCAGGTCCGTGGACGAGAACGGCGGCGTCCCGCGACCGCGCACGAAGTCGGCGCTCCCGAGCAGCAGCCCGCGGGCGATCAGCGGCACGGCCAGATAGCTGTGCACCCCGGCGGCGCGCATCTGCAACGCCGCGCTCGCCGTCGGCGCGACGCGGGAGAAGTCGTCGCCCCGCATCCGGCTCAGCAGGACCGGCTTGCCCTGCCGGAGGCAGTACCGGTGCAGCAGCGTCTCGTGCTGCTCCTCGGTCTGGACGTAGGTCTCGCCCACCGGGGTCGGTTCCAGGGAGGAGAGCTCCTCGATGGCGCACAGCGCCGTGGCCCGCAGCAGGGGGATGCCCTCCCCCGTCCACCGGGCCCCCTCCTCGCCGCGCAGGACGCTCTCCAGGACGTCCACGGCGGCGCCGTCGGCGAACCGGGGCACGGTGAACTCGGCCAGTTCCTGCGCGGTGCGCTCCAGATCCAGCGTCGTGCCGATCCTGGAGGTGGCGGAATTCAGCCATGCGAGCTGACTGCGGGTGGTGAACCGGTCGGGCGGCAGCAGACCCCTGCTCCTGCGGAACCGCGCGCCCGCGCCGGCCGGGTGGTGGGCCGACGGATTGCTCCCGGTCGAGGCGCGGCTGGTCAGGCGCCGCCTGTCGCTCCCGCCGTTCACTCTTTCGGCCTCCAGACAGGATGTGACGCCATCTGCTGCACAGTCTGCACCGGAAGAGGCCACAGTGCATCAGGCATGCGGAAGCAACCTGCGCAAGTACGCCCACGGCCACGCCGAGTCACTTCGGCGTGACCGTCCGCGACGCCGGGTCGGGGGCGCGGGGCCTCCGTGCCGGCCGCCCCGTCCCGGAGGCCCCGCCCTCAGATCCCCACGACCTTGGCGGCCGCCGACACCTCGTACACCAGGGTGACCGTGCGGCGGCCGCCCGGCGGCAGGGAGACGTCCCAGCGGACGATGCCCTCCGCGTCGACCGTGGCGGGCGCGGGGGAGCAGGACTCCTTGCGCAGGCGCACCTCCACCGCCGAGACCTCGGAGACGGGGATCCGCTCCCGCAGGGCCACCACCCGCTCGCCGTCCTCGCCGGGCGCGGAGAACCGGGACAGGTGCAGCCGGACCGTGCGGGTGGTCACGGCCCGCTGGGTGAGTCCGGCCGTGTCGTGGGACTCCTCGGCGTACCGGACGACCCGGATGTCGTCGCGGCTGCCGTAGGCCAGCTCCGCGGGGGCGCCGGGAGCGGTGAAGTCCAGCGCGCCGCGGCCGGCGGAGCCGCTGCCGCGCACCAGGTCCACCGGCCCCGCGAGCAGGGCGTGGCCGGACCGGTTGTCGAACCGCACCACCTGGGTCACCAGCGGGGACAGCTCGGGGGAGCAGGCGTACTCGCCGCTCGCGTCCGTCGTGAAGACGGAGAGCGGCACCCGGTGCGCGCGGCCGTCGCCCGGCACGGAGACCGGCGCCGGGGCGTTCAGGACGCGCGCCTCGCCGCCGTCGTCGACCCCCGGCAGCCCGAGCACCGGCACCGGCCCGAGGTCACCGATCAGCTCCTCGCGCACCTCGACGTCGACCGTGCGGCGCTCGGCGGCGGAGCGGTCCCTGAGCGTCAGCCGGTCCTCGACCAGACGCGGCGGCTCGGTGGCGAGCGCCGAACGGGCCGTCGACAGCGTCAGCCGCACGTCCGACCAGTCCTCGCCGGTCCGCTGCCAGACCACGGCCTCGGTCTCCAGGGTCAGCGAGCCGCCGTCGAGGACGGCCCGGTAGGCGGGCCGCCACAGCGCGCACGGGGTGAGGTGGCCGAGCCGCAGCCGGGCCGGGCCCGCCTCCGCCGCCTCCACCGTCAGCTCCACGTGGGCGACGAGTTCGGGCGGCTCCTGTTCGGCCTCCTCCAGGGCCCGCAGGGTCGCGCCGTATTCGGCGTCGAGGTCGGTCAGCCGGACCTCGACGGCACGGAGCCGTTCGGCGTACGTGTCGCGCTCGGCGTCCACGCGGTCCAGTTCCCGGCCCCAGCGCTCCCCCTCGCTCTCACCGGAGCCGACGCCCTCGCGGATCTCCCGCAGCAGGTCGGCGGCGAGCCGGCCCAGCAGGTCGAGCCGGACGCGCAGCCGGTCGCGCTCCCGCTCCGCGCCGTGCCGCTCCTCTTCGAGGGCGTGCGCGCGCAGCCGGAGGGCGGAGTCGTCGTCGGCGGAGGGAACCGGGCCGCGCGGCGTCCAGGTGCGGACGATCCGCGCGCCCAGCACGGTCGCCGGGCGGTCGGAGACCAGCTCGGCGTGGAGGGTGCGGTCGACGGCGAGCGCGCTGACCGGTCCGAGGCGCAGCCGCTGGACACCGGCCGCCAGATCGAGGCCGGCGGTCCGCTCGACGTGGGCGCGGTCCTCCAGGCAGGTGACGGCGGTGACGGGAAGGGCGATCGGTCGGGTTTCCGTGGTCATGGTGGGGTCAGCTCCTGCGGTTGCCGTCGACCAGGGCCTTGCCGGCCGGGACGCGGATCTCGTAGCCGCCTTCGAGGACGGCGGTGCCGCCGGCGGGGAGTTCGACCCGCCGGACGCGGGTGCCCGCCGCGTGCTCCTCGGGCCCGTCCTCGGGCACCGCCCAGCCGGGCCGTTCCTCGATCCGCACATCGGGCTCGGAGGTGACCGGCACCCGCTCGCGGACCTCCACGACGGCGGGCGCCGCGAGCCGGTTCACCAGCTCCACGCGCACCTGGTGGTCGAGCACGGTGACGTTGTTGCGCAAGCCCGCGGTCGACTCCCGCAGGTGCGTGCGGCGGGTCACGCGGATCGCCTCGGCCGGGCCCAGGCCCAGCCGCCCGACGCCGCCGGGGGCGAGCGTGGGGAGCGCGGCCGTCAGCAGGAACTCGCCGTCGACGGTGACCTCCACCGGGCCGGCGAGCAGGGCCTGGCCGGTCGCGTTGGAGACCACGAGCGTCGCGTACACGGTCTCCTCCACGGACGGCACGCAGAGGTGCTCGGTGCGCAGACCGACCGGGATCCCGCCGACGGTGACGGTGTGCCAGGTGCCGTCCGACGGGACGTCGGCGCGGGCGTCCGCGTCGAAGCGGTGGTCGAACGAACCCGCCGACTCGCGGGGGCGGACGGCGTGCCGGGGCAGCGGCAGCGCCGCCACCCCTTCGGCGCGGCGGCGGTACTCGGTCGCCACGGCGTCGAAGGAGGAGCCGGGGAACAGCCTTCCCCGGCGCGCCCCCTGGTCCTCGGGTCCGGACAGGACGAGGGAGGCGTAGTCCAGCTCGTCGCCGTCCGGCCGCGGCGGACCGGACGGCGACGGGGGCGGCGCGGCCGGGGCGGGCGCGCCGGGAACCGCGGGCGCCATGGAGCGCCGGGCGGACCTCGGCGCGGAGCCCGGCGCGGCGCCGTAGCCCTGCGGCGCGGATCCGGGCGCCCCGCCGAAGGCCTCGGGGGCGAAGCCGTACGCGGCGCCGGGCGGCGGGGGCGCTCCGGTGAGGGCCGGCGGCCCGGCGAAGCCCGGCGGAGCCGGGGCCGGGGGCGGCGCCGGTACGGGAGCGGCCGCGACCGGCACGGCCGCGGAGCCCGCCGCGGCGCCGCCGACCAGGGAGGAGGCCGGGACGGGCCGGGGGCCGGCCGCCTCGTACCCGCCGAAGAGGTCGGCGAGGCCCGCCGGGGGCTCGCGCCAGCCGGACGGCGCGGGGTCCGCCTGCCGGCGCCCGATCCGCACCGAACGCAGGCGCGGCAGGTCGGTGCGCCGCCGCAGGTCGGCGGTGGCCAGGGCGAGGCGCACCCCGGTCCAGTCCTCGCCGGTCCGCTGGGCGACCGAGGCGCGCAGCACCAACTGCCCGCCGTCCTCGTCCCGGCGGTGGGAGAGCCGGTAGGCCGGCACCCAGACGGCGCCCGGCACCCCGTACTCCAGCTCCAGTTCCACTTCCGCCGGAGCCTCCCCGCCGACCGCGCCGTCGAGGGTCAGGACGGCGCGGACGCTGGTCTCGACGTGCTCGGCGGGGGCGTCGGTGGAGGCCCGGTCGAGCCGGTCGAAGGCGACGGAGAGCGCGTGCCCGGTCCGGCGCAGCTCCTCCTCGAGCTCGGCGAGGCGCGCGTGCAGCCGGGCCAGCCGCCCGTCGACGAAGTCGGCGAGTTCCAGCCAGGCGTCGACCGCGGTGCGGCGGTGCGGGTCCTCGCGCCTGCGGGCCGGAGGGACCGGGTGCAGGCCCTCGACCTCAGCGATCAGGGTCCGCTGCCGGTCCCGGCGCCCCTCGGCCGCCGCGTGCGCGTCGCGCAGCCGCTCGACCTCGCGCCGCAGTTCGTCGGGCGCGCCGCCGTCGAGCGGCTCGGACGCGACCTCCACCCGGGCCTCGGTGACCCGGACGCCGGCGGGGCCCAGGACGCGGGCCCGCAGCGAGCCCGGGTCCAGGGTGCGGGGCAGTCCCGCGACCCGCACCCGCCCGTCCCGGGGCACGACGCCCCGGGCCAGACGGCGGCAGACCGCCCCCTGCGCGTACACCACGACCGAATCGAGGGTCGACTCCCACCTCCGGGCCGTCTCCTCCGACATGCGCCTCGCCCCCTGCCCCGTCCGTCGTACCGGTCGAAGCCTACGCGGACGGGCCGCGCCCCGGTGCCCGGACGCGTCCCTCAGGCCGCGGGCGCCTCCGTCAGGACCGTCCGCACCTCCTCCGCCAGCGCCTGGAAGTCGCCGGTCGGCGCGGTCGGGTAGCGCCGGTGGTCACGGGCCCAGGCGTCGTCCTTCGCGAACCAGTCGACGGCGACGGGCGCCCGGCCGGTCGCCAGGGCGGTGTCGAGGCTCGCGAAGTACGCGGCCCAGCGCGGCGCGTAGAGGTCGCGGACCAGTCCGTCCCACTCGCGGTTGGCGTAGTCGCGCAGCCCTCCCTCGCTCGGCCCCCGGCCGCCCCAGGTGGTCAGGATCGAGCGCACGTCGTACTCGAGCCGGTCGCGCTCGGCCGGGTCGGCGCCCCAGGAGCGGGCGCTCTCCAGCCACGGGCCGAGCATGAAGCGCCGGTCGGAGCCGACGAGCCGGCCGAGCAGTTCCATGTGGGAGTTCCACTCGCGCACCAGCGTCCGGAAGCCTTCCAGGTCCTCGGCGTCGTGAGCGGCCTTGATCCTCGGCAGCAGCACCCGGCCGCGGTTGGTGAGCGCCTGGCGCGCCACGTCCACGAGGTCGTGGCGGTACGCGTCCGTGGTCCGCAGCGCGGGCGCGACCCGGAGCAGTTCCGACAGCGCCCGCTCCACCGTGGTGGCGTCGTACCGGGAGAAGGGCGGGCTCCAGAGCGCGGCCGTGGTCGCCGTGAGGCTCGGCCGGGCGGCGAAGACGCTGTCCTGCGGGTCGCCCCAGGTCCCCGCGGGCGTGCTGTACGGGCCGAGGCGCAGCTGCTCCCACGCGGCGGCGGCGTGCGGGTCGGCGCCCCCGTAGCGGCGGGCGGCGTAGTCGGCGAACCAGGCCCGCTGGTCGACCGGGCCCGGCTCCCAGGCGAGTTCGGTGAACAGCTCGAACACGGCGGGGTTGCCGCCGGTGGCCTCCGGCAGATAGGCGATGCCGCGCAGCTTGGAGCCCGGCTTGGTCAGCCACGTGTGGAAGCGTTCCCCCCACAGGGCGGTGTTGGCGCCGATGCTGGTGTGGCCGCCGAAGTTGGGGATCGTGCCGAAGGCGTAGGGCGTGCTGTTCCACTGCTTCTCGCGGTCGAGGCCGTTGTAGCGGTCGGAGACGCCGTCGACGATCAGGACCCGCTCGCGGTCCACCCCGCTCAGGAGCTTGGGCGTCGGGTTCCGCTGCCAGCCGAGCAGGACCCAGGTGGCACCGGGGTGGGAGGCCTCCAGGGCCCGCTGGACGGCCCCTGCGGCCGCGGCCACGTCGACCCCGCCCGCCGCGCCGCCCTCGTGCAGCAGGTCCATCTTGAACATGTCGCTGTCGCCGAACCGCTCCCGCTGGACCCGGTAGTAAGTGGCGGCGAGCCGGTCGAAGACCGGACCGGTCGGGTTCAGCCAGTCGGGCCGCTCGAACTCCACCCACTTGCCCTGCGGGACGGTGACCGCTCCCGGGTTCCGCTCGGCGAACCCCGGCGGCACCGTGCCGAAGTAGCCCGGCAGGACGGGGGTCATGCCGAGCGAGCGGAGCTGCCGCGCGATCCGGGCGCCGAGCGCGGCGCGGGCCTCGATCAGCCGCTCGGAGACCGGGCCCGCGAAGCCGGAGATGTTCTGCAGCAGCCACCAGGCCTGGTGGCCGGGGGCGGGGATCCAGTTCCGCAGCTCGGCGGCGTCGTAGCCGAACTCCTGGAGGGCCCGGTAGTACGGGTACTCGGCCCCCGTCGGCACGAAGACCTCGTTCACGCCGTGCAGCGCCATCAGGTCGATGTCGCGGCGGTACGTCTCGAAGTCCCGGTAGGCGCCCGAGTAGCCCTCGTCGGTGTCGTTCAGGGCGTAGCGGTGGGGCACGCTCGCCGACCGGGTGAGGGTGCCGGAGACCGCGGGGAGCACGGCGGGCAGCCGGCCGAGGCTGTCGCCCGGCCAGCCGATGTCGACCCCGGCGACCCGCTCCAGGTACCAGCCCGCCCCGGCGAGCAGCGTGGCCGGCGAGGTGCCCCGCACCTGGATCCCGCCCGCTCCGCCGGAGACCGCGAAGTAGTCGCCGGACTCCGGCCTCTCGACGGGGACCAGGGTGAACTGCCGGGCCCGCGAGGACAGCAGGCGCTCCAGGCTCGCCCGCGCGGGTGCCGGGTCGAAGGCGGGCGCGGCGGCGGAGGACGCGGTCCCGCCCCGGGGGGACAGCGCGTCGGGCGCCACCGCCGTCGCGACGACGAGCACCACGAGGACGAGGACGTGACGGCATCGGAGGATCAGGCGACTGCCCATGTGGTTCCCTGCTGGAAGAGGCCGGCGGATCGTCCGACCACTTTCCTACGCGCTCCCTTTCGACGAGGGGAAGCGGAGCGGGGCCCGGCGGGGTCTCATCCTTACGGGTGTACACGGCACCCGCCGGCGCACGAAGCCGCCGGTGCGGGAGGCCGACGGTTCACGAGGTAGCCGGTTCACGAGGCAGCCGGTGCGGGAGGCCGGCGGTTCACGAGGTAGCCGGTCGCGTGCGGCGCTTCGGCGGACGGGGGTCAACTTCCCCGGGCACACGCATGGTTGACGAATGGTCTGGACCAACTTACGGTCTGCTGGAGCGCGCGCCACCCCCAGGACCCATCCCCCCACGTCCCAAGGAGCACGCATGCCAGGCCCCAGGATCACCCGTGTCCTCGGAGCGGGTCTCACCGCCCTGCTCACGGCCGCCGCCCTCGCCGCGCCCGCCGCCGCCGAAGGCGCGAAGCCCGCGCGGACCGCCGTGTCCGCCCCTGCCCCCGCCTCCGGAACCGGCGCCGCCGCCGACACCTGCGCCCTCAAGCCGAAGCCCGCCGGAAAGGTGCTCCAGGGGTACTGGGAGAACTGGGACGGCGCGGCCAACGGCGTCCACCCGCCCTTCGGCTGGGCCCCCATCGACGACCCGCGCTTCGCCGCCCACGGCTACAACGTCGTCAACGCCGCCTTCCCCGTGATCCGTTCGGACGGCACGGTGCTGTGGGAGGACGGCATGGACAGCACCGTCCGCGTCGCCACCCCCGCCGAGATGTGTCGCGCCAAGGCGGCCGGGGCGACGATCCTGATGTCGATCGGCGGCGCCACGGCGGGCATCGACCTGAACTCCACCGCCGTCGCCGACCGGTTCGTCGACACCATCGTGCCGATCCTGAAGAAGTACAACTTCGACGGCATCGACATCGACATCGAGACCGGCCTGGTCGGCAGCGGCTCCATCACCACCCTCTCCACCTCCCAGGCCAACCTGATCCGCATCATCGACGGCGTCCTCGCCCGCATGCCCGCCGGCTTCGGCCTGACGATGGCGCCGGAGACCGCGTACGTCACCGGCGGCAGCGTGGTCTACGGCTCGATCTGGGGCGCCTACCTGCCGGTCATCAAGAAGTACGCCGACAACGGGCGCCTGTGGTGGCTCAACATGCAGTACTACAACGGCAGCATGTACGGCTGCTCGGGCGACTCCTACTCCGCCGGCACCGTCGCCGGGTTCGTCGCCCAGACGGACTGCCTGAACAAGGGCCTGGTGATCCAGGGCACCACGATCAAGGTCCCGTACGACAAGCAGGTGCCCGGCCTGCCCGCCCAGCCCGGCGCGGGCGGCGGCCACATGGCCCCGTCGGCCGTGGCCCAGGCGTGGAACCACTACAAGGGCGCCCTCAAGGGCCTGATGACCTGGTCGGCGAACTGGGACGGCTCGAGGGGCTGGACCTTCGGCGACAACGTCAAGGCGCTCCAGGGTCGCTAGGGCCTGACCTTCGGATCAGGCCCCGGAACCCGATCCGCCGGACAGGCCCGGGCCCGTCCGGCGGTTCAGGGGAAGAGGACCCGGGCGAGGGCGAGGCCGACGAAGACGGCGCCGAGCCCGGCGACGACGGAGGCGACGACGTTCGCCACGGCGAAGAACCGCGCGCCGGACTCGGCCAGCCGCAGCGTCTCGTAGGAGAACGTCGAGTACGTCGTCAGCGCGCCGCACAGCCCGGTCCCGAGGAGCAGCTGTACGGCGTGTCCGGCCGCGCCGGACAGCGCGGCCCCCGTGAGCAGGCCGAGGACCAGGGAGCCCACGACGTTCACGGTGAAGGTGCCCCACGGGAAGACGGTGTCGTGACGGGCCTGGACGGCGCGGTCGGTCAGATAGCGCAGGGGCGCGCCGACGGCGCCGCCGGCGGCCACCAGGAGGACGTCGTTCACCGCGGGCCCTCCCCGGCGTCGTCGAAGCGGACGGTCTCGACCGGCTCCAGGGTGATCGGCCCCTCGATGCCGAGCTCCTCCAGCCGTGGCAGGAACGCCCGGACGCGCTCCTCGGTGTCGACGACGAGGACGGTCGGGCGGACCGCCGGATCCGTACGGAAGGTCATGACGTGCTCCGGTGCGACAGGAGGCGGCGCGTGCCGAACGCACCGGCGGTCACCGCCGCCGTCGCGGCGGCGACGGTCGCCACGAGGTACGTGAGCGCCGTGGTGGCGCGGCCCGCGTCGACGAGGCGTTCGATGTCCACGCAGTACGTGGAGAAGGTGGTGAACCCGCCCAGGAACCCGGTCCCGAAGAACGGGCGCAGGAGGGGGTGGGCCGTGAAGACCTCAGTGACGGCGACGAGGAGGACGCCGATCACCAGACAGCCGGCGGCGTTCACCGTCAGTGTCGTCCAGGGGAAGGCGCCCGTGGGCGTGGGCCACAGCAGCGACGCCCCGAAACGGGCCAGGGCGCCGAGCGAGCCGCCCACCGCGACGACCGCGACCACCGCGAGGGTGCCGTGGCGCGCACGCCGGGACGCCCGGCGCCGACGTACGTCCGCGGGAGTGACGTCGGGATCGACCGGCTCGGAGGCCGTGGTCTGCGGGGGTTCTTCGGAACGCATGCCTCTCCCTACGCGTGGTCCCCCGCTCGCGCGGATGCGGGCGGGGACGGGTCACGAGTAGGGACCGTTGGCGACAGCGCGTGCCGCGGTTCGGGTACGGCGGGCCCCACCGCCGCGCGACGGCCCGGGGGACGGTCGCGTCTCCAGGATAACGGGCGTCACCGGGACACCGCCGCCCGGCACGGGGCGGGGAGGAACCGGCGCGGGGCGGGGAGGAACCGTTGCGGGGCGGGACCGGTGAGGAACGGGGAGGGACGCGGGAGCGCCGGTGCGCGGCCGCCGGGAACGGCCGCGCACCGGCTCCCGTCGGGCGGGTCAGGCGGTGTGCAGGGTGAGGCCGTAACGGCCGAGGATCTCGTTCACGGGCTGGAACCAGGTCTCGCCGCCGGAGGAGCAGTTGCCCCAGCCGCCGGAGGTGACGCCCTGGGCCTGGTCGCCGCTGATGAACGCGCCGCCGGAGTCGCCGCCCTCCGCGCAGACGCTGGTCTTCGTCATCTGGTGCACGGCGCCCTGGCTGTAGTTGACCGTCTGGTTCTTGCCGAGGACGGTGCCGCAGTGCCACTTCGTGGTGGAGCCCGAGCGGCAGATCGACGCGCCCACGGGCGCCTCGGCGGAGCCGCGCACCAGCCGGTCCGGGGTGACGCCCCAGCCGAGGACGACCGGCACGGTCCACCAGCCGCTGTGGATGCTCACGTACGCGTAGTCGTCACCGGGGAACGAGGAGCCCTGGAAGGTGCCCATGGCCGAGCCGTCCCAGCCGCGCACCGCCGCGCCCGCCCGGCCGCAGTGACCGGCCGTCACGAACCCGCCGTGCACGGAGAAGCCGATCGAACAGCGCACGTTGCCGGTGTAGTACGGGTCGCCGCCGACGGTCCCCGCCGCGTAGGTGCGGGGCGCGGTGGCCGTCTCGGTGACGGTGACCGGCCCGTTCGCCCGCGCCTTCTCGACGAAGGCGCGCACGGCGGGGACGTCCCGCTCGGCCCGGACGACCGTGACGGCGACGCTGTTCGTCCTCGGGTCGACGTGCCAGCCGGCCACGCCCTTCGGCGCGGAGAGCCCGTCGAGGCGGGCCTTGGCCCGGTCGAGGGCGGCGGCGCTGTGGCGGACCACCCGGGTGTCGGCGCCGAGCGCGCGCACCTCGGCCTCCTCGGCCCGGTCGGTGAGGGCGACGACGAGCCGCCCCGAGGAGGAGTCGAACCACGAGCCTCCGTACGCGCCTCCGGCCGTCTGACGGGCGGCCTTCTCGACCTCCGTCGCGGTCTTCTCGGCGCGCAGCCGCTCCTCGGCCTGGGGCCGGGTCAGGCCGAGGTCCTGCTGGAGGGCGTCGAGCAGTCCGGCCGAGGCGGAGGGGGCGGCGGGCGGCTCGGGGAGCGGAGCGGCGTTCGCGGCCCCGACGTGGGCGGCGCCGAGACCGAGTGCCAGCAACAGGGCCGCGAGGGCGGAGCCCAGGGGAGTGGTGCGTTTCACGAAGCCTCCTGGTGTGGGGGTGTAGAACGCTTGAGAGCGCTCTCACGGAGCATCGGCCGTTACGCTAGCGGCATTGACTTGGCAGGTCCATACCAAAAACACGCCAGCGGTCACCGGTCTCGCGGTGACGGTCCCGGACGCCGACCACGTGGTGCCGGCCGTGTGGTGCCGACCGTGTGGTGCCGACCGTGTGGTGCCGACCGCGTGGTGCCGGCCTTGCAGTGCCGGCCTTGCGGTGACGGCCACGCTCGCCCCCGAACGCCCGAACGCCCGAACGCCCGAACGCCCGAACGGGCCACCGGTAGTCCGGCGGCCCGTTCCCTCGGAGTCGTGCCACAGGGCCCGGTGGACCGGGCCCTGTCGGTGTGCGGGGCCGAGTGCGCCCCGGGCGCGCGTCAGCCGCGTCGCGGAAGGCGCTTCGCGAGGAACTCCTCGAACGTCACCTTGCCCACGGCCCGCTCCGGCGTCAGGTGTCCGCCCGCCCGGAACCCCCGGTAGGCCTTTCCGGCCAGGGGCACGTTCAGCAGGCGGCGGTGCTGGCCGATCGCGTTCAGGTACGTCCGGGCCAGCTCCGCGAGCGTACGCACCTCCGGGCCGCCCATGTCCGGCACCCGGCCCGCGGGCTCCCCGGCCGCGAGTTCGGCGAGGCGGGCGGCGACCTCCGCCACCTCGATCGGCTGGTCCGAGACGCCGGCCGGAAGCGGCACGACCGGCACCCTGGCCGCGTTGCGCAGGAACTCCACCACCAGGTCGTGGAACTGCGTGGTCCGCAGCACGGTCCACCCGAGCCCGGACCCCTCGATCATCTTCTCGACGGCCAGCTTCGTCCGGTAGTAGCCGAGCGGCACCCGGTCGACGCCGACGATCGAGATGTAGACCAGGTGCCGGACCCCGGCCCGGCGCGAGGCCTCGATCAGGTGGCGCGCCGCCCGGTCGTCGCCCCCGCGCGGTGTGCTGGCGCAGTGCACCACCGTGTCCACGCCCTCGACGGCCGCGTCCAGGCCCGTGCCCTCGCGCAGGTCCACCGCGTACGGCCGCGCGTGGCGGCTCAGCACCCGCACCTCGGCGCCGTCCTCGCGCAGGCGCTCGGCGACGAGCCGTCCGAGCGTTCCCGTACCCCCGGTCACCAGGATCGTGGTCATCGTGCTTCTTCCCTCCGCAGGGTGCGCGCTCCCCGGTGGAACGCGTGTCGTCAGCTGAGAACCGGCCGGCCCCCGGAAATGTGACAGCCGGCCCCGCGCGTCCTCATCCCAGGACGCTTCCCCCGGCGAGCTGCCGGCCCGCGAAGGCGAGCTTGTCCGGGTTCGTCACGGCCCTCACACGGCTGATGGCGCCGTCGCGCACCTCGAAGGCGGTGACGGCGAGGAGCCTCCCCTCCCGGTGGCTCACGAGCGCGGGCGCCCCGTTGACCTCGGCGAGCGCGACCTCCGTGCCCTCCTCCGCCCGCCGCGCGACGCCCGCGAGGAAGCGCAGCACGGCGTCCCGGCCGACGATCGGGCGCCGGGCCGCCGAGACCTTGCCGCCGCCGTCGCTCCACCAGACGACGTCCTCGGCCAGCAGTCGCTCCAGGCCGGCCAGATCGCCCTCGCGCGCGGCGGAGACGAAGGACTCGACGAGCCGGTGCCGCTGCTCCTCCGCCGGTGCGAAACGCGCCTCGGGCCGCTCCAGGCGCCGGACCGCCCTGCCGTACACCTGGCGGCAGTTGGCCTCGCCCAGTTCGAGGACCCCGGCGATCTCGCGATGGGTGTACGCGAAGGCCTCGCGCAGCACGTAGACGGCCCGCTCCGTCGGGGTGAGCCGTTCGAGCAGCACGAGCAGGGCCGTCGAGACGGCGTCGCGCCGCTCGGCGGACTCCAGGGGGCCGAGTGCGCCGTCGCGGGTGAAGACCGGTTCGGGCAGCCACGGTCCCGCGTACTCCTCGCGCTTCGCGCGGGCCGAGGAGAGCCGGTTGAGGCTGAGGCGGGTGACGACCGTGGCGAGCCAGGCCGCCGGGTGGGCGATGGCCGCGCGGTCGGCTCCGCTCCAGCGGAGATAGGCGTCCTGCACCGTGTCCTCCGCCTCCTCGGCGGAGCCGAGCAGCCGGTAGGCCAGGCCGAACATCCTGGGCCGGTGGACGGTGAACTCGGCGGCCGAGACGTCGGCGTCGTCGTCCGGGGCGAGGGGCTGTGCGGTCTCCGAGGTCACGCGGCCAGCCTGCCACAGGGCCTGCCGTACGGGGTCGTGCGGTGCCTTCGGTCAGTCCGCCGAGACGGCCCCGACCAGGTCGCCCACCTTGCGGTCGGGCAGGGCGCGGGCCACGTCGGCCTGGGCGATGATCCCGACGAGGACGTGGCTGTCGATGACGGGCACGCGCCGGACCTTGTGCTCGCTCATGACGTCGAGGACCTCGTCGGCCTCGGCGTCGGCCCGCACGTAGACGATCTCGTCCTGGGCGAGGTCGCCCACCCGGCACTCCGCCGGGTCGAGGCCCTTGGCCACCACCTTCAGGACGATGTCGCGGTCCGTCAGCATGCCCTTGAGCTTCTCGTCGGCGCCGCAGATCGGCAGGGCGCCGACGCCGAGTTCGGCCATCTTCCGCGCGGCGTCGCGCACGGTCTCGCTCGCCTTCACGCAGGTCGCGTCCGGCGTCATCATCTCGCGTGCTGTGGTCATGGGAATCGCCTGGGTCCCTTCCTCGGGAGCACGTAGGAGCACTGACGGAAATGTCGGCGGAAGTACCGGCACGAAAGCGCCTGCCCTACGTCTCCGGGGGAAAACACGGGGCCGGGCGCGGGGTGCCGATTCCCGTGCGTCCCGCCCCTGACCTCGTCATATCGTTGGCCTTTGTTATTGCTGAGAGTGACCGGGTGAGGAATGATCCCGGTCGTGACGATCTCCCTCGCCGTCCTGACCGGCGTGCTTCTCTGCGGGCTCTACCCCTGTGTCATCGTTCCCGACCTGGCCGACCGCTGGGTCCGCAAGCACTTCGTGGCCTCCGACTACGGACTCGCCCCCCGCGAACAGCTCGACTCCAGCCGTCCCGGCCCGCCCCCGCCGCCGCACCGGCGTCAGGAAAGGCAGGCCGTGGCCGACGCCGCGTGGAACGGGGACTGGCGGGCCGCCGAGGCCTACGTCCGGGCGGCGGGCGACGACTGGGACGAGCGCTGGTCACGGACCGAACTCCTCCAGGAGATCGCCCGCGAGGACGACGCCTGGCTGGACGCGTGGCGCGCGGCCGAGCCCGGGAACTGCGACGCGGCGACCCTCCACGTCCGGATCATGGTCCAGCGGGCCTGGGAGATCCGGGGCAGCGGCTTCGCCCACGAGGTCTCGGCGGACAGCATGAACCGCTTCCGCACCATGCTCCCGGCCGCGATCGAGGAGGCGCAGCGGGCCGCGCTGCTCGACCCCGCCCACCCGGGCCCCTGGGTCGTCATGGTCACCGCCGCCCGGGGCGCACAGTACGGACGTGCCCGGTTCCGGCCGCTCTGGGACGGCCTCGTCGCCCGGGCGCCGCACCACTACGAGGGGCACTGGCAGGCCCTTCAGTACTGGTGCGCCAAGTGGTTCGGCAGCGACAGGCTGATGATGCGCTTCGCCCGGGAGGCGGTCCGCAAGGCCCCGCAGGGCAGCCCGCTCACCGGCATGTACCTGCACGCACTGGAGGAGCTGGCCGGCCGTCCGGCCACCGCGCTCTCCTCCACGCCCCTGGTGAGGGGACACCTGAAGCGGGTCGCGGCCTCGTTCGCCGAGGTCGACCCCGACGACGAGCGCCTGCCCGCCCTGCGCCACCTCCTCGCGCACTACATGCTCCGGTCGAGGATGTACGGGCCCGCCCTGGAGCAGTTCCGTCTGATCGGTCCGTGGTGCGGTGCCGAGCCCTGGCGCAGGGAAGGGAACCCGAAGGCGGCCTTCGAGACCGCCCGGGGCAGGGCGGTGAAGCTGTCCCGGGCCTCCGCCACTGCCACGGCCCGCTCCCACGGAACAGCCCGCTAGGGTCTGCCGGGCGACCGGGCCGGCGGATCAGGGGAACGGGTGCGGAGCCCGCAGGAGCTCCGCGTCCGTGAGGTCGTGGGACCGGTGGTCGCCCCGGCGGAGGGCCGTGCGCAGCCGGGGCATCAGCAGGGCCCGCTGCCGGTTCCAGCCGAAGTCGATCGGCAGCAGCCCCGGCACCACCGTGGCGACCGTCCGCAGCCCCGCCCGCTCCTGCTCGGGCGTGGTCTGGTCGACGACCACGACGTCGTGGCCCGCCCCGACCAGCTCGTCCACGACCACGGCCACGTCGTCCCGCAGGTCCCCGGTGCGGGGCCGCCCGCCGCTCTCCCACTCCCCGTAGACCTCGCCGAACGGGCGGGCCTCCGACGGCTCCAGGTACGCGCGCGCGTACGCGGACATCCGGGGCAGCCCGTAGAGCTGCGGATGGTCCTTGAGGTGCCGTACGAGGGAGAAGTCGTCGGCCATCGCCTCCAGTTCCGACCGGCGCTCGGCCGTCTGGCGGGCCAGGTGCGGGATGTAGCTCAGCACCTCCGACAGGGCGCCCTCGACGGCCGACCGGGGGTCCAGCGAGGCCGCCGCCGCGAAGGACAGCGTGCCCGGACCGCCGTCCCGGCGCACGCCCACCACCGTGACCGCCGGGACCGCGAGGTCGATCCGGTTGTCGAAGGCGTGCACGTCGTAGCCCTGGAGCGCGGCCCGCTCCACCATGGCGGCGACCGTGGGACCGCCGACCGTCGCCAGGTCGATCCGGGGCAGCCGGGCCGCCCCGTACCAGCCGTTCAGGAAGGAGTCCCGCTCGACGAGTTCGAGCAGACCGCCCAGGACCGCCTCCTCCAGGCAGCCGCCGATGGCGCAGCCGTTGGAGCACTCGAAGACGAAGTCGTCGTCGGCCGTCGGGATGCTGTAGTACACCAGCCGCGACGGCACCAGGACCGGACGCCCGTCCCGCAGCGACCGGCCCCGCTCCCAGGGAATGGGCCGACCGGGGTCGAAGGGCCTGACCATGGGATCGTCCCGGTACGTCTCCGGGGCGTACAGACCGCACACCGCCGGGTCGACCGCCTCGTCCCCCAGCGCGTCGTACGCGGCGACGACCGGCGCCCGGCCGGTGCGCCTGCGGGTCCCCGCGTACCGCTCCAACCCCTCCAGGAAGGCCAGCCGGCGGCTGGTGGCGAAGGAGTTCTCCTGCCCGCTCCAGGTCACGTCGTGGAGCCCCGCGTACCCCCGGACGAACACGCTCCCGGCCACCGGCGCGGTCGTGGACGAGGTGACGTCCGTCCAGGTCCCGGCCCCGAGCGCGCCGCAGACCGGATTGGCCAGGGCGTCGACCGGGAGCGGGTACGAGAAGGCCGACCGCAGCCGGTAGCCGTCCGGATCCGGCTTGGGACGCGGTACGAGGTCGAGCGGCGGGTCGCCGTCCCGTCCTCCCGGACCGCAGTGCGGGCAGAGCGGGTCCGCGAGCAGCGGGTACGTCCTGACGAGCAGGTTCGCCAGGTCGACCCGGGTCACCTGCGGCAGGGCGCGGTCCGCCGGGAGCGCGGCGGGCGGCGCCGGGAGCGGCCCGCGCAGCAGGGCCTCGCACAGCGCGGCCACCGTGTCGTGCACGTGCCCGGTCAGCGGCGGCCAGGCGGCGGCCGGGCGGGGCCCGTCCGGGCCGCCGGTCTCCAGGGCGTCCCGTTCGCTCCGGCTGCGCAGCCGCTGCCACCGCAGGGCCAGGCAGCGGCCGCAGGCGGGCGCGCTCCCGTCGCCGCCCCAGGGGCCGAGCAGCACCGCCGAGGCGCTGAGGTGGACGAGGGCCGCCGGCCGTTCGGCGGCCCACGGGTCCGGGGCCCGGCCGCCCCCGGCACCGACGGCCCCGACCGGCACGACCCGGGGCGCGCCGGCGCCGAACCGCCCGTCCAGGAAGGCCTGGAGGGCGTCGCGGGCCTCCGCCAGCGGCTGCGGGAGCGCGACGGCGGTCATGAGCTCTTCGTCCAGCGGAAGAAGCGCACCGCGACGGCCCCGAAGAGCACGCCGAACACCACGAGCCCCGCACACCCCACCCCGATGTCGGAGAGGTCGCCGCGTCCGGTCAGGGCGGCCGACACCGCGTCGTTGAGGTAGCGCAGCGGCAGCACCCGCGAGACGTTCTGCAGCCACTCCGGCATGGAGTCGAGCGGGAAGAACGACCCGGAGAGGAACGCCATCGGCAGGATCAGGAAGTTGGCGATGCCCGCGACCGACTCCGGGGTGTCGGCGATGCTGCCGATGATCACCCCGAGCAGCAGGAAGGTCGTGATGCCCAGGACCAGGACCGGGACCAGCAGCGGCCACCGCGAGGCGGGCACGAGCCCGAACCCCGGGAGCATCGCCACCCCGACGAACAGCACCGACTGCACGAGCCCCACGCCGAGCGCGAGGACGTAGCGGGACCCGATGACGGAGGACAGCGGCGCGGGCGACATCCGGATCATCCGCAGGATGTCGTCCGCGCGCCACTGCATCAGGGTGAACGCGATGCCGAACACGGCGGCGTTCGCGACGCCCCAGGAGAGGACCCCGGAAGCGGTGTACGAGAGGTACGAGAACCCGCTCTCCTCGACGGCCTTCCCCCGGAAGACGAGCCCGAAGACGACGAGGAAGAGCAGTGGGAAGGCGAAGGTGAAGAAGACCGTCGTCCTGTCCCGAACCTGGGCGCGGTAGCCCGCCGCGGTCAGCGCGGAGTAGGCGCTCATGCCTGCTGCTCCTGGGTGTTCGGGGCGAGGGGGTCCCGCCGGGCGGTGAGTTCGAGGTAGACGTCCTCGAGGCTGGGCGTACGGGTCTGCACGCCGTCGAGGCCCGTCACGGCGTCGAGGGCGGAGAGCACCTTGCCGGTGGAGCGGGTCTCCAGGACGAGGTGCCCGCCCTGCACGGCGACGCCGTCCACGCCCGGCAGGGCCCTGGCCCGCTCCTCGTCGATCCGGCCGAGCGGGACGAGCAGCCGGCTCCTCGCGCCGAAGGTGCCGATCAGGTGCTGCGGCGCGTCGGTGACGACGAGCCGGCCGGCCACCAGGATGCCGACGCGGTCGCAGAGCGCCTCCGCCTCGTCCAGGTGGTGCGTGGTGTAGACGATGGTCCGGCCCGCCGCCTTGAGGCCCCGCAGGACCTCCCACAGATCGCGCCGGCCCTCCGGGTCGAGCGCGGCCGTCGGCTCGTCCAGGAAGATCAGCTCGGGGCCGTGGACCAGCGCCGAGGCGATGGCGAGCCGCTGCCGCTGCCCGCCGGAGAGGTCGTCCACCCGGACGCCGTGCCGCCCGCCGAGCCCCACGGACTCCAGGGTGGCGTCGACGGCCGCGCGGTCCGCCCCGAACAGCGCGGCGACGGTCCGCAGGTGCTCGTGGACGGTCTGCCGCACGAAGAACGCGGAGGACTGGGTCTGCACGCCCATGCGCGGCAGCAGGGCGGTGTTGCGCGGCCAGGGCGGCTCGCCGAACACCGAGACCGTGCCGGAGTCGGCCCTGCGCAGCCCTTCCATGATCTCCACCAGGGTGGACTTGCCCGCCCCGTTGGGCCCGAGCAACCCGAAGAACTCACCGCGCCGGATGCCCAGGGACACCCCGTCGACGGCCTTCCGGCCGCCGTAGCTCTTGGTCACGCCGGTGACCTCGACGGCCGGGGGCGGCCCGGCGGGGTCGGGGGTGGGGGAGGAGGAGCTCATCCAAGTACCTCATTCGTGGATCTCGTGGTCTTCCGCGGGAGCGGGGGCGTGGTGGACAGGGGCGGGCGTGTCAGCGGAGCAGCAGCAGGACGACGACCGCGCAGGTGCCGCCGGCGGCGAGCAGCACCAGGGCGACCGACGCGACGGCGTAGGCCGTGTGGACGCGGCGGGCGCGCGGCGGATAGGCGGCGACCGCCTCCCGCCCCCGCCGGCGCAGCGCCAGATAGGTCCGGGTCTCCGGGGCGAGGTGCGTGGTGCCCAGGAGGTGGCTGAGGATCCGGTAGCCGTCGAGCGGCGGCAGCGGGACCAGATTGCCCAGCGCCTGCACGATCCCCACGAAGAGCATCCCGGTGAGCACCGGCCGCGCCGGGTCCGCCGCGTCCAGGAGCGCCCACCAGAGCGCGAGGGGCAGCAGGAGGAGCAGGTTGACGTGGGCGCCGGCCGCCGCGACCACCAGTTTCGCCCGACGCCCCGGCAGGAAGGGGTAGTTGTCGACCGTGCAGTACATCATCATCGCCGGGAACCGCCAGCGCAGCCCGATCTCGGTGACCACCCCGCCGTAGTGCCGGGCCGCGACGCCGTGCGCGAGCTCGTGCAGACAGACGCTGAACCAGAGCAGGACGGCGAACGGGACGAGGACCGGGGGGCGGGCGAGCAGGGCCGCGAGGCCGTCGAGGAGCGCCGCCGGATCCGCGAGCACGACGACGGTCATCAGCAGGGACGCCGCCGCCAGGGGGAGCTGGACCCACGGCCGCAGCAGCGGCGACAGCAGCCGGTGCAGGCGCCCGGCGGTCGCGTGCGCGTCGGCCACGGTCCGCCGGCTGCCCTTCCAGAAGGTGCCGGTACGGGCGGGCGGCGGCTCCGGCGGGTCCGGATCCGGGGACCCGGCGAGCAGCCCCCGGGCCCCGAGCAGCCCGAGCAGCCGCGTCCACTGCTCCTCGGGGAGCCGGCGGCGGAACCGCTCGGCGTACGCGGCCACGACGTCGTCCACGTCCCGGGTGCCGTCCAGCAGCCCGATGACGAAGTGCTCCCTGGGCCCGACCTCGAACGCGGCGCCGCTCACCGGGTGCTTGACGAGGTGGACGGTGCGCGGGCCGCGCAGCACCGCAGGACCGACCAGCACGCCCGGCCGCATCGCGGGCCGGTAGGCGCGCGCGGCGGAACGGTCGTCGCTCGCTCGGTCGACGGCGCTCAAGAGACGCCCCGCTTCCCGTGGTCGGCCTCCCGCAGGACCCTGCCCAGGACGAACGACAGGTACGCCTCGTCCCGGATCGTCACGTGCAGCCGGTTGTTCGTCATGTGCATGTACGGCGAGAGGAGCCGGGGCAGCACCGCCGGCACGTGCGTGACGGGCACGAGGGGAGCCGCGTCCGGGTCCTCGGCGCGCTCCTGGCCGGTGTCCTCGCGGGCCGGCCCCTCCCAGGCGGGGAAGGCGAGTTCGCCGCGCCCGGCGAGGTCCACCACCCGCTCGCGCAGCTCCAGGCAGTGCTCGGCCCAGCGGCGCAGGAACACCGGGAGCCCGGACGGATCGCCGCCCGCCACCGCCTCCCTGATCCGCGCGAACCGGGCCCCGAGGGCGGGCGCCATCCGCTCGTACGTGCGCTCGTACTCGGTGGACCCGATGAAGCCGGTCCCCGGGAACAGCCGGTGCCAGAAGGCGTAGTACGAGTCGAGGTAGTCCGCGAGCCGCTCCTCCTCGGGGAGGAAGCAGCTCGCCATCACCATCATGAGCTGCGCGGACGTCCCCAGCAGCACCGTCCGCAGGTGCAGGTTCATGCTCCGGTACGCCTCCAGGACCAGGTCGCTGGAGTGCCGGAAGTGCCACTCGGCGAGCTCCACCCCGGCGGGGCCGCCGTACTTGGCGTACTCGGGGGCGTACACCTCGTACGAGAAGGAGTTGTTCGGCCGCAGGTTCATCCGCCCGTCCGGGCCCATGTACCGGGCCCGGTCCCCGCCCGGGAACTCGATGTCGAAGAGCGAGTTGTAGAAGTCCTTCAGGAAGCCCGAGTCGACCTCGTAGAGGGCGGGGCGGGACCTCAGGAAGTCCTGGATCGCCTCCTCGGCCCGCCGGCGCACCTCCGCCTCGGCGCCGGGGCCGCTCGGGCGGAGCCGCAGCCGCACGTGCGGCCCCTCCAGCCAGTAGGTGATGAAGAAGTGCCCGGCCAGCAGGCCGTCCCCGGTGAGCCCGTCGACCAGCGGGCGGACGCAGTCGACCAGGAGGGGGCGGGGGTTGGCGGCGTAGAAGACGTGCAGCGCCAGCCAGGGGGAGGGGCCGCCGCCCTCCGGGGCCGGACGGAAGGCCGCGGGCTCGGTCAGTTCGGGCATGACGGGGCGACCTCCGGGCCGGACGACGAAGGAACGGGACGGGACGGGGAAGCGGTACGGGACCGGTCGGCGGGCCGGTGCCGCGGGGCCGGGCGGGTGGTGAAGGTCTCCACGGCGAGCTCGGCCACGTGCCGGCCGCGCTCCGAGGTGACGTGGAGCCCGTCCTCGGCGGGCAGCATCTCCTGGAACACCACCCGGACACCGGGCTTCCGCTCCACCAGGGCGTCGAGCGCGGCCAGGGAGAGCGGGCTGTCGAAGTCGACGTGCGCGGGCTTGGCCCCGACCGGCCCCCGGTCCGCCCGGGAGACCGTGGCGAAGCAGCGGTCGGGCAGCCCGTGGGCCCGCCGCCACCGCTGCCAGTCCAGATAGTGCTCCTCCTCGCCCGACCCCGGGCGCCGGACCGGCAGGACCTCCGCGAGCGCGGTCCAGCTCCGCCGGCCCACCACCACGTCCCCGTGCCGGATCCGGGGCCTGCGGGTGACCCCGTCCACGGCCGTGCCCTCCGGCACCCCCGCCCACACGTCGAAGGGGGCCATGGTGCTGGGGGAGAGCAGCAGCAGGGTGCGGGGGATGTCGGGCAGCGCGATCGGCACGAGGTAGCCGAGGTAGACCGGCACGACCTCGCGGTTGAGGCGCCAGGAACGGAGCACCAGCCGCCCGGCCGCCTCGTCGTGCTCGACGTACAGGTCGTCCAGGTGGATCCGGGCCTCCTCGGGCACGGTGCTGGTCTCGCCCGGACAGACGATCTGGTGGTCGGTCAGCCGCCCGTGCAGGTTCAGGTTGCTGCTGACCGGCCCTCCGGTGACCTCCGCGAACACCGCCCCCTCCGGCCGCCGCGCCGCCGTCTCCGCGCGCAGGGCGTCGGAGAGTCCCGGGCCGGACGTCCCGGCCCCGTCGTACAGGTGGGTGAACCGGCTGAAGGGGAAGGAGAGGCCGCCGTACGACTTGTTGAGCACGACGAGGGGCCGGCCCCCGGCGGGACGGGAGAGCTGGAGGTGGTGGCTCTGCGGGACGAAGTGCCCGGTGAGCGGCGCGAGTTCCCCGGCCGTCTCCGCCAGCAGTCCGCCCGGCAGCTCGACCTCCTCCGTGTCCCGGTCCACCTCCCGCTCCCACAGGGCGCGCACGCCGTCGTGGAAGCGGCGGCGGGCCCGGTCGAGGGTCCGCATCTCCTCCTGCCCGAGCCAGTTCTCCTCGGGCCGGTACGCGCCGTCCTCGTCGAAGGCGACCCGCCGGGAGGTGAAGGACACGTACTGGTCGAAGAAGTCCTCGTGGAAGTCGTGGACCAGGCCGAGCAGGTCGGCGCAGCGGCCGCCGCGCCCGTGGCGGGCGACGAAGAAGCCGAGCAGGGTGATCCGCTGCGGGAGCGTCAGGTCGAAGAGCGGCAGCACGCCCTCGACGGCCCGCAGCGCCCGGCCGGTCTCCCCGCCCAGCACGCCGGACCCGCAGACCGGATCGCCGCCCGCGTCGACGTCCTCGTACACCAGCGTCTGCGGCAGGGACGGCTCGGCGGCCCCCAGCTCCCGCTGCACGTCCTGGAGCAGGCTCCGCAGGGTGCCCAGCAGGGCGCGCCGCTCGTCGGCGTCCGCCCCCGGACAGCGGGCGAGGCAGTCGGCCGGGCCGTCCAGGAGACCCGCGAGCCGGTCGGCCCACGGCACGCCGAGGGAACGCAGGGCGTCCTGGTAGGAGCGCAGCGGATCGCCGCCGTGCACGTCCGTGCGGAGCACCGGGACCTGCACCATGCCGACGTTCAGGAGGGCCGACGCGTACCGCTCGCACTCCTCGCGGCCGGCCCCGTGCTCGGCCTCCAGCCAGTCCACCAGGTCCCGGTGGCGCACCTTCCCGTCCCGGCCGCCGAGCCACTCCAGGAGCCGGTCCAGGGTGCCGCTGCCGCGCAGGAAGAACAGCCGGTCCCGGACCGCGTCGAAGGTGACGGCGGCCCCGTCGTCGCCCGCCGTCGTCTCGTGGCGCACGTACCGGATGCGGTCGGCGTCCCGTTCCCAGCCCTGCGAGAGGACCACCGGCAGGTCCCGGCGGCGCTCCGGATCGCCGGTGATCAGCTCGGTCAGCCGGGTCAGCACGACCACGTTGAGCCGCACGCGGCCCGCCCACTCCTCGCCCACCCGCAGATCGGCGCGGTCGTCCGCCGGATCGCCCGAGAAGGAGGCCAGGCCGACGCCGGTGAAGGTGCTGAAGGGACTGGTCTTGCAGGCCGTGCGGTAGAGGTAGGCGAGCGCGGAACGCTCGATCTTGCGCAACCGGTTGCCCGGCCGCGGGCTCGTGTCGCGCAGATAGGAGTCGAGGCGCGCGTCGAGGGCGGGCGAGGCGAGCAGCAGACCGCGGCGCAGCCGCTCCTCGGACAGCGCGCGCCGCAACGCGCCCCGGCTCTGGCGGAGTTCGCCGTCGAGCAGCTCCGCTCCGCCGGCCGTCAGCTCCGCGAGCCGCGCCCGGTCCCGCAGCCACCGCGCGGTCCGCTCGCCGGCCTCCGGGTCGAGCTCCGCCACCAGGCGCGCGGCGGAGTCCGGATCGGCCGGCAGCCGGTTGTTGAAGATCCGCCGCCGCAGGCCGAGCAGCGCGCGACGCACTCCGGCGTCCCCGTCCCCGGGTGCGGCGGTCGACCCGACCAGGGCGTGCAGGAGGTCGCTGAGCCGCGCCCCCTCGGCGGCGAGGCGCTCCTCCTCGTCCAGTACGGCGTCGGCCCAGCGGCGCGTGCCGGGGCAGCGCAGCCCGTGGACCGTCTCGACCGGGAGGCCGGCCGCGCGGAGCACGAAGCGCCTGCCGGGCTCCCAGTGGGCCTCGGTCCCGTCCCGGGCGTCCGTGGCGCCGGACTCTGTGCGTGTCATGGGGAATCCTCCGGGGCCGTCAGGCGATCTCGTGGCGGAAGTCGGCGGGCCCGGGCCGTTCGTGACCGAGGGCCATGACGAGCAGCGGGGCCTCGTCGCCGCCCGTGAGCCCGAGCCGCTCGGCGTACGAGACGTTGTCGAAGCCCAGCGCCACGCCCGCGCCCAGGCCCAGGGCCGAGGCCGCCAGGTAGAAGCCCTGGGCGACGGCCCCGGCGGTGGCGACGGCGAGCCGGTAGCCCCGGTCGCCGACGGCGTCCAGGACGGCCGTGGTCCGCACGGTGGGCACCAGGACCGCCCCGGCCTGCTCCAGGTTGTAGTTGGCCAGGAAGTAGTTCTCCTGGAGGAAGGGGCCCTGCGGCCCGGTGACGACCGGCCGCAGGTCGCCGCGGTCGGGGTCGTACGCGTACGCGCCCTGCCCGGTCCCCTCCACGTGGTTGACGAAGGCGTAGAGCCGGGCGAGCCGGTGCTCCCCGGCCGGGTCGGTGTCGCCGGCCAGCCGGGTCCCGGCGCAGGCCGCCAGGACCGCCGACAGGTGCTCGGCGGACACCTTCCGGCGCGCGTCGAACCGGCCGAAGCTGGAACGCCGCTCCCGCAGGGCCCGGCGCACCCCGGTGTCCGGGAAGGCCGGTGCGGGCAGGGGGACCCGCACGCCCCCGTCGGCCGTGTCCGTGGGAGCCGTGTCCGTGAGGGCCGCGGCGGCGGCCAGCGCGTCCGGGGCGGGCCGGGCGGTGGCGCCCTCCAGGGTCGCCCGGTGCATCGCGCGCACCTGCGGGAAGCCGAGGAGGGTACGGGAGCGCTCGACGTCCCGGTGCCGGACGGCGGGCCGGTGGCGCGGGTCCGTGCGCAAGGCCTCCGGGAGGGCGGCTCCGGGGCGTACGGTCTCCGGGCGCGCGGCCTCCGCGACCGCCGCCCGGCCTCCGTCCCAGCGCAGCGGCACGACCGCGAACACCGCCTCCTCCTCGCCCTCCACCCCGAGCAGCCCGTTCAGGGCGGGCTCGTCGAACCACAGGGCGGGCGCGAGCCGCAGCCCCCGGGCGGCGGCCCAGATCCGCCAGGTCTGGGCCAGGGTGCCGAGGTCGGTGCAGACCACGTGGAAGCAGAAGCTGTTGTACTTGAAGGAGTTCTGCCAGTACTTGACGCCGAGGATCAGGTACTGGTCGGTGTCGAGGGCCCCGTCGGGCGCGTCCGGGCCCAGCGCCTCGCGGACCCGGTCCGTGACGTCGCCGGTCAGCAGCCGTTGCAGGGCGTGCCGCTGGACGTCGTAGTAGTGGAGGCCCGGGGTGAGGGGGCCGGAGGGGCCGGCCGCCCAGTGGACGCTCACCGGGTAGAGCCCGCCGCCGCCCGCCGTGCCGCGCGACCAGTTGGCGTGGTGGTAGTACGGCAGCCCGGCCAGATCGGTGTTGGCCTGGATCCCGAGACGGCGCCCGGTCAGGCCGTACGAGTCCTTCAGCATCGCGGACAGCAGTGGGAGGCCGAACCCGGGGTGGTCCCCGGGCTCGGGGCCCCCGTCGCCGGGCAGCAGGCCGGGCGCGATCGGGACGTCCGCGAGGTCCTCGGTGTCCGGCAGCGCGAACGCCTCGACGTCCGGGTAGTACTTGCCCCGGCGCGGGCCGTCGGCCCAGTTCACGACGTGGTCGGTGGGCTCCATCGGAACGCGGCCGCGGTGCAGGACGGCGTGCGCGTACTCATGCGCGTACCCCATGGGTTCCCCCCTTTCTCCGGGTTTCCCCGGGCGTCGGGCGCACTCGCCCGGTCGGATGGCCCTGGCCGATGGCCTTGGGTGACGGGGCGTCACGGGAAGGGATGCGGGCCGGGGTTGAGGTCGGCCCCGGTCAGGTCGTCCGGCCGCAGGCCCGCCTCGCGCAGCGCGGTGCGCGTCCGGGGCATGTGCCGGGCGCGCTGCCGCGTCCAGCCGAAGTCGAGCGGCAGCAGGCCCGGCACGAGCACCTTCACGGTGTGCAGTCCCAGGGCCCGCTGCTCGGGCGCGGTCTGGTCGACGACGACCACGTCGAACCCGGCGGCGGTCACGGCCTCCACCGCCACGAGCAGGTCGTCCCGCACGTCCGCCCCGATCCGCTCGGAGCCGGGCGGACGCAGAGCGGCCACGGACACGGGCTCGGGCGGCGCGGGCCTGCGGAGCAGGAAGTCGGCATGGCGGCCCATCTCCGGCACCGCGTAGACCAGCGGATGGTCGTGCAGGCTGGTGATCTTCCCGAAGTCCTCGGCCATGGCCCGGTATCCGGCCTCGTTCCGCTCGAACCGCTGGAGCAGCTGCACCGAGTCGGTGGCGATCTCGCACAGGGCCGCGGCGAGCGCCGCCTCCGGGTCCAGGGACGCCCCGGCCCCGAAGCACATCCGGGCCGGACCCCCGTCGAACCGCTCGGCGACCCCCGTCACCACGGGCACGGGGAAGGTGATCCGGGTGTCGAAGAACCTCGCCCGGTAGCCGTACAAGGCCATCCGGTCCACCATGATCCGGGTGCGCGGGTCGGTGCTGGTCGCCGGGTCGATCTCGGGGAGCGGCTGCCGTCCGTGCCAGGCGAGCAGGAAGGCGTCCCGCTCCAGGACCTCCATCAGACCGCCGAGCACGGCCTCCTCCAGGCTGCCCCCGGAGGAGCAGCCGTTGGAGCTCTCCTGGACGAACCGGTGCTCGATCCCCGGTTTGTGGTAGTACGCGAGCACCTCGGGCACGGCACGGGGGATCCCGTCCCGCAGCGACCAGCCCCACACCCACGGGACGGGACGGTCCGGGGCGAACGGCGGCACCCACGGGTTGGCCCGGTGGAACTCCTCCGTGTAGAGACCGGTCTCCCGGGGGTCGACGGCGGTCGGCCCCAGCTCGTCCAGGGACGCCGTCAGGGTGACGGCGCGGCCCCGCGCCCGCATCCCCGCGAAGCGCTCCAGGCCTTCCAGGACGCCGATCAGGGTGCTGGCGCGGTACGTGTCGGCGTGACCGCCCCAGAACGTCTCCCGCAGGTACTCCCCGGACCGGCTGGAGAAGCAGCCGACGGTGGCCGAGGTGGTCGGCGAGGTGACGTCGCACACCACCGACGAACCCACCGCGCCCCAGTGCGGGTTGGCGAACGCGTCCACCGGCAGGCCGTACGCCTCCACCGGCCGCACCCGCCCGGCGCCCGGGCGGTACGGGGGCGCGGGCCGCAGGACGAGGGCCGCCGCCTCCGCCGTCACCGGCTCCGGGACGCCGCAGCCGGGGCAGTCCGGCTCCGGCACCAGCGGGTGGTGCCGCACGGTCAGCCGCTCCAGGTCCACGAGCCACACGTCCGGGAAGGGGCCCCGGCCGTCCGGGGGAGCGGCGGTGAGCCCGGCGACCAGGGCGGCGACGGTCCGCGCCGCGAACGGCGTCCGGTGGGGCCAGGGCCCCGCCTCCCGGGTGCCGCCGCGCAGTTCGAGCCCTTCCCGCAGCCCCACCGAGCGCACGCCCTGCCAGCGGCGCTCCAGACAGACGCCGCAGCCGGGCCGGTCCGCCACGGGCCAGGGCCCGACCAGGACGTGCCCGCCGTACAGGTGGACGGGGAGCGAGGACCGCGCGGCGGCCCCCTCCCGCCGCACCCGGAAGGCGTCCCGTACGCCCAGCGCCGAGACCGCGAGGTCCGGGACCGGGCGGCCGGGCGCGGGCGGCAGGTCCGCCAGGGCGCCGCGGAGCTCCTCGGCGAAGAGGCGGCACGCCTCGCGCCGCGTTTCCCCGGCCCCGTCGACCGGGGCCTCGACGAGGTCAGCGGTCATCGCCGGCCGCCCTGGTGAGCAGGACCCGGACGGTGTGGATGCCGGCGGCGGGCAGGTCGGCGGCGTGCGTGGGCACGACGAGGGCGTCCCGGCCGGCGGCGGCGAGGCGTTCCAGCACGTCCGTCCAGGTCACGGCGGAGAGCGCGGGCGCGGGGCCGTCGGCCGTCACCGGGATCAGGGCCGCGTCGAGGTCCGCGAGGAGCGGGTCGCCGGTGTCGGGCGCGCCGTGGGCCCCCTCCGCGCCGAGGACCCCCTCCGCGGCGAGCTGGGCCGCGCCGAGCAGGTCGCGCAGGGCGTCGGTGGCCGCGTCGGACCGGTCCAGGGCGGCGCCGACGGCCCACCGGCCCGGCCCGTCCGCCCCCGTGTGCCCGTTCTTCCCGCCCTTCCCGTCCTGTTCCGTGGGCCGGGTCCTGGCGAGGACGACGGACACCCCGGTGCGCTCCTCCTCCCCGAGGTCGAGGAGTTCGACGTCCAGGCCCAGGTGCCCGGCGGAACGCAGCAGGAAGCGGGTCTCGGGGACCTCGTCGAACACGGCCGGGGGGATCACCGCCGTACGCCCCGCTCCCCGTACGGACCGCCGCAGCGCGTCGTGGGCGAGCGCGGACAGCAGACCGGCCGCCGAGGCCTCCGGCAGACCGGCGCCCGCGCCCGCCCCGGCGCGGGACGGCTCGAAGCGGCGGTCCGGGTTGTCCGGCCCGAAGGGGCGGACGGCGCCGGCCGGCACCCGGACCGGCTCCTTGGTCAGCAGCGACGTGGCCAGGACCCAGGAGGCGACCGGATCGCCACCGGCACCGGCGGCCGTGGTCAGCGCGTCCGGATCCACCCGGGGGGACGCCTCCCCGTGGCCCGACGGGGAGCCGGTCCCCACGGAGGCGGCGGGGACGGTGGGCACGACGTGCTCGGCGTACACCTCGGCGGCGGCGTCGAGCGCGCGCAGCCGGGCACCCGCCGTGTGCTGGACGTCGAAGGCGACGACGGTCCGCGTCCCGGCCGCGCCGAGGCCGACCTCCACGGCGCCGACCTTCAGCGGGGTCTGGGTCACCGGCTCGTCCGCGTACCGGGTGAAGACCCCGACGGACGGCCGGACCGCGAGCGAACGCCGGTCGAGGTCCGCGAGCGGCCCCTCGGTCGCGCCGTCCTCGGGGGCGGCGGCGACCACCGGCCGGAAGGCGGGCCGCCCGGCCGCCTCCGCGAGGTCGACGGGCCCGGCGGGGGCGGCCGGAGTCCGGCAGAGCGGGCAGCGCGGATGGGGCAGCAGCCGCTCCGCCAGTACGTCGAAGGAGGCCGTGTCCTGGAGCAGCACCTGCCCCCGCGTCTCGGCCGGCAGCGCCTCCGTGACCAGCCGGAACACCTCGTACCCGAGCAGGTTCCCGAGCATCGCGGCGAGCGGGCCGCGCGGTGCGGACGCGGAACTCCCCCGCGACGCCGGTCCGTTCAGGGCGAGGTCGCTCCACAGATCGGCCGCCACCGCCGCGTCCCCCGTCGCGCCGAGCCGCAGGGCCGCGCAGGCCACACAGCCCTCGGAGTCCGGCGTCCCGGCCGGCCCGACCACGACCCGTCCGCCGAACGTCCAGGCGGGGAGCAGGAGCCGGCCCTCCGGGACGCCCCGCCGCAGCAGGGCGACCGAGGTCCCGAACGCGTCGCGCCCGGCGGCGGCCACCACCACGTCGTACCCCGCGTACGCGTCCCAGCCGCCGGCCCCGCCGGACTCCGTGCCCGGCAGCACCGTCACCTCCGCCGGGCTGCCGCCGGCGGTGAGCTCCGCCGCCTCCGCCCGGAGCGCGCCGAACTCCGCCGCCGTGGCGGGCCCTTCGGCCGGGGCGGCCTCGACGCCGACGGAGGCGCAGCCGTTGCGGATCAGGGAGAGCGCGCACCAGCGGGCGACCGGACCGTCGCCGAGCACGGCGACGCGGGTGTTCCGGAAGGCGGCGAACCGGCTCTCGGCGCCGTCGACGTAGTGGTCGACGTACGCGATCTGCCGCGCGAAACGGGCCGCGACCGCCGGCTCCACGGACGCGTCCCCCTCGGCCGGGTCCGGCACGGGCCGGGCGAAGCCGCGGGCGTACAGCGCCTTGACCAGACTGCCCACCATCGCCTTCTGCGGCTCCTTGAAGCCCTCGCAGATCTCCGCCACGGTCCGGCTGCCGTCCAGGTGGGGGACGAGGAGGGTGGCGAAGCGGTAGGCGGACGGGGAGCCGACCTGGAAGCCGCCGTCGGCGTTGTGGAAGATCACGCCCTTGGGCGTCTCGGTGAACAGCACGTCGCGGCGCACCCTGGGGCGGGTGCCGGCGGTCTCCTCGTACGGCGTCGTGGGCATGCGGGGAACGCACCTCCGGGTCGGGGCCTTGTGGGCCGCGCGGGACTGAAAGGCGGGACGTACGGGGTCGCGGAGGACGGGGCGGGTGGCCGTTCTCCGAGGGCTGTGCGGCCTGAGCGGGTCAGGTGGCTCCCGACGGCAGCGCGTGCCGGGCCGTGGCGACGAGGGACTGCGGCGCGCCGCCGGGACGGCGGGACCGGTGCAGCGCGTGGGCGCGGAACAGCGGGTTCATGCGGAGGGCGCCGGGCTGGTCCTCCTCGATGAGCCCGGTGTCGAGGAGCCGTTCGAGCACCTCCTCGGCGTCCGTCTCGGGGACGGAGAGGGCCCCGGCCGCGTCCGGCGCGGTGATCCGCCCGTCGAGGCGCGCCAGCCGCAGGTGCGCGTCGGCGAGCGGGGCGGGCAGCCGGCGCAGGGCCCCGTCGAGGGCGAGCGGCACGGACATCCTCGGGTCGTCGGGCAGCGCGAGCCGGGCGGGCAGGTCGCGCAGCAGCCACGCGGAGTGGTCGGCCAGGCGCATCCTCGGCCGGGTGAGCAGCCGGGCCGCGACGATCCGCAGGGCCAGCGGCACGTGCCCGCAGGCCTCCGTGAGGGCGTGTGCGGCGGCGGTCTCGGCCGCCACCCGCTCCTGCCCCAGGACGGCGGTCAGGAGCGCGCGGGACTCCTGCGGCGACAGGGCGCCGAGCTGGACCACCGCGGGTCCGTGCGTGGCGACCAGGGCGGCCAGGCCCATGCGGCTGGTGACGACGACGGCGCCGCAGCCGGTCGCGTCCAGGAAGCGCCGTACCTGGTCCGGGTGCACGACGTCGTCGAGCACCACCAGGGACGAGCCGGGGGAGGCGCCGGAGGGGAGGAGCGCCCGCAGCTCCGCGGCGGCCTCGCCGGCCGGCCGGGGCGAGCCGTCGGACCCGCTCATCGGCAGCAGCGCGGCACCCGCCGGATAGCGGTCGGCCACCAGGTGCGCGGCGTGCAGGGCCAGCGCGGTCTTGCCCATGCCCGGCCCGCCCGAGACCACCGCGAGCACCGGGGCGGAGCCGCCCCGCGCGCCCTCGCCGAGGTGGTTGACCAGGGCGGCGGTCTCGTGGGTGCGGCCGGTGAAGCCGGGGACGTGGGGCAGGCGCGGTCCCGCGGTCTCCGGGCCGTCGGAGGGGGCGGGAGGAGAGGAGGGGGAGGAGGCCGACGCGGACGCGGGCGACGCGGGTGCGGGGAGTGCGGGTGGGGGCGCGGGTGATGCGGGTGCGAGCGGCGCCGACACGAGCGGCGCGGTGGCCGGAACGTGCCCCCGGGGTTCGTCGCCGCGCAGGATGGCCAGTTCCAGTTCTTGCAGTTCCGTGCCCGGGTCGACGCCGAGTTCGTCCCGGAGGTGCGCCCTGATCCTCCGGTACTCGGCCAGGGCCTCGTTCTGCCGTCCCACCCGGTAGAGCGCCCGCATGAGCTGGGCGGCGAGCCCCTCGTGCTGGGGGCGGGCCCGGGTGGCCTCCCACAGGTCGACCAGGACGTCGCGACATCGCCCCCGGGCGAGCTGGATCTCGCAGACCCGCTCCAGGACGCGTAACCGCTCCTCGACCAGCCGGGGCACCTCGTCGCGGTGCAGGAGCTCGGAGGGGACGTTGGTGAGGAGGGGGCCCCGCCACAGGTCGAGGGCCTGGCGCAGCAGGGGGAGTTCGGCCTCTCCCGCCCCCTCGGCCTCGGCGGTCAGACGGCGGAAGTGCAGCAGGTCCAGGCTCTCGTCGTCGGCGGGGAGGAGGTAGCCGCCGGCCACCGCGACCACCGCCCGGTCCTCGATGTCGTACTTGGCGAAGAGGCGGCGCAGCCGCAGGACGCAGCTCTGCAGGGCCGCCTTCGCCGTCGCCGGCTGCTCCTCGCCCCAGACGGCCTGCCGGAGGCGTGAGACCGGGACCACCTCGCCGGGGCGGACCAGGAGCGCCGCGAGGAGCGACGTCGGTTTGGCCGGTGGAAGGACCACCACGTCACGCCCGTCGGTGATGCTGAGCGGACCGAGCAACTGGAAACGCACCGAGTTCCCTCCGTTGACGGTTGAACCCCTGCCGGGCCTGCGTGCCACGGCGCTCCCGGGAGACGTGTCCCACGGCCGCGGGCAGGGCGGAGCGCCTGTGAAGCCGTCTTCACGCGTGGTTCGGCCGTGTGGCAGTGGTGAGTGTCTACCTGCGTAGATCGCACGGTCAAGGGGGGCCGTGAAATGCCGGAGGAGCACGGAGGGAGGAGGGCGCGGAGCGCGGGTCGGCAGCGTCACTGGTGGAGACGCCTTCACCCGTGGGCGGTCGAACTCGCTCGGCCTGTAAGCGACTTGACATCCGCGTGGTGTTTCCCGGGCGTTGCCGCGGTATTCACGCGGGCCGGGGAGGGGCGCGGCGGCATGCGGAACGCCCGGTCCGCGCGCGCCTCCTCACGGAGACGTGCGCGGACCGGGCGCCGGGGCCCCGACGGAGGTCAGGCGGAGCAGGAGGTGGTGCTGCAGGTGGAGCTGGAGGTCGAGGTGGAGCTGGTGCTGGTGCAGCCGGCCAGCACGACCTCGCTGGCGTCCGAGTAGTCCGAGATCTCGAACGTCTCGGCCTCGAGCTCGAGGATCTCGTCCGCGAGGGTGCTCAGGTCCTTGTTCATGGTGCCTCCCGATGAGTCAGGGCGGATCGCCGCGGCCGGTGACCTCGTGGGTACCGGTACGGAACCATTCCACCGCCCTCCGCTCACCACCGGCGCACTTTCCGCTGGCGGTCCGCTGGCACATCGCTGGCACTTCACCGGCACCCGGCGCGGAGCCGCCGCCGTCACCCCTCTCCGGAGGGCGATCTCCGTGTCAACCGCGGCGGATCCGCCGAGTTCACAAGGGTGAGGTCACACAGGTGAGGTCACACGGGTGAGTTCACAAGGGCGAGGTCACACGGGCGGCAGCAGATCGCTCTCGCTGATGGTGTACGTCAGCGGGGGATAGGCGAAGTCCGTCTCCCTGTTCTCGCGGCGCCGCAGGCCGTAGAACTCCTGCCTCTGCTCGTCGTCGGCCGCCGTGAGGCGCGCGCCCTGCGGGAGGCGCGCGTGTCCGTCGTGGAACCGGACGGAGGTCTTCGACGTTCTCAACGTCACGCCCAGCCATTCGTTGTCCGCCGCCCGTCCGGGCGCGTCCAGCACGATCTTGTGCCTGAGCCGCCGGTTCGTCTCGACGGAGAACGCGACGATTCCGTTGTGGACGAGGGGTATCTCGAACTTCCCGTCCCCGGGCTCCTTGGACCCGAACACCAGCTTTCTCGGCGGGCCCGCCCCGGGATTCCGGTAGCAGGAGAAGACGGCGATGAACGACTCGTCGGCCAGGTCGAGGGCCTGGTCGGAATGGCTGCCCATGGTCGTGTAGGCGTTGGTGTAGATCTCGACCAGGGCGTTGTTGAAGCCGACCGAAAGCGCCGCGCTTTCCTGAACCCGCCGCGCCAGCCGTTCGTGCACCGCCCGGAAACGCTGCGCCGGACCGCCGTACCGCGTGGTGGTGCGTACGAGAGGCACCCCGCCCGCCTCGTCGACCCTGGTGAGCACGGTGCCGCGCCGGCCCTTTCCCAGGTCTTCCAGGCGGGCCGACGCGGACAGCTCCGCGAAGAGGTCGACCTCGGGCGGCAGGACGCACGAGATGATCTCGTCGGGGATCCTAGACTCGGGGGGCAAGATAGTCTCCCGTGTTCATGCTGAAGAGGAATTCGTCGCCGTAATCGACGAAGGACGACGACTTGTTCTCCTCGGCGTACAGCCTGCGCAGCTCGTTCATGCCGGCCTCCGTGGGCGGCTCCAGCTCCACCGGACCACCGGCCGTTTCGAGGAACGTGCGACCGTCCTTGTGAACGGCTTCCGTGCTCGAACAGCGCACCACGTATCCCAGACGGGTCGGGAGCAGTGCGGCGTCCAGCGTCGAGGGCCGGATCTCGTGCGTGTACAGGCGGTTGGTGGACAGCGGCATGAGGAACACGGACCCGGGATGGAGGGTCAGGGTGAACTGCCGGGGAAGCGTGCCCCCGTCGAACTCCTCGGCCGACTCCTTGAGGCGCAAGCGAAGCCTGGTCAGCGCACTGACGCCCTTCACGCCGTAGTCGAAACCGTCTCCGCCGTCCTCGGCCAGGGGCCGCAGGTCGTCGAGCCGGTCGTAGAAGGTGCAGAAGGCCATGATGCCGTTGACGGGCATGTCCTTGGTCTTGTCGGCGTGGGACGAGATCTTGGCCTTGGACTGCTTGCGCTCTTCCGTGGCACGGGTGTTGTGGTAGGTCTGGGCGAGGACGTGGTTGAGCGGCGCCTGGTCCCGGAAGACGGCGGCGGCCTCGCGGTTCAGCGCCCCGACGATGTGCGTGTCGGTCGGACGGAAGTTCTCGGTCGGCCCCGAGAGGTTCGTGGAGCACCGGAGCAGGCTGAAACGCAGTGCGTCACCGTCCTGCGTGACGGGCGTCAGATAGATTCCGCTGCGGTGGGCCGTTCCGGGCTTGGTGGACTCCGTCAGGGACTGGAACGCGTGCTCCGCACGGATCCGTCCGAAGTGATCGGCGTCGAGTGCGAAGAAGCGGGGGTAGTACACGCCGACGCCGTGCACGCGGCGGGGAACCCGGCCGAGGCCGACGGGGATCCACGCTTCGTCGTCACCTTCGCGGTGACCGTGCGACAGCTCCCGGACGACGAAAACCCGCTCCGCGGCTTTCAGCCGGCCGCCGCTGATTCCGGACGTGTCGCCGCACAGGTAGACGGTCTTCCGCGCGAGGTCGAGCGAACCGGAGGCGAACTCCTCCGGTGTGACGACGGACCCGAAGAAGTCCCGGATCAGCTCGTCGCCCCGCAACGCCGAAGGCGCGACCAGGATGTTGTCCGCGTCCTCGATGCGGGCTTCTGCCCGTTCCTTCGTCGGTTCTGTCGGGCGCATCAGAAGGCACCTGCCGTTCGCGGATCTTGACGGGTTCCTCACCGCCGTGGGCATGGCAGCGGTCCGTCTGCTTTTGTCCGCACCGCGCGGTGCGGACAAAAGCAGACGGACCGTTGAGCCCCGATGCTCTCACGCGGCCCGACGGCGGGCAACGAGGTTCTGCCGTACGGGCGGACGGGGCGCGGACGAGCCGGTCCGCGGGTGCGTGCCCCGCCGGGTCAGTCGCGGGAGTTGCCGAACAGCAGGCGGTACGCGACCAGGAGGACGAACGACCCGGCGATGGCGGCGCCCCAGGTGGCGAGGTCGAAGAACTGGTTCTCTATCGGCCGGTCGAGGAACCGGGCGGAGAGCCAGCCGCCGAGGAAGGCGCCGGCGATGCCGATGAGGGTGGTGCCGATGAGGCCGCCCGGGTCACGGCCGGGCAGGAGGATCTTGGCGATGGCTCCGGCCAGGAGCCCGAGGACGATCCAGCTGATGATGCCCATGGGGTGGAGGCTGCCTTCCGTGCGGCGTCGAGGGGTGGTGTCCTGCGGGGGCGTCGGCTCAGGCGCGGGGCGCTTCGGGACCGGCGGGGCCCGCTGGGGGACGGGTGGTGTCACCCGGGGCGGGGTGGACGATCCCCGTGATCACGGTCGGCCCCTCGACCGTGGGCGGCGGTGTCGACTCGGCCTTCATCGCGGCGGCCTCGCTCTTGAGGACCCGGGCCGACTTGCCCAGGGAGCGGGCGAGGTCGGGGAGCTTCTTGGCGCCGAGGAGCAGGATGACGACGATGAGCAGGATGGCTGTTTCGCTGATGCCGAACATGGTGTCCGTGTCCTCTTCGGTGGGACGGGGGTGAGCGGGGGGCGAGGGAGGCGAAGGCGGTGGTGGGAAGGGTGACCGGGGGTCAGACGTTCACGCCGAAGCCGGCCGCGATGCCGGCCGGACCGGAGGCGTGGCCCTGCCCCACCGCGCGGAACTTCCACTCGGCACCGTGCCGGTAGGGCTCGCCGAAGACCATGGCCGTCTCGGTGATGGCGTCCTCGGAGGGGTCGTAGCGGGCGAGTTCGGCGCCGTCGGCCTGGTTCACGACCCGGATGAAGGCGTTGCGGACCTGGCCGAAGCTCTGGCCCCGGTTCGCGGCGTCGTGGACGGAGACCGGGAAGACGATCCGCTGGACGTCGGCGGGGACGGCGGACAGGCCGACCTTGATGCTCTCGTCGTCACCGTCACCGTCACCGTCACCCTCGCCAGTGAGGTTGTCGCCGGTGTGCTCGACCGAACCGTCGGGGCTGGTCAGATCGTTGTAGAAGATGAAGTGCCGGTCGGATAGGGCCTTGCCCGCCTCGTTCAGGAGCAGCGCGCTGGCGTCCAGGTCGTAGTCGGCGCCGGTGGTCGTCCGCACGTCCCAGCCCAGACCGACCACGACCGCGGTCAGCCCCGGGGCCTCCTTGCTCAGCGAGACGTTGCCGCCCTCGGCCGGACTCACACCCATGCCGCATCCCTTCGTACGGGACCGGGCCGGGCCCGGCCCCGGACCATCGAGTACCAGTACCAAGAAATCTACAGCAGTGTAGAAAATTACGGCATGCGCCCGCCTGTCGGACCCTGCGGACCGATGCCGCTGACCGGCCTTGGGGGAAGGGGTCTGCGAAGGCGCACGGTTGCGGGCCCTTGCGGCAGCGGTAGAGGGGCTGCCCCTCGTTCCCCTGCGGCAGCGGGCTACCTCTCGTCGCTCTCGTCCTCGTCGCCGCCCTCGATCGCCGCGCGGGCGTAGGGGACGAGGGCGTCCGGAAGGTCCTCGGGTCCCACCACCGCCACGCCGCGCACTTGTCGGGCTCGCGCGGCTCCGGGACGCCCTCCCGGCGGCGGGCCCGGAAGAACGGCTGGACGCGCGGCGGGACGCAGGGCCGGTACAGCAGGTGTACAGCGTGTACGAGGTCGAGGTCGGCCGGGTCGATCACGAGCCCGGCCTCCTCGCACGCCTCACGGGCGAAACGCGCGGTCGCCGACGGCGACGGTGGTGAGCGCCCTGGGGTCCGCCCGGCGGGCCAGCCGGACGGCGACCGCGACCCGACGGGGGGAGCGAGGCGGCCATGGAGCGGAGGCCGAGCTTGAGCCAGGCGCCGTTGTGGGCGCCCCACCCGTAGTCGTAGGTGAGCTCGCCGCCGAAGAGGAGCTGCTCCGAGGCCGAGGTGCGTTCCCTCGTGGCCGCCCCCGGGGGCGCTGTCGTCGTGGCTCATGCCGTCCCCCTCTCCGGTGTCGTCCGGTCAACGACCTTTCCGAAGAAGCCCGTTGTCGTCGCACCGGAGAGGGAGTGGCGAGCCGTGAGGGCGAGTTGGGGTGACTTGTCCCTTCACTTTTTAAGAAACCTTGTTGAGAAAGTCATAGCTCTGTGAAGGCCCGTTGATTTGCACTCGTCAATCGGTCAGGGTTTCGAGCGAGCCGCCGGAGAGTTTCCTTCCGGTGGCCCAACCCCCCACAAATCCTGACGAGGAGAGCCTTCTTTCATGGCAACTCACAAGCGCGTCCGCAAGTTCAGGATCGTCGCCGTCGCGACCGCGATCGCCGCGGCGGCCGGAGTGACCGTCGCCACCGGCCCGTTCGCCGGTGCGGCCCCCACTCCCGCCGAAGGAACCGTCTACGGCCTCGGCGCGGAGAACGCCGTGGCGGGCAGCTACGTCGTGCTGCTCGACGAGACGACCGACAAGGCCGGCAAGACCGATCTGGCGAAGGAGTACGGCGGCACGCTGCGCCGCAGCTACGACTCCCGCGTCAACGGATTCTCCGTCAACGACCTCACCGAGACGGAGGCCAAGCGCCTCGCCGCCGACCCGGCCGTCGCGAAGGTGGTCCAGAACCGCACCTTCACCATCAACGAGACCCAGGCCAACCCGCCCTCCTGGGGGCTGGACCGGGTCGACCAGGCGGACACCGCGGGCGACCAGAAGTACACCTACCCCGACGCCGCGGGCGAGGGCGTCACCGCGTACGTCATCGACACCGGCGTCCGCGTCGGCCACAGCGACTTCGGCGGTCGCGCCACCGACGGCTTCGACGCCATCGACAACGACGACACCGCCCAGGACGGCAACGGCCACGGCACCCACGTCGCCGGCACCATCGCCGGAACCGCCCACGGCGTCGCCAAGAAGGCGAAGATCGTGGCCGTCCGCGTCCTCGACGACAACGGCTCCGGCACCACCGAGCAGGTCATCGCGGGCATCGACTGGGTCACCAAGAACCACCAGGGCCCGTCCGTCGCCAACATGAGCCTCGGCGGCAGCGCCGACCCGGCCCTCGACGAAGCGGTCAAGAAGGCCATAGCCTCCGGCGTCACCTTCGGCGTCGCCGCCGGCAACGAGTCCTCCGACGCCGGCCAGGGCTCCCCGTCCCGCGTGCCCGAGGCGATCACCGTCGCCTCCTCCACCAAGGACGACCAGCAGTCCAGCTTCTCCAACTTCGGTGCGGTCGTGGACATCTACGCCCCCGGCTCGGACATCACCTCCGCCTGGAACGACAGCGACACCGGCACCAAGACCATCTCCGGTACGTCCATGGCCACCCCGCACGTCGTCGGTGCCGCCGCCGTCTACCTCGGCGGCCACCCCGACGCCACCCCGGCCCAGGTCGCCGAGGCGCTCGTCGGCGGCGCGACCGCCGACAAGATCGGCAACGCCTCTCCCGGCACCGCCAACAAGCTCCTGAAGATCGTGGAGTAACCGCACCCGCCCGACGACGGCCCGCCGCGCCCCTCACACCGGGGCGCGGCGGGCCCGTTCGGTCACAGCGGGGCTTCAGCGCCCGCGCCGCCCCCGACCGGCGGTCTCGTCCTCTTCCTCGTCCTCGCCCCCTTCACCGTCCTCGTCCTCGTAGTCCTCGTCGTCCTCCTCGCCGGGCTCGCCGTCCTCGTCCTCGTACTCGTCCTCCTCGTCCTCCTCGTCCTCTTCCCCGGGGCCGTACTCCCCGTCCTCCTCGTACTCGTCCTGGGGCTCTCCCTCTCCTTCTTCTTCCTCCTCGTCGGGCCCGTCCGCTTCCTGGTCCTCTCCCTGCTCCTCTTCCTCTTCCTGCTCCTGCTCCTGCTCCTCTTCCATGGCCTCCTCGTGCGTGCGGACCACCTCGCCGTCGCGGATCTCGCCGCGCCAGCCCTCCGGCTCGTCGTCGGTGAGGGTCACGTGGCGGCGGAAGTGCTTCAGGTCGAGGCGGAGCCGACGCCCCTGGGCGCGCCAGACGTTGCCCGTCTTCTCGAAGAAACCGGAGGGGTAGTACTCGACGGTGACCAGGACCCGGGTGAGCGACGGGCCCAGTTCGTGGAAACTGACGCAGCCCCGGGTCGACCCCTTGGCGCCCTCCGAGGTCCAGATGATGTGGTCGTCCGGCACCTGCTCCTGGACGGTGGCCTTCCAACTGCGTGTGGAGGGGCCCACCTTGACCTTCCAGTCACTGGTGGTCTCGTCACCCTGCGAGACGTTGCGCACGCCCTTCGCGAAACCGCTGAAGTCCTCGTACTGGGCCCAGTGGTCGTACACCCTCCGGAGCGGAGCGCCCACGTCGACCGTCTCGATGATGCTGGTGATCTTCTGGGTCCCGCTCTTGCGCTTGCCCTTCCCCTTGCCGCCGAACAGGTTCGACGCGGCGTCGGTGACCTTGTCCTTCAGGCCGCCGATGCCGTGGCCCACCATCGCCTTGACGGGGGAGTCCCCCTGGAGCATGCGCCCGCCGATGTCCGCGATGCTGCCGCCGTTGTCGGCCACGTCCTGGAGCTGTCCGGTGACGTCCCCGAGCTTGTCCGTGGCCTTCTCTGCCAGTTGACCGGTCTGGGCGGAGAGGAAGCCGCCGAGCTCGCCGAACAGCCGGTCCAGTCCGGACCCCGATTCCTTTGCGGAGGTGCGGTTCTCGGATGCCATGACCTACCTCCGCGCCGACGGCTTGCGTGCGGCCGTCTTCTTCGAGGCGGTCTTCTTCGCCGCCGGCTTGCGTGCCGAGGTCTTCTTGGCCGAGGCCTTCCCGGCCGTCGTCTTGCGTGCCGCCGTCTTCTTCGCCGGGGCACTCTTCTTCGCGGGAGCGGTCTTCTTCGCGGAGGCGCTCTTCCTGGCGGGGGCGGTCTTCTTCGCGGGAGTGCTCTTCTTCGCCGCCGGCTTCGAGGCCGTCTTCTTCGCGGCCGTCTTCTTGGCGGGCGCGCTCCTCCCGGCGGACGCGTCCGTGCCGCGCGTCCGGGACGGCGAACGTGAGGACCGGCGCGGCCGTGGCTTCTCCGGTTCGGTCTCCTCCTCGTCCTCTTCTTCCGGCTCGCTCTCTTCCTCGTCCTCCTCCTCCGGTTCGGTCTCCTCCTCGTCCTCCTCCGGTTCCCCGTCCTCTCGGGGCTCCTCTTCCTCTTCTTCCTCCCAGGTGTCCTCTTCGTCGTCGTCCTCGGGCTCCGACTCGTCGTCCTCGTAGCCCTCCTGGTCCTCCTCGTCCTCGTAACGCCCTTCCTCGTCCTCCTCTTCGTCCTCGTCCTCGCCGCCGCCGCTGCCGATCGCCAGCGTCCGTTCGTGGAGCGAGTCCGCGAGGTCGGTGAGCTTGCGGTTGGCCGCGGCCTTGAGTGCCTGGCGGCCGGCGTTCAGGGCCTCCCCCTTCAGCTGGTCACCCATCTCCGCCACCTGGGGTATCTCCTTGAGCTTGCTCAGGCCCTCCGTCATGAGCTGCCGAGGTTCGAGGCCGAAACGTCGCCCCGCCAGGTAGGTCGCCGCGGTGAACGCGAGACGCCCCTTCTTCGTCCGCCCCAGTACGTAGCCCCCGGCCACCGCGGCCGCCAGGGCGATCTTGGACGTGTCATCCATGGCCTCTGTCCCTTCACCGGGCGCCTGCGGTCTCGCCGTCGCCTCGCACGGGGCCTCCATACCGAGCCGTACCTCCGCTCATATGCCTGTGGAGGACGCCCCGTTCGGGCGGTGGGGAACGAGCCTGCTCTCCCGGACATGGCATTTGTCCCTATATCATGAAATTCTAGCCCTAACTGGCTGTACGTCTTCTGGAAGTGCCACATGGCCTCAGCAGATTCGGATCGCCCCCGGCGGTCCGCCCCACGCGCCGACGACGAGCGGCGGGAGCGCCCTCCCGCCCGGCGCAGACCCGCGCCGCGCAAGGCGAAAGCCGTCGACGCGGGCTCGGCCATGAGTTCGGCCGCCGAGCAACTGGCGAAGCTGCTCGGCAGACCGCCCGAGTCCGTCTCCTCGCTCAAACCCACCGATTCGGGGTGGGAGGCGCAGGTGGAGGTGCTGGAGCTGGAGCGCATCCCCGACACGACCAGCGTGCTGGCCAGTTACAAGGTCTCACTCGACGAGGAAGGCGCGTTGATCTCCTTCGAACGCACCCGCCGCTACAGCCGCGGGATGATCGATCGGCCGTTCTGAGAACGGTTCGGCCGTGAAGGGAGGCACCATGACAATGGTGCCGCAGGGCGGCGGCAGCGCCGTCGGCAGGGGCGGAGGCTCCTCGGGCACTCTCTACGACGTCCTGGAGCTCATACTGGACCGGGGCCTCGTGATCGACGTCTTCATCCGCGTCTCGCTGGTGGGGATCGAGATCCTCAAGATCGACGCCCGGATCGTGGTGGCCAGCGTGGACACCTACCTGCGCTTCGCCGAGGCCTGCAACAGGCTCGACCTCGAATCCGGCCGCAAGGCTCCGGCGCAGCTCCCCGAGGTCGTCGGGGGCATGATGGAGGGCGGGGCCCACGGCAAGTCCAAGGGAGCGCTCAGCGGGGCGGTCGACGCCGTCACCGAGTCCCTGACCGGGAAGTCCCGCGACGACGAGGAGCCGGACGAGGAGGAAGAGGCGGAGGAGGAGCCCGCTCCCCGGCGCCGACGGCCTCCCGCTCGACGCGCGGCACGCCGGGAGAAGGAGTGACCGATGGCCCTCTACGTCTACGCGATCACGGGGCAGGACCACCCCCTCGCCGTCGCGGACATGACCGGAGTCGGCGCGGAACCGTCCCCGGTGCGCGCCCTCGCGTGCGGGCCGCTGTACGCCGTGGTCAGCGACGTCTCCGAGGAGATCCGGCCCAAGCGGCGCGACCTGCTGATCCACCAGGAGGTGCAGGAGCGCCTCATGGAGGGCGGCCCCGTCCTGCCCCTCCAGTTCGGTTACACCGCCGCCGATGAGGCGACGGTCGAGCAGGCCCTCCGCAAGGACGCCGACGGCTACCTCGCCAACCTGGAACGTCTCGACGGCTGCGCCGAATACCACGTGAGGGCCTCGCAGAACGAGGAGGATCTCCTGCGGCAGATCCTGCGGGAGACCCCCGAGACCCGGGAGCTCAACGAGCGGATCCGCGCCGGGGACCCGGACCCCCAGCTCCCGCTCACCCTCGGCAGGATGGTCGCCGCGCAGGTGGAGGAACGGCAGGACGCGCTCGCGGCCGGACTGACCGACGCGCTCGTCCCGTACGCCAGGGAGCACAACGTCCGGCAGGCGTCCGGCGACGACTTCCTCAATCTCTCGCTGCTGATCTCCGACGACCGGAAGGATGAGTTCCTCTCGGCGCAGTCGGGTCTCGTCCGGCAGCTCGGGGACGGGGTGGACTTCCGGCTGAGCGGCCCCCTGCCGCCGTACAGCTTCGTCCGGTAGCGGGGCGGGGCGGACGGCGGGGACGGCAGGAGACGGACAAGGAGCAGAGACCGCAGGAGACGGACAAGGAGCAGGGACCGCAGGAGACGGACAAGGAAGGAGGACACGGAGGATGGGACTGCTGACGCAGCTGCTCACGCTCCCCGTCGCCCCGGTGCGCGGCGCCGTCTGGATCGCCCGGCGGGTCGTGGAGGAGGCCGAGGAGGAGTACTACGACCCGGCCCCCGTCTGGCAGGAGCTCAAGGAACTGGAGGGCCGGCTCGTACGGGGAGAGATCGACCAGGAGACCTTCGACCACCGCGAGGACGAGCTGCTCGACCGGCTGGACGAGATCGACGCCTACCGGCGGGGGCCGCGATGATCCGGAAGCGAGGCCGCCGTGTCTGACCCCCTGCCCGACCGGTTCGGATCCGCCCCCTCCCGGGCGGCGCCGTCGCCGTACGGACCGAGTTCCTCCGCCAACCTCGCGGACATCCTGGAGCGGGTCCTCGACAAGGGCATCGTCATCGCCGGGGACATCCGCATCAACCTGCTCGACATCGAACTGCTGACGATCAAACTGCGGATCGTGGTCGCCTCCGTGGACAAGGCGAAGGAGATGGGGATCGACTGGTGGGAGCACGACCCCTCGCTCTCCTCGAAGCACACCGGCGGCCCCCTCGCGGAGGAGAACCGCAGGCTCCGCGCGGAGCTGGAGGAGCTGCGGCGCGAGAGGCTGGAACCGGGGGAGCCGCTGGACGCGGAGGCCGTCGAGGAGGCTGAGGTCTACGACGAGGCGGAGCCGGACGACGGGACGGCCCCCGGCCGTGGAGCGGGGGCGAGGACGCCGCGGAAGCGCAGGAAATGAACGGCCGCGAAGACCTCACCTACGTGTACGCCGCGGCTCCGGACACGCCGGAGGTACGTGCGTCCCTCGCGGGCGTCCGGGGAGTGTCGGACGCTCCCGTGTCCCTCCTGCCACTCCCGACGGCCTCCCCGCCGACGGACTTCCCCTCGACGGGTTCCCTCTCACCGGACTCCCCCGCGACGGGTTCCCTCCCGACAGGCTCTTTCCGGGCGGATTCCCCGCCGACGGACCCGATCCGGACGACCGCCCCGGCCCCCGTCGCCTTCGTCGTCAGCCGGGTCGCGCCGGACGAGTTCGACGAGCGGACGCTGAAGGCCCGCTTCGAGGACCTGGAGTGGCTGGAGGGCGTCGCCCGCGCCCACCACGAGGTCGTGCAGACCGTTGCCCGCCACGACACCGTCCTCCCGTTGCGCCTGGCGACCGTCTACCAGAACGACGACCGTGCCCTCGGCGCCCTCGCCGCCCAGCACCACGTCTTCGCCGAACGGATCGCCCTCCTCCGCGACCGGAGCGAGTTCGGCGTCAAGCTGTACATCAGCCCCACCGGCCCCTCGGAGCCCCGAGAGGACACCGCCGACGCCTCCCTCGGCCCCGGCAAGGCCTATCTGCGAAGCCGCCGGGCCCAGCACAGCGCCCAGGAGGTCCGCTACCGGCACGCCCAGGAGGCCGCCGACCGCGTCGAGGCCCTGGCCTCCCGCTTCAGCACGCACCGCGTGCGCCATCCCGCCCAGCGCGGCGCCCTGGCGGGCCCGGAGGAGAACGTCCTCAACGACGCCTACCTCGTCCCGCACGACCGCGCCGAAGAGTTCCGGACGGCGCTCACCGCCGCGGTGGAGGGTCTCGACGGCGTACGCGTCGAGGTGACCGGCCCGTGGGCCCCGTACTCCTTCGCCACACCGTCGCCGCCGTCCGCCCCCGAAGCCTCCGGGGAGGGAACGGCGCCATGACGGTCTCCCGGCCCACCGAGTCGCTGCCCAACCGGCAGGTCGCCCTGGTCGACCTGCTCGACAGGCTGCTCAGCGGGGGAGTGGTCCTCTCCGGCGACATCGTCCTGTCGATCGCGGACATCGACCTCGTCCGCATCTCCCTCCGCGCCCTGATCGTGTCCGTCGACTCGGCGGCGGACCCCCTGACACCGCTGGACCGGGGGCCGGCGTGAACGACGAGGCGGCACCGGCACCGGGGGCGCGGAGGCCTCCTCCCGAGCGGCCCCCGAAGACGTCTCCGCCCCTGGACCGGGCGGGCACCGCCCTGAACGACGCCTTCCGCCTCCTCCAGGCCCCGCCCGCCCCGGCCGACGAACCCCCGCGCCCCGCCCGAAGGCTCCGGACCGACCATGAATCGGTGGAGGAGGACCTGCTCAAACTCGTCCTCACCGTCGTGGAACTGCTGCGCCAACTCATCGAGCGGCAGGCACTGCGGCGCGTCGACTCGGGCGACCTCACCGACGACCAGGAGGAGGAACTGGGCGCCACCCTGATGGCCCTGCACGACGCCCTGTCCGACCTCTGCGCCGAGCACGGCTACACGCTCCAGGACCTCAACCTCGACCTCGGCCCGCTCGGCCCCCTGCTGCCACGGTCGGACTGAGCAGCACGGCTCCGGCCCGCGCCGTCAGGAGGAGCGGGAGGAGACGGTGAGGCCCGCCAGGTCGAGGGCCCTGGCCACGGCGGGCAGGTCGAGCGGCGCGTCGTCGTGGCGGGCGGGCCGCAACCGTTCGAGGAGGAGCTCCGGCCGCAGCCGGTGCGCCTCGGCGTCCGCCAGGAGACCCGCCGCGACCGCCCCGCCACCGTTCGGGTCGTGGACGTGGTCCGACAGCTCTCCCAGCACCCGCTCCCGGTCGACGAGGCCGCTCATGCCGCAGTCCAGACCGTCGTCCCGGAGGTCGTCGGGGTACGGCGCGCGGGCCCAGACCCCGCCCTCGTACCAGTAGACGCAGCCCAGCTCGTACCCCTCGATCCGGTCGCGCAGCTCGTCGTACGGGAGCCAGTCCGGCCCGCCGGCCAGCATGTCGATCGGCGTCCTGTGCCACTTCACACCGCTCGACTCGTCCTCGCCGTAGAGCACGAAGCGGCCCTCGCCCCCTCGGGACATGGTCCACCAGGTGCAGCCGGAGTCGTCGTGGTGGAGCCCCTCGGCGTCTACCCGGAGGCCGGTGCGGTAGCCGCTCGCGCGCTGCTCTTCGGCGCTGGTCGCCCCGATCGCCGCGAGCAGCGCCCACCGGCCCCACAGCGCCTCGCCCGGCGGAAGGTCCTCCGGTAGTCCCGGCCGGTGGATGGTCATGCGCGCCCCCGTGAATCCTCGCCCCGATGATGATCACACCCACAGTACGATCCTCTCGGAGACCGGCCGCGGGGCCCCGCCCGTCGGGCGGATCAGGAACGGTCGGCCTCGGCGAAGATCCAGCGGTTGGCCGCCAGGGCGTCCTCCGGTTCCGGGAGCGGACCCCGGCCGTGGAGCACGGTGAAGTCGTACGGGCGGTGCACGGCCACCCGCCATCCGCGGGCGGCGAGGAACCCGGCCGATTCGGGACGCGGCCCGGCGGCGAAGAGGCCCGGCAGGTCGATGCCGATCCGCTCGCGCGCCGTCGTGTACACCGGGCCACCGCGCACGCGCGACGACTCGGCCGTCACCTCCTTGATCTCGTACGCCAGCGTGCCGCCGGCGGCGCTGAGCCGGTCCACGTCGTCGATCAGCCGCCGCTCGGCCTCGGCGGGGAGGTAGAGCAGCAGGCCCTCGGCGAGCCAGGCGGTCGGGGAGGACGGGTCGAAACCGGAGCCGAGCAGGGCCGCCGTCCAGTCGTGCCGGAGGTCGGCGGCGCACGGGCGGCGCTCGGCGACGGACTCCGCCCCGACGCTGTCGAGCACCGACTGCTTGAAGGCCAGCACGTCGGCCGAGTCGATCTCGTGGACCACGGTCCCGGCGGGCCAGTCGAGCCGGAAGGCCCGGGAGTCGAGCCCCGCGCCCAGCAGGACCACCTGGCGCACGCCCGACCTGGCGGACGCCAGCAGGTGATCGTCCAGGACCCGCGTCCTCAGCCCGAAGTACCGGCCGAGCCTGCCCCACAGCGGATCCGAGGCACCGCCGGGGACCTCGTCGGGGTGGAGCGGCCAGTCGGCGGTGTCCGGCGCCGCCCGGACGAAGGCGGCGGCGAACGGATCGCGGGCGAGCGCGTCGGGACGGTGGGTCTCGACGGCACGGGCGGCGGCCACCAGCAGGGCGGTGCGGCCCACGCCCGCCGTCACCCCCGGGGCCGGACCGGCTGCGGTGCGCACTTCTCCTCCCCCTCCTCCTCTTCGCGGTGCCGCGGCTCCGCCGCGGGGACGTCCCACACGGACGGGTCGTCCGAGGCGGGGGTACGGGCGCCGTAGAGGACGCGCATGAAGGCGAGGACCTCCTCGTACGGCAGGTGCAGGGACGTGGTGCAGTCCGCCGGCACGGTGACGTGGAAGCCCTTCTGGAACGCGGTACGGGCGGTGGAGTCCACGCACACGTCCGCGAACAGGCCCGCGAACACCAGGTGTTCGACGCCCCGGGCGCGCAGGTGCTCCTCGAAGCCCGCCGCGAGGAAGGCGTCGAAGCGGGCCCGCTTGGTGAAGACGGCCTCGTCGGCAGCGGGCAGGACGCGGTGGAAGTCCGCGCCCCAGGTGCCCTCCAGGCACTTCGGCGGCCTGCCCCGGCCCCGGTCCCGCAGCCGCCAGCTCGCCCCCTGGTGGACGGGGTCGCCCGTGAACCGGACGAAGACCACCTCCACGCCCCTGCGCCGGGCCTCCGCGACCGCTCCGGCGGTCGCGGAGACGACGGCGTCCAGGACCGCCGGGTCGCCGCGGAACCGGGCCCTGGCCAGGGGACTCGCGCAGAAGTCGTTCTGCAGGTCCACCACGACCAGGGCCGTGCGCGCCGGTGCCGTCACGGGCCGCCCACCAGGGCCGCGTCGCGCCGGACGCCGTCCGGTCCGGAGACGTCGAGCGCGTCGAGCAGGGCGTCGACCACGTCGCTCGTGGAGTGCCGGCCGCCGAGGTCGGGGGTGTGCGTGCCCCGCTCGTCGAGGACCGCGAGGGCGTCCTCCACGGCCGCCACGGCACCGTGGCACCCGGCGTGGTGCTCGGCGACGAGCGCGGCGGCCCGGACCGTGGCCACCGGGTTGACCAGGTCCCGCCCCGCCAGGTCGTCGGCCGAGCCGTGCACGGTCTGGTACTCCACCAGGCCCCGCAGTGCCGGATCGAGACAGACGTTCTCCGTGCAGCGGTTCTCCTGCCGGTCGGAGCCGTACCGGTCGAGGAGCACGACGTGCATGATGTCGGCCCACTCGTTCCCGGCGATCAGCAGGGTGCGGTCGGGCAGTCCGTGGGCGAGCAGGTTGCGGTTGACCGTGTCCGGCTGGAACACCTCGATCGGCACCCCGAGCCGCTCGGACAGGTCGGCCACCCACGCGTCGAACGCGCCGTCGAGCAGATGGAACTTGTACGCCATGAGGATCCGGCCGATCCGCCCGTCCGGCCAGGTGCGCCGGGCCCGCTCCAGGGCGTGCTCGACGACCGCGCCGGTGATCTCGCGGCTGAAGGTGAGGGTGCGGGTGACCTCGCCCTCGGTGTGCGTGTTCTCGCCGGTGTAGAAGCCCTGGGCCTGGTCCCTGACCAGCAGCAGCGACCGCCCGTCGGCCGCCAGCAGGTCGACCTTCACGGCCCGCAGCCGGCGCCGGACGAGGTACAGCGACTGGGCGTTGATCGCGGTGCGGAAGACCGCCGTGGTGCCGCGCTCGGCCAGGCCCCGGCACCACGCCTCGTAGTGGTCGGCGTCCTCGGCCGTCAGCCGCTGCACGGCGGCGACGTCATGGTCCCGGCGGAGCGAGACGTAGGAGTGGTACATGCGCGGCGAGCGGACGACGTCCACGTCCGCGCCGCCCGGACGGCCGGCGGCCAAGGCGCCCAGTACGCGCTCGAAGACGTCCGCCAGCTCCGGGCCCGTGCCGTGGCCCACGGCCAGGCCGATCACGGGCCCGCCGCCGTCCGACGGGCCCGTCGCCGACGGAGAGACCCGCGCCGACGGAACGGCTCCCGCCGCCGGCGCGGCTCCTGTTAACGGGGTGGTTCCCGCGCCCCCCTGCCCGGCCTCCCCGGTCATCGGGCGGCGCCGGGGACGAGGTGGTCACCGGCGATGCCGGCCTTCTCCGGACGGTAGTAGTCCCGGATCCCGGCCGCCCAGACGGCCACCGGGACGCGGTCGCCGTCCACCGGGCCGAAGGCCTCGAACAGCGCCTCGATGTTGGGCCGGTCGAAGCCGATGGCGGTCATGAGGGCGAGAAAGTCGGGGCGGGCGACGAAGCCGTCGCCGTTCACGTCGCCCATCGCGGCCAGCGCCTCGGCGAACTCGTCGACGGCGGCGTCGAACCGCTGCGGGTCGAGTACGACGGCGGTGAACTCCTCGGGGCTGATCCGTCCGTCACCGTCGGCGTCCAGCTCGGACAGGAGCGTGTCCCCGTACCGGCGGAAGGCGCCGAGGAGCCGCGCCCCGGCCTTCTCGTCGGCCGCCGGCAGTGCCGCGACGGTCCGCTTCCCCATCAGTTCGAAGTCGGCGGGCTCCAGGAAGCCGTTCCCGTCGGCGTCGAAGAGCGAGAACACGAGCTGCACACGGTCGGTGGCCTCGGTGGTGGGCATGAGGATGCACCCGGCTTTCGGTGAGGATGACGCCGGGACACGCGCCCGGCCGCTGATCCACTATCGGGGCGCGGGGGCACTTTCGGTGGACAAAACCGGGCTGTTGTACACGATCGAAGGCAATTCGCCGGGCGGTGCATGACGGGCCGGGAAGTTGGAAATCAGGGGCGGATTCTCTTCCGGCGGTCTGCCGCCTCTCGCCCTCGCCGGCGGTCGACAGCGAGCCGCCCGTTCCGGCCGGGCCGGAACGGGCGGGAGGAGGGGAACGGTCCGACAGGAACGGTCAGTCGCGGTCGACTTCCTTGCGGAGGACCCGCTGCTCGGTCGTGGAGACGTCGTACGTCGTCTTGTCCCAGTTGCCGGTGTTGACGACGTCCACCGACCAGGCGTCGTCGTCCAGTTCCACGGCCGTGACGGTGCCCTTGTCGTCCTTGGTGGCCGTCTGGACCGCCTGCTCCGGCGTGACGGTGGTCCGCTTCAGCCGGTCGGCCAGCTCCTGCTTGTCCTCGGCGTCCTGGTCCGCGTCCGGCTTGTCGCTGATGACCTTGCCGCTGACGCCGTCGACCCAGACGTCGTGGAGGGTGCCGTCCGAGGTGGCGACGCTCGCGTGCCACGCCGGGGTCCGCGCACCCGCGCCCTCCGACGGGCTCGCGGAGGCGGACGCGCCGGCGCTGACGGACGGGGAGGCGTACGCGGTGGCGCTGCCGCTGGGCTGGGGGCTGCCGCTCGCCGTGGCGTTCGGCGGTGCCCAGGTGAGCTCGTTCTCGACCAGCTTGCCCTGGGGAACGGCGGCCACGGCGGTCTGCGTGGCCTTGTCCCAGGTGACCTTCGTGGCCGGGACGAGGCGCTGGCGCTCGGCCTGGTCGTCGGTGAGCCGGGGCGAGGCGGACCCCGAGGGGGAGGCGGGCGCGGAGGTCGGCGCCGACGGCTCGGCCGTGCCCGTGGTCTGGGCCGGCGCGATGCGGGCGGAGGTCGTGGTGGTCTCCTTCTGCTCGGAGCCGCAGGCGGCGAGCAGAAGGGCGCAGGACGCGGCGAGGCAGGCGACGGCCGGGCCACGCAGTCGATGTCGCAGAGAAGTACTCATGCACCCATTCCTGACCCGTGCCCTCCGCTCCGTGACGCGGCGGGCCGCCCAACCACCCGATCGCGGTCCTCCTCCGGTCCGGACGGGGGAAACCTTCCCGGTGCCCCGTCCGGACGCAGCCTCACCGGTCGGACGACGAGTCGTCCCCGTTCTCGTTCCCGTTCGTGTAGCGGAACCGTGCCCACAACGGCAGGAGGAACCAGCAGACCAGGTACCAGGCGAAGACCCCGGACACCAGCCACGGCACGTAGCCGTCGTGCGTGGCCACGCGCAGGATCAGGAAGAGCGCCGAGATCAGCGTCGCGAGGAGCAGGATGAGGCCGAGGAACGTGAGCCGGGACGCCCAGACGACCGCCTGGGGCTTGATGCGGCGCCCCGACACGATGCGGTGGAAGGCCACGGGCCCGATGAGGGCGCCGGTCGCCAGCGAGCCGAGCACGACGGTGACGATGTAGATCGTCTTGTCGGTCTGCTCCAGGCCCTGGAAATGTGGTGTGAACACCACGGTGAGCAGGAAGCCCAGGAGGATCTGGACGCCGGTCTGGGCGACCCTGATCTCCTGGATGAGTTCGGTCCAGCGCCGGTCCGCACGCTCTTCGGACGTCTCGTGTCTTCTGGTCCGCCGGTCATTGTCGGGTATCGCATCCTCAGCCATGGCGTCCTCTTTCCCGCAGGTCGGCATCCCATCCGCCTGGAGTTTCCCTTTTCCCGGCGTGCGTGCCACCCCCCCGTTCAGGCCCGGCGGGAAGATCCTCGCGGCAAGCCGGGCCCGCGAGGACGCGTCCGTACGCGCGCGTGAGGAGTGCGATCACCGGAGCGCCTGGGAGCCACTTCCGGGGCGCCCGGGGGAGGACGGGCCGCTCCACGCCGCCGCAAGACGCCGGAGAAGAGCCGCGGAGGTCGTGTGTCGACGTACGAGGATGTCCTGGGCGGTCTGCTGGCCCGTTCCCACCTGCGGTCCGGACGGGAACTCGCGGGCCTCGTCCAGGACGCGGGCCGCCGCATGGGGTTCGGGGGGACGGCCATGTACGTCACCGACCTCCAGCAGATCCGCCTGATCGCCCTGCCCCAGCCGGACGTCACCGGCCCGCCGGCGCTCGACGTCGACAGCTCACTGGCGGGCCTGGCCTACCGTACGCAGCAGGCGCAGCGGTCGAGGGACGGCGCCACCGCCTGGCTGCCGATGATCGACGGGGTCGAGCGCGTCGGCGTCCTGATGGTGACGGCGCCCGTCCTGGACGACGCCCTGCTCGGGCGCGGGGAGACGCTCGCCGGGATCGCCGCCCTGCTCGTGGTGTCGAAGTCCTCCCACAGCGACCTGCTGGTCGAGACCGAACGCGCGCGGGCGATGACGGTGCAGGCCGAACTGCTGTGGGCCTTCCTGCCGCCGCGGACCATCGGCACGGCGGAGGTCACCTCCTCGGCGGTCCTCGAACCCGCGTACGACATCGGTGGCGACACCTTCGACCACACCCTGGACGACCGCGGCCTGCACCTGACCGTCATCGACTCCATGGGGCACGACCTCGCCTCCGGCGGGGCCAGCGCTGCCGGACTCGCCGCCTGCCGGGCCGCCCGCCGCTCCGGGGGTTCGCTGACCGACATCGTCACCTCGATCGACGAGATCCTGGACACCTGGTTCACCGACCGCCTCATGACCGCCGTCGTCGCCCATCTGGACACCTCCGACGGACGGCTGACCTGGATCAACTGCGGGCATCCGCCACCCCTGCTGATCCGCCACGGCAGGGTGCTCCCGCAGGTCCTCGAACGGGAGCCCGACCTGCCCCTCGGCTGGGGGTTCCTCAGGGACGCGCCGCCCACCGAGCACACCGAGCGCCTCCAGCCGGGCGACCGGATCCTCCTCTACAGCGACGGCGTCACCGAGGCGCGCTCGCCCGGAGGGGACTTCTACGGCGAAGAACGGCTGGCCGACACCGTCATCCGCGCCACGGCGGCCGGCGCCCCCGCCCCCGAGGCCCTCCGCCGCCTGATCCAGGGCCTGCGGCAACACCAGAGCCACAAACTGCGCGACGACGCCACCATCCTGCTCACCGAGTGGCACCCGCGCGGGCGCGGCGGGGGAGCACGGCCGGACGCGGCGGGAGGACACGACCGGACCCCGGGGGGCGAGTGATCGCTCCGGACGCGGGTAGGCGCGGGTCGACAGCGAGACCACGGAGAACCGTCAGGAGGGTTCATGAGCACGCCCCCGAACGATCCCGTCCCTCCGAGCCCCACGCCCCCGCCCGGGCCGGGCCCCGCTCCCGGACCGGGACCGCTCCCGGGGCCGGCTCCCGGGCCCGGCGGCCCGGACCCCGTTCCGCCCGCCCCGCCCCAGCCGGAACCGGACCCGCCGGCCCCGACGCCGCCCCCGGACCCCTTCCCCCAGCCCGGCCCGCTGCCCGCGCCGGGCCCCGGTCCCGAACCGGTGACCTGAGCGGTCGCGTGCGTCGGCCCCCACCCTGTCGCAGGGTGGGGGCCGACGCGTGTACGAGACGGGGCCGCGCCCGACGGGGAGGAGCTCAGCCCGCGCCGAGCGGCGGCACCCGCTCGGCCGCGGGCGGTGGCCCGGGCGGCGTGCCGTCGCCGAACGGACGCCCGCCCAGCTCCTCCCGGCCGTGCGCCGAGAGCCAGTTCCGGGTGTCCGGTCCCAGCGGGACGATCCCGGTCGGGTTGATGTCGCGGTGGACGACGTAGTAGTGCGTCTTGATCTGCTCGAAGTCGATGGTGTCGCCGAAACCGGGCGTCTGGAACAGGTCCCGCGCATAGCCCCACAGCGCCGGGAGTTCGGTCAGCTTCCGCCGGTTGCACTTGAAGTGGCCGTGGTAGACGGCGTCGAACCGCACGAGGGTCGTGAAGAGGCGGACGTCGGCCTCCGTGAGGGTGTCCCCGACCAGATAGCGCCGGTTCCCAAGCCGCTCCTCCAGCCATTCCAGCCGGTCCCACAGCCTCCGGTACGCCTTGTCGTAGGCCTCCTGGCCGCTCGCGAAACCGCACTTGTAGACACCGTTGTTGACGTCCCGGTACACCTTCTCGGCCACGTCGTCGATCTCGTCGCGCCACTTCTCCGGGTAGAGCTCCGGTGCGCCCTCCCTCTGATGGGCCGTCCACTGGCTGCCCAGATCGAGCGTGATCCGCGCGAAGTCGTTGGTCACCACCGCGCCGGTGGGGACGTCGACGATCGCGGGCACGGTGATCCCGCGCGCGTAGTCGGGGTCCCGCCGGAAGAACGCCTCCTGGAGCCGTTCGATGCCGAGGACCGGGTCCCTGCCGTCCGGGTCCAGGTGGAAGGACCAGCTGCGCTCGTCGTGCACGGGCCCGGCGATGCCCATCGACAGGACGTCCTCCAGACCCATGAGGCGCCGGACGATCGAGGCGCGGTTCGCCCACGGGCACGCGCGGGCGATGATCAGCCGGTAGCGCCCCGGCTCCACGGGAAAGCCGTCCCGGCCGTCGGCCGTGATCCGTGTCGTGATGTAGTTCCGGTCGCGTTCGTACTCACCGTCGCCAGCCATGGCCACGAGCGTAGCCCGCCCGGTACGGCTCCGCCCGCGATCAGCCGGGGGCGCCGTCCGGGGCCGCGGGCGCGGCGCGCAGGACCGGCATCATCGTCTCGGCGGGCGCGTCCTGTGCCAGGTGGTCGAGGATCATCCGGTTGACCCGGTCCGGCTGTTCCAGCGGCACCAGGTGGGACGCCCCGGGCACCACGGCCAGCCGTGCCCCCGGGATCGCGCGGTAGAGGGCGGCGGTGTGTTCGAGCGTCATCAGGTCGTCGTCGCCGACCACGACCAGGGTGGGCGCCCGCACGCGCCCCAGGTCCTCGGGGGAGAGCGTCGGCTGGGTCCGCCACATGTCGACCACCTTCGTCGCCACCACCGGCCAGTGGTCCGCGCCGTCCGGCGTGACGGCCGCGTACATCTCGCGGAAGAACTCCATGTCCGGACTGTCGGGCGTCATCGCGTCGAGCATCGCCGGTTCGACGAAGCACTCGGGGCCGGGGCGGAAGTTCGCCCCGATCGCGACGACCTTGCGGACCAGGTCGGGCCGGGCGGCGGCGACGAGCAGCGCGACGACGGCGCCGTCGCTCCATCCGACCAGATGTGCCGGACCGCCGACCACCCGCTCCAGGAACGCCACCGTGTCGTCCGCCATGTCCCGGTACGACAGCGGCCCGGCCACGTCGGGGGTGTGCCCGTGCGAGCGCCGCTCGGGCAGGAAGAGCCGGTACGCGCCGGCGAGGTCGGGACGCTGGGCGCCCCACGTCTCGTTGGTGCAGAAGCCGCCGTGCAGCAGGACCAGCGGGTCGCCCTCGCCCTCGGTCTCGTACCAGGTCCTGACCCCGGGAAGGTCAGCGTATGCGCCCATGTCGTCCAGGCCCTCTCCGGATCGCCCCCTGATCCCGCCCAGTCTCCGCCGGGCGCCGGAGCGGCGCAAACGGTGGTCCGCGCCGGCCCGCGCGGCGCGCCGGTCGGTGTTCGAACGTCCCGCGAGGGTTCGAACGGAGAAGACGGGGCACCCGGTCATTCCGATCCGGGAAGGGGTGAAGGGGCATGAGCGCAGGGGGGTCGACCACGGCCGTCGCGAGAAGAGCGGCCCGTGGGGACGTGGTAAGGGCGGGTGCCCGGGCGGGCTTCGTCGCCCGTGGAGTTCTGTATCTGCTCATAGGAGTCCTGGCCGTACGCATCGGGCTGACGGGCACGGGCGAACAGGCCGACAAGGGAGGAGCCCTCGCGCAGGTCGCCGAGACGCCGTTCGGAGCGGTGATGCTCTGGGCCCTCGGCATCGGACTCGTCGGGATGGCGCTGTGGCGGCTCTCGGAGGCCCTGTTCGGCAGCGCCGGTCCGAAGGGCGACAAGCCGGCCAAGCGGGCCGTGTCCGCCGCCCGGTTCGTCTTCTACGCCGTCTCGGCCTTCTTCGTCCTGTCCTTCGCGACGGGCAACCGGGACAGTGGCGCCGGCTCGACCGACCGGCAGAGCCACGACATCACCGGACGTCTCCTCGACCTGCCGGCGGGACAGTGGCTGGTCGGCGCGGCGGCGGTGGGCTTCCTGGGCGCGGGGCTGTGGATGGGCGGCCGGGCCGTGATGCGGAAGTACCGCAAGCGCCTGAAGTGGGCCACGATGTCCGAGAAGGAGCGGCGCTTCATGGACGTGACCGGCATCGTCGGAGGCGTCGGACGCGGGCTCGTCTTCGCGGCCATCGGTTTCTTCGGCCTGAAGGCGGCGATCGAGTTCGACCCGAACGAGGCCAAGGGCATGGACGACGCGATCCGCTCGTTCGCGCAGACCCCCGCCGGACCGTGGCTGCTGGTCGCCGTGGCCGTCGGACTCGTCCTCTTCGGGATCTTCTCCTTCGGCCAGGCGAAGTGGCGCGACGTCTGATCCGCCGGCCGTGATCCGGACGCCCCGCACGCATACGCGTGCGGGGCGTTCTCAGTTGCCGTAGCGGCCGGTGTCGACCTCCCAGCGGTGATAGCCGGCGATCCAGGAGGAGAGGCCGTCGACGTACCGGCGGGCGGCCTCGTTCCCGGCCGGGGAGAGACCGAGGAGATCGCAGATCCCGGGGACCCGGGCGGACAGCTCCACGAAGCGGTCGACCATCGCCTGGGCCTCTCGCATCACCTGGGCGGCCGCCTCCTCGGGAGTGCCGCCGATCTCCTCGCGGACGATCATCACCATGTTGGCGACGTCACCCCGGGCGAGCTCCTGCGCGTACGAGTGCACGTCATTGGTGAACGACGGTATGTCGGCCGCCAGTTGGCGCATCAGGCGGAAGGTCGGATGGTGCAGCACCTCCTGCGGCACCTCGAACCGGTTGAGCCGCTCGACCATGTCGAAGAGCGTCTCCATGGCGGCCGTGCCCCGGCGGAGCGCCAGATAGCCCTCCCGGTCCGGGAGCCGCCCGGAGAGCCGGCCGGCGGCCTCCGCCGGATGGCAGGCGAAGTACCACTCCCAGTTGTAGGCGCTCCTGGCCCGCCACCGGGCGGACATGCCGCGCGCACTGCGCTCCCAGAGGTCGGCGAAGGCCCGCTCGACGGGGGTGCGGGCGCCGGGCTCGGGGCCGTCCCCGTGCAGGAGGGCCGTCAATCGGGTGCAGACCTCCGCCACCCGCGCGGGGGCCCGGCCGAGACCGGTGTCGAAACCGTCGTCGAAGAGGAAGTAGAAACCGAGCAGGTCCGCGGCGAGGGCGAGGTCGCCGGTGGCGCAGTCGGGACTGGTGAACGCCGCGAGCCGGGGCACCTCCCACCGTTCGTACACCGCCCGGTCGACGGCCCCGGCGAGCCCTTCGTGACGCCGCAGCCACTCCCGGTGGAGCCGGGCGGCGGGCTCCCGGTCCGGATGGCTGTGCGGCGGGAACGGAAGGTCGAGCACTGCGGCGTGGAACACGTGCACCCCCTGGGCATTGGGCCCGGGTGCCACCGACGCCCCCCGGCGCGATCGAAGAGTACTTGAATTGATCACTAACTGCCAGGAATAACAAGGGGATCGAATCCGGATCCGAACGGCCGGGACCCGACCGGCGGCCGGTCGCGGTGGGGCCCGGGACGGTCAGGGACGATTCGTCCCGCGCGAGCGGCCACCGCCCCCGGAGCCCGACCCGGACCTGTCCGAGACTCGCCCCCGGCCCCTCACGTAGAGTGGGGCCCGGGCCGTGACTGGCGCTTGAGGTGGATCACCACCGTGGAGCGGCCCGGCGGAGCGCCCACCGGCGCGGCCGTGCCGAATGCCGTGCGCCTGGGCGAACCACCGGTCAGAGACGACGCCCAGGAGTTGCCATGTCCACCAGCACCGCCGCCCTCATGGACGGTACGGCCCTCGCCCGCCGCACGGTCGAGGAGACCGCCGCCCGCGCCGCCGAGGTCACCCGCCGCACCGGCGTCACCCCCTGTCTCGCGACCGTCCTGGTCGGCGAGGACCCCGCCTCCGTGACGTACGTGAAGATGAAGCAGAACCGTTGCGCGAAGGCCGGGATCCGCTCCAGGCACGTCGAGCTGCCCGCCACCACGACGACCGAGGAACTCGTCGCCGCGATCACCGCCCTCTCCCTGGACCCCGAGGTCCACGGCATCCTCCTCCAGCACCCGGTCGGCCCCCACATCGACGAGCGCGCCGCCTTCGAGGCCATCGCCCCGGAGAAGGACGTCGACGGCGTGACCACGGCCTCCTTCGCCGCCATGGGCTTCGGCCTCCCCGGCTTCGTCTCCTGCACCCCCGGCGGCATCATGCGCCTCCTCGACGCGTACGACGTCGAACTGAGCGGCAAGCGGGCCGTCGTGGTGGGCCGCAGCGCCATCCTCGGCAAGCCGGCCGGCCTGCTCCTCCTCGGCCGCGACGCCACCGTCACCTACTGCCACTCCCGCACCCGGGAGCTCTCCTCGGTCGTCCGCGAGGCCGACGTCCTCGTCGCCGCCGTCGGCAGGCCGAACTTCATCAAGGGCGAGGACATCAAGCCCGGCGCCGTCGTCGTCGACGCCGGCTACAACCCGGGCAACATCGGCGACGTCGACTTCGCGTCGGCCGCCGAGCGCGCCTCCCTCATCACCCCGGTCCCCGGCGGTGTCGGCCCCATGACCATCGCCGTGCTCCTCGCCCAGACGGTCGAGGGCGCCGAGCGCCAGCTGGGACTGTAGGACGGCCATGACGGGAAGGCGGCAGGGCGCGCGTTCGGCGGTCGTCACGATGCTGTACGGACGACGCCCGGCCGACGGGGAACGCCGGGGCCGCGACCACCGGCCGGCGGCGCGCCGCGCCCGCTGGTTCGGCACACCGCTCGTGCCGCTGCTCGCGGCCGCCGTGGTGGCGACCGCCTTCCTGTCCGTCCGGGGCGGGGAGGACGACGGGAACCCGATGAGCGCGCCGTCCCCCGTCGTCACCGAGGACACCGGCACGGACACCGCCCCTCCCGCGACCGGCAGCCCGTCGCCGGGCGCGTCCGGCGCCGGGAGCACCGACACGCCGGAACCCGGCACGACACGGGACGGCGCGCCGACGACCGCGGCCACGCGGGGCGGCACGCCGACCCGTACGGAGCCCGGAGACCGGACCCCGCGCACGGACGCGTCACCCGTGCCGTCCCGGACCGGGAGCACCCCCTCCGCGAGCACCGCCCCGACCCCCTCCCGCACCCCGAAGGGCGAACGGCGCTCCGGGCGGCCCGTCTCCTTCGAGGCACTGCGCGTGGGCGACTGCTTCGACATCGACCGCGACGCTCCGGGCACCGTCGTCCGGCGCCCCTGCGACACGCCGCACTCCGCCGAACTCGTCTCCCGCCCCCGGCTGACCGGCCGCTACGCCACGGACCGGGCGGTGCGCGAGGCGGCCACGGAACTCTGCCGCGAGCCGCTGCGCCGCAAGGCCGCCCGACAGCCGCTCGGCACGCGCTGGACGACCTTCGTCCAGTACCCGTACCGGACGAGCCACCTCCTCGGCTCGGACACCGCCGCCTGCAGCCTGGTCGCCTCCTCCTCCGCCGCCGGCGGCACGATCAGCCACCGGCTCAGGTAGCGCGCCGGCGCGGATGCCGCCCGCCCACCGCCTCAGACCGCGCCCGCCTGAAACGGTGCCCGCCTCAGACCGCGCCCGCTGCCGAGGCCGTCGCCAGGGCCGCCGCCGGGTCCCGGTCCGGCGGACCCGCCGGAACCCAGCGGCCCACCGACTTGAGGTACGGCCACCAGCGGCCGTCCTCGCCGAGTCGCAGCTGCGCCTCCGCGCCCACGGCCGTCCACCGCGCGCCGCCCGCCCGCCGCAGGACCGGCCGCTCGTCGTCCTCCCAGGCCTCCGCGAGCCGCACTCCGGCGCGTGCCAGCGCCTCGGCGTCCGGCGCCCACTCCTCCTCCAGTACGGCGAGGGCGGCGGCGCCCCCGAACCGCCACGCGCGCGTGGCCAGGTCCATCTCCGCCCGCGACCGGCCCGAACCGGCGGTGAGCCGCGCCGCGATCCACGGAGCGGGGGAACCCGCGGCGAGCCGCACGGCGTCCTGAGCGCCCGTCAGTCCCGCCTCCGCGAACCCCGGCGCCTCCCCGTCCGACCCCAGCGCCTCGACCAGCAGCCGGTGCGCGCGGCCCACCGCGTCCGCCGCCAGGAATTCGAGGGCCGCCGGGTCCACCCCCGGCTCCGGCTCGGTGTCCGTGTCCAGGGACGGGGCCCGGCCCGGCGCGGCCGGGGCGACCGGAGGGCCGGGCAGCGGCGGCAGCAGGAACGCCGACGCGTACGCCTCCTCGGCCGACACGCCAGGCATCCCGCCGACGTCCCCGGGAGAGCCGTCGCCGTCGTCCCCGTCGTCCCCGTCGCGCGCCGGGGGAGCGGCGGCGCGCGAGGCGCTGCGCTCCTGGAGCTGGTCGAGGAGGGTGCGCTCGCCGCGCCCGCGCATCAGGAGCAGGACGAAGGGGTCCTCGTCCAGGAGGCGCGCCACCTGGTAGCAGAGCGCCGCCGTGTGCGGGCAGTGGTCCCAGGCCTCGCAGCCGCACTCCGGATCGAGGTCGCCGATGCCCGGCAGCAGGTCGAGCCCGGCCGCCGCCGCGTCCTCCACCAGGTGCGGCGGCATCTCGCGGTCGAGGAGCGCCGCGATGTGGCCCGCGCTGTCCACCGTCAGGTCGAGCAGCCGCTCCCACTCCTCCTCGGAGAACTCCCGCACCAGCACGTCGCTCCGGTGCGCCGTGCCGTCCCGGTCCTTGACCACCGCGGTGATCCGGCCGGGCCGCACCGACACGGCGCCCACCGCCCCCGCGCGCGCGTGGCGCCGTCCCGCCTTGAGCTGCTGCCCGTCGAGCGCGGTGTCCTCCAGGGCCTTGAGCCACACCTGGCCCCACCAGGTCCGGGTGAACGCCCCGCCCCGGGCCGGCGGCAGCGCCGCGAACGTCCGCTCGCCGTCCCCGTGTCCGTACCCGCTCATCGTCCGTCCCCTCGCAGTCGCACCAGCTCCGCCAGTTCGTCATCGGTCAGTTCGGTCAGCTCCGGCGGCAGGTCCCCGGCGGTGCCGAGGACGCTGTCCGCGAGCTCCCGCTTGCGGTCGAGCATCGCGGCGATCCGGTCCTCGATCGTCCCCTCGGCGATCAGCCGGTGGACCTGCACCGGCCGGTCCTGCCCGATCCGGTACGCGCGGTCGGTGGCCTGCGCCTCCACCGCCGGGTTCCACCAGCGGTCGTAGTGCACGACGTGCTCGGCGCGGGTGAGGTTGAGCCCCGTCCCCGCGGCCTTCAGGGAGAGCAGGAAGACCGGCACCTCCCCGTTCTGGAAGCGGGCGACCATCGCCTCCCGCTCCGCGACCGGCGTGCCGCCGTGCAGGAACTGCGTCCGCACGCCCCGCGCCGCGAGGTGCGCCTCCAGGAGCCGGGCCATCCCCACGTACTGGGTGAAGACCAGGGTGCACGCGCCCTCGGCGAGGATCGTGTCGAGGAGTTCGTCGAGCAGCTCCAGCTTGCCCGACCGCCCCTCGATCTCCGGCCGCTCCTCCTTGAGGTACTGGGCCGGGTGGTTGCAGATCTGCTTGAGCCCCGTCAGGAGCTTCACGACGAGACCGCGGCGCGCCATGCCGTCGGCCTCGGAGATCGCCGCCAGTGTCTCCCGCACCACCGCCTCGTACAGACCGGCCTGTTCCGGCGTCAGCGACACGCTCCGGTCGGTCTCCGTCTTCGGCGGGAGCTCGGGCGCGATGCCGGGGTCCGACTTGCGGCGGCGCAGCAGGAACGGCCGGACGAGCGCGGCCAGGCGCGCGGCGGCGGCCGGGTCGCGGCCGCCCTCGACGGCGGTGGCGAACCGGGCGCGGAAGGCCCCCAGGCCGCCGAGCAGCCCCGGCGTGGTCCAGTCGAGGATCGCCCACAGCTCGGAGAGGTTGTTCTCCACCGGCGTGCCGGACAGCGCCACGCGTGCGCGTGCCCCGATGGTCCGCAGCCGGCGGGCCGTCGCCGAGTACGGGTTCTTGACGTGCTGGGCCTCGTCCGCGACGACGAGCCCCCAGTCCCGCTCGGCGAGCCGCTCGGCGTCGAGCCGCATGGTGCCGTACGTGGTGAGGACGAAGCCGCCGTCGGGGAGCCCCTCCAGGTCGCGGGCGGCGCCGTGGAAACGGCGCACCGGCGTGCCGGGCGCGAACTTCTCGACCTCCCGCTGCCAGTTGCCCATGAGGGAGGTCGGACAGACGACGAGGGTGGGGCCCGCCGACGCCGGATCGGTCTGCCGGTGCAGGTGCAGGGCGATGAGGGTGATCGTCTTGCCGAGGCCCATGTCGTCGGCGAGGCAGCCGCCGAGACCGAGCGAGGTCATCCGGTGCAGCCAGTCGAGCCCGCGCAGCTGGTAGTCGCGCAGGGTCGCGGCGAGCGCGGCGGGCTGGGCCACCTCGGGCCGGTCGCCCTCGGGGTTCGCGAGCCGCTCCCGCAGCCGCTCCAGCGGGCCGGTCGCGGCCACCTCGACGGTCCGCCCGTCGACCTCGGTCGTCCCGGTGAGGACGGCCGAGAGCGCGTCCACCGGAGTGACCTTGCGGTCCTGATGGGTCCTGGCGCGGCGCACCTCGGCCGGATCGACGAGGACCCACTTGTCGCGCAGCCGCACGAGGGGCCGCCCGGTCTCGGCGAGCCGGTCCAGCTCGGCGCGGGTCAGCTCGTGGTCGCCGACGGCGAAGCGCCAGTTGAAGGCGAGGAGGGAGTCGGCTCCGAGGAGCGAGGGCAGGGAGGAGGCACCCGCGCCGGTACGGGTGTCGGCGCCGGCATCGGTGCCGGTGCCGGCGTCGGCGTGGAAGTCGGTGCCTGCGTCGGCGTGGAAGTCGGCGTTGGCGTGGACGTCGGTATGGGTAGCGCCGGTATCTGTGTCGGTACCGGCTCCGGACGTGTGCGGGCCGATCTCCACCCGGGCCGTCAGCCGGTCGGAGAGTTCGCGCGGCCAGTGGACCCGGACGCCCAGGGCCGCGAGGGCGTCGGCCGCCGGGCCCAGGAGTTCCGCGACCTCCTCGTCGGCCAGTTCGACCGTGTCGGGCACGGCCGCCGACAGGAGCGGGGAGAGCGGGGGCCAGGCGCGGGCGGCGCGCCGGAGGGCGAGCAGGGCGTCCATGCGGGCGCGGGGGCCGAACGCCGCCCCGACCGGCCCGGAGCCCGACCACACCTCGGCCGCGTCCGCGACCAGGGCCGGATCGGCGACGCCGTGCAGCTGGAGCACCGCCCGGAACCCGGGGGCCTCCCGCGACGCGGCGGTGAAACCGGGCAGTTCGAGGCGGAGCGAAAGGCGGACGCCCGCGTCGTGCACGGCGGCCACGTCGGCCGCCCACGCCCGTTGCTCGGGAAACGTCCCCGGCGCCTCGGCCGCGAAGGCGGGCCCGCCGGCCGCCGCCGGAGCCGCCGGGGTGCGCGGCAGGGTGTCCGCGACGGCGTCGGCGAAGGCCCGGAGCAGCGCCTCCGGTTCGGGCAGCAGGGGCGGAGCGTCGGGAGAGGCGGCGGGGAGGGGGACGGCGTGGGCCGTGGGCGGCATCGACGCGGCGAGCGTACGGAGCTTCCCCAGGTCCTCGGGGCCGAGCGGTCCGGCCCGCCACGCGTCGTGGTCCCCGGGCGTGAGGCCGGGCAGGAGCAGACCACGCGCCACGAGGTCGAGGGCGAGCAGCGCGGCGGCGCCCCAGAAGGCGGCCGAGGGGGACGCGGCGTCCGAGAACCGGGCGCGGACGAGCAGCGGCAGGGCGTCCCGTACGGAGAGGGTCCGGGCGGGGACGGTCACGGGCCGGAGGGAGTCGCCGTCCACGACCGTGAGTTCGGCGGCCGAGGGAGCGCCGGGGGAGTCCGGCAGCGGCTCGCCGTCCGGTGACCAGAAGGCGATCCGTCCGGCGCGGGGCGGATCGGCGGGGAGGAAGACGGCGGAGTGGCGGGAGATTTTCCTGGCGGGTTCGCGGGTCGGATCATCGGGTCCGTGCGACAGCGACAACACATTCCTCAAATTTGACTACTTGTACCGAGCGGCCGAGAGTACCCCACCGAACGCCCTGGCGCGCCCCCGTCCGGGGTGATCCGCGCCACAGGCCGAACGCCCTCCCCGGAGGCTCCTTCCGGGGTGGGGCTCTCCCCACCCCGGCCCCCTGGCGCACCCCCCGACCGGGCCGGGTGGTGACGCCATGGCTCCACGAGGCCACGCGTCCGTACGTTCAGTGGGCACCCACCGAGCACTCGCCGAGCACCCACCGAGCACCCGCCGACTGCCCACCGAGCACCCACCGTTCGCCCGCCGGCCCCCTCACCGGCCGGCCCCCGCGAACCGCCCCACCGACCGACAGAAACCGGAGCCCGCCATGTCCCAGGCCACCGTCCTGCCCCCGGCCGCCGCACCCCCCGCGGCGCCCGCCCCCGCCAGGGGCGGCAGCGAGTTCACCCCGCTCCTGCGGACGGTCAGGGAACAGGGCCTCCTCGAACACCGCCCCGGCTGGTACGCCCGCGTCATCGCCCTCAACCTCCTCGGCATCGCCGCCGTGGTGGCCGGACTCGCCCTCGTCGGCCCCTCCTGGTGGGCGCTCCCGCTCGCCGTCCCCCTCGCCCTGCTCTCCACCCGCGCCGCCTTCGTCGGCCACGACGCCGGGCACGCCCAGATCACCGCCGACCGCAGGGTGAGCCGCGCCGTCCAGCTCGTCCACGCCAATCTCCTCCTCGGCATGAGCAAGGAGTGGTGGAACGACAAGCACAACCGGCACCACGCGAACCCCAACCACCTCGACAAGGACCCGGACGTCGCGGCCGACGTCCTCGTCTTCGCCGAGCACCAGACGGCGGGCCGCACGGGCCTGCGCGGCTTCCTCACCCGCCACCAGGCCGGGCTGTTCTTCCCGCTGACGACCCTGGAGGGCATCGCGCTCAAGGCGTACGGGATCAGGGCCCTGCTCGCGAAGGACGGCCCCTGCCGCACCCGGCGCGAGCGGCTCGTCGAGGGCGGCCTCCTCCTCGCCCACTTCGCCGGGTACGCGACCCTGCTCCTCGCCCTCCTCACCCCCGCCCAGGCCCTGGTCTTCGCCCTGCTCCACCAGATGCTCCTCGGCGTCCACCTGGGCATGGCCTTCGCCCCCAACCACAAGGGCATGGACCGGCCGGACGAGCACGAGGACGGCGACGACTGGGGCCATCTGCGCCGCCAGGTGCTCACCTCGCGCAACATCCGCGGCGGCGCCCTGACCGACTGGTTCCTCGGCGGCCTCAACTACCAGGTCGAGCACCACCTCTTCCCCAGCATGCCGCGCCCGAACCTCCGGCTCGCCCGGCCTGCCGTACGGGCCCACTGCGCCGCGCTCGGCGTCCCGTACACGGAGACCGGCTTCGTGGACTCCTACCGCCAGGCACTCGGGCACCTGCGCGAGGTGGGCGCGTCCCTGCGCGACTGAACGGGACCGGGGCCGGGGCCGGGCGCCGGAGGGGCCGTACCGCCCCTGGCGCCCGGGACGCTCACCCCGTCAGCGTGCAGGAGTTCACCACGTCACCGCCCGCCGGCCGCGCGATCGTGCGGTCCGCGGGCGGCGCCGCGCCCTCCTCGACCCAGCGCGTCAGCGCGTCGAACGCCGAGCGGTAGCACGGCAGGATCGGCCGCAACCGGTCCGGATACGTGTCGTACAGGCCGTCGGTGTGCGTCCCGCCCTGCACCGTGTAGTACCGGTGCAGTCGGCCCCGCCCCCGGTCGTCGACCATCCGCGCGTACACGTCGGAGTCGGTGGCGATGGGCAGCAGGGCGTCCAGGTCTCCGTGGAGCGTGATGAGCGGCTTGCCGATCCGCCCCGTGAGCGCGACCTTCGCGACGGCGCGGTGGACGGACGCCGGCCGGGAGGCGTAGTCGTACGACGCGTCCGAGGCGCAGGGCGCGAAGATCTCCTCCACGGTGCGGCCGGCGGTGGAGCCGGGGCAGGCCGGGTCGTACGAGGGGTCGAACTCGGCCCGGAAGATCTTCTGCGTCAGCCCCCAGTACGCCTGCTCGTGGTACGGCCACAGGAAGCGCGAACCCGGCGCGAACCCGGCCCCGATCAGCTCCTCGTCGGTGGCCCGCCCCAGGGAGCGCGCCACGGTGACGGGCAGGCTCGTCAGGAGGTTGGGACCGCGCGCGGTCCACAGCACGCCCTCCCAGTCGACCCCGCCGTCGTACAGCTCGGGCCGGTTCTCCAGCTGCCAGCGCGTCAGGTAGCCGGCGTTGGAGATGCCGGTCATGTACGTGTGCTCCGGGGACCGCCCGTACCGCTGCCGCACGGCCTTCTTCGCGGCGAGCGTCAGCTCGGTCACCCGGCGGTTCCACTCGGCGACCGCGTCGCCGGGCCTCCGCCCGTCGGTGAAGAAGTCCGGGCCGGTGTTGCCCTTGTCGGTCGAGGCGTAGGCGAAGCCCCGGGCGAGCACCTGGTCGGAGATGAGGGCGTCCGTGGAGTACTGGCGGCGGGTGCCGGGCGCGCCGGTGACGACGAGGCCGCCGTTCCAGCGGTCCGGCAGCCGGATGACGAACTGGGCGTCGTGGGCCCAGCCGTGCGTGGCGTTGAGCCGCGAGTCGTCCGGGAAGTAGCCGTCGATCTGGACGCCCGGCACCCCCGAGGGGTTCCGGGTCCCCTTCGCGGCGAGACCGGCCTGGTCCGCCATGTCGGTGTACGGCGTGCCCGCGAGCCCCGCGGTCGTCAGGTCGTCCAGACAGGCGGACCGCTGGTGCTCGGCGCCCGGCACGTGGAGCCGGTGCCGGCCCGCGCAGTGCGCGGAGGCCCCCGACTCGGCCCCGGCGGGGGACGCGGGGGCGAGGACGGTGACCCCCGCCAGGAACGCGGCGAACAGGGAGACGCCCGGGAACAGGCGCATGATGGGCCTCCGGTGGGACGGCGGAGAAGTGAAGTGGCGCCACATCGTGCGGCGCGCCCCGTCCGCCGGACCATGGTCGGAGACCACATCTCGGACCGTCGTCCTATGGGGCGCTCCCCGGACCGGGGGCCCGGAGCCGTCGCGTACCCGGCTCATTAGGCTGCGGGGATGGACATTCCCTCGGTGGACGAGATCCGCGCGCTGCACAGGAAACACGCTCCTCATGAGGAGGCCTTCGAGCGCGTCTTCACCCACTGCGAGATCGTGTGGCGGATCGCCGAGCGCCTGCTCCCGCGCTCGGGCGAGAACCTCGATCCGGAGCTCGTGCGCGCGGGGTGCCTGCTCCACGACATCGGGGTGTACCGCCTGTACGACGCCGAGGGGCGGCTCGACGGCCGGAACTACATCCGGCACGGGATCCTGGGACACGAGCTCCTGGCGGCCGAGGGACTGCCGGAGGCCGTGTGCCGGTTCTGCTCGTGCCACACGGGCGTCGGACTGACCAAGGAGGACGTGCTCGCGCAAGGGCTGCCGCTGCCGCCGGCCGACTACCTCGCGGTCACGCCGGAGGAGCGGATGGTCATGTACGCGGACAAGTTCCACAGCAAGAGCACACCGCCGAGGTTCCTGACCTCGGAGACCTACGCGGTGTCCGTGAGCCGGTTCGGGCAGGACAAGGTCGTGGCCTTCGGGGCGCTGCGCGCGGCGTACGGCGACCCGGAGCTCGACGGCCTGGCCGCCGCGTACGGGCACGCCCTGACCTGAGCCCCGCGGGCCTCCAGGAGGTGCCGGCTCAGACCGGGCGCACGGCCATCGCGTCGAGGCCTTCGAGGAGCGCGGGGAGCCTCTCGCCGCGCGCCACCGGCAGCACCTCGCGCGGCACCTCGTCGAGCAGGACGAAGGCCATGTCGTCGGCCTTCGCCACGAACGACCAGCCGGGACCGTCCGCGCGCAGCAGCCGCGCGCCGGCCTCCGCGTCGGGGGCCGACCGCACCCGCCCCAACGGCGGCGGCTCCCCCAGATAGGCGTGCAGCTCGTCCAGGACCCTCCTGACGCCGTCGTACGGGTCGCTCCCGGCGGCTCCGGCGGGAGCGGTCTCCGTGTCCTCCGCCTTCGCCGTCTCCGTGTCCTCGGCGCTCTCCGCATACGTGCCGTCGTCGCCCATCCGGGACCGCCAGGCGGTCCAGTGGAGGGCCACCTGATCGGCGCCCAGACGGCGCTGGGCCGGGCCCCACTCGTCACCCGACGGCGGGGTCAGCGGAGCGGGGTCGCCCTCCTCGGGCTCGGGGTCGTGCGGGGCCGGCACCCCCGGGGCGGAGGTCGCCACGGGGAGCGGCCAGCCCGGCAGCCCGGCCACCACGGACCGCTCGTCCGGGGACAGGTCGTAGGCCATGCCGCAGTCCCAGGAGGAGATGGCCACGGCGACCAGCGACACGTCGTCGACGACCACCGTCCACCGCGCCCCCAGACCGTCCTGGCCGAAGACGAGTCCGTACCCCTCCGGGTGCGGCGCCAGCCCCAGGGCCGCGCAGGCCGCCGGATAGTCGTCCCCGAGCACGCTCGGGAAGCGCGCGGGCGTCAGCAGCGCCGCGGTCAGCACGAACAACGCGTCGGCGTCGCCGTCGCCCTCGGCGATCGGGTCCGTCCCAGCCACGGCAGCCTCCCCATCAGGTCGTCGGCGCACCTTAACCAGTGAGTAACCCACGCGTCGAGGGTTTCCCCGCGACGGAAGGCCCGTGCCCGTCCGGCGTCACACGGGTTCGTTCCGCAGGCCGAGCAGCGAGCGGGCCACGGCGAGCGGTGACTCGTTCCGCTGCCGGGCGAGGACGACGAGGGCCCGGCAGGCCAGTTCGTTCACACCGAAGGAGAGCGCGTCGGGGGAGACGCGGTTCGCGGCCTCCTCCGCCCGTGCCCGGTCGTCCTCGGTGCACGCGGCCACGTACACCGCCGCCGCCTCGAAGAGGTTGTGCCCCTGCCGGGCGGGGCGCGCCGTCGTCGGCGCGGCGGCCCCGGGCGGCCTCCGGGCGAAGGGAAGGAGCCTGCGGAGTCTTTCCGGTATCTGCGTCACGGCCCGCCGCCTTTCCCGGGCACGGCTGCCCGGCGGTTCCACCGTAGACAGTGAAGCGCCGGCGCAGAAGGGCGCGTCGGTGTCCGGCATCCGGTCACGGGGCGCACGCCCTCCCGGGCCGGGCCGAGGGAGGAGCCGTCGGCGGCTCAGCCCTCGCGGACGGCCAGGGCCAGGTATCGCGCGTCCTCGTCGACGTACTCGACGAGCCGCCAGCCCGCCCCGGCGAGCAGGGGGCGCAGCCGGGGCTCGGCGCGCAGGTCGTCCGGGGTGAGGGCGCGGCCGTGCCGGGCCGCCAGGGCGGCCCGCCCGATCGGGTGGAACAGCGCGAGCCGGCCGCCGGGCCGTACGACACGGGCGAGCTCCCGCAGACCGGCGGCGGGGTCCGCGAGGTGCGAGACGAGCCCCGCGCCGAAGACGGCGTCGAGCGCGCCGTCACGGACGGGCAGCCGGCCGACGTCGGCGAGCAGCAGCGCCCCGCCGTCCGCACCGTCGCGTCCGGCCCGGACGGCCCGTTCGAGCATCTCGGGGGTGAGGTCCACCCCGGCGACGGTGCCGGAGGGGCCCACGGCGGCGCGGAGCGGTGGAAGCGCGCGGCCGGTCCCGCAGCCCGCGTCGAGGACCGAGTCGCCCGGACGCAGGCCCAGCTCGGCCACGGCGGCGGCGTACGCGGGGCCGTCGTCGGGGAACCGGCTGTCCCAGCCGGCGGCGCGGGCACCGAAGAACTCTCGGACGCGTGTGGGGTCATCGCTCATGCGCCCATGATCCCGTACCCGGAGGGGTGAGGGTCCGGCACGTAGGCCACCCGGAGGGGTGAACGTTCGGCGCGGGCTTTCTGGGTGAGCGTTCGAACCCGGCGCGATCGTTCGGGGACAGCTCTCTGTCACATTCCATCAGCTTTCGAAATGCGCCCCCGGTGCGCCCCTCGGTGCGCACTAGCGTCCCTGAGCCATGGGACACCTGGACCACGCCGCCTTCGGCTGGCTTACCCCCGTGCTGTCGTACGCGATGGCCTGCGTCGGCGCCGCCCTCGGACTGCGCTGCACCGTGCGGGCGCTCGACGCGACCGGCCGGTCGCGTCGGAACTGGCTGCTCACCGCCGCCTCCGCGATCGGCAGCGGCATCTGGACGATGCACTTCGTGGCGATGCTCGGATTCGGCGTGAGGGGCACCGACATCCGCTACGACGTTCCCCTCACTGTCCTCGGCCTCGTCGTCGCGATGGGCGTCGTCGGCGTCGGCGTGTTCGTCGTCGGCCACGGGGGCGACCGGGTCCGTTCCCTGCTGATCGGCGGACTGACCACGGGCGTCGGCGTGGCGAGCATGCACTACCTGGGCATGGCCGCCCTCCGGCTCCACGGTCAGGTCCGGTACGACCCCCTGCTGGTCGGACTCTCCGTCCTCATCGCCGTCGTCGCCGCCACCGCGGCGCTGTGGGCGGCCCTGCACATTCACGCGCCCGCGGCCGTGGCCGTCGCCTCGCTCGTCATGGGCGCGGCCGTCAGCAGCATGCACTACACCGGCATGCTCGCGGTGAGCGTCGAGGTCGCCCCCTCCGGTGCCGCCCTTCCCGGCGCCACGGTCATGCAGTTCGTCTTCCCGCTCGCCGTCGGCCTCGGCTCGTACCTCTTCGTCACCGCCGCCTTCGTCGCCCTCTCCCCGACGGCCGGGGAACGTGCCGCGTACGCCTCCGCGGGGCACCCCGCCGCACCGGACGGGCATCCGGAGGACGCCGTCGCGCCTCCCGGCCCCCGAGCCGCCGGAGTCGTCCGCCCCCGTACGCACTGAGCCGGTACTTCTCCCGGTCGAGCCGCCCCCCGTCCGTCCCACCGCACCAGAGACAGCCGCAGCCGGAACGAGGAGGCCATGCGAACTCCCCGCAGGACCAAGGACGCCGGGGTACCGGCACCGCCGACAGCCGCGCGCGGGCGGCGCGCACACGCGGGGCCGCCCGCCGACGAGCCGGAGGAGCACGCCCCCGGGTCCTTCCCGGCGGCCGGCCGCGCGGACGACGGGGCGTCGGCCGCGCCTCCGGACGCCGCCGGGCCCTCCGCCCCCGCAGGGACCGCCACCCCCTCCTGGGCCGCTTCTTCCGGGGAGCGTTCCGTCTCCGGCGACGACCGAGTCCGGCCCGCCACGCGCTCCGGCCCGCGCCCCCGTACGGTCCGCGCCAAGATCGTCTCGCTCCTGATGGTCCCGGTCGTCTCGCTCCTCGCCCTCTGGGGCTTCGCCACCGTCACCACCGCCCAGGACGTCGCCCGGCTCCGCCAGCTCCAGCGCGTCGACGCCGAGGTCCGCGAGCCCGTGTCGGCCGCCCTCACGGCGCTCCAGGCCGAACGGCGCGCCGCCGTACGCCAGGTCGCGGCCCCCGGCGCCCACCGCGCCGCCGAGCTCAGGGACCGGATGCGCCGCACGGACGAGGCCGTCGACCGGCTCCGCCTGGACGAGACCCACACCGTCGGCGACACCGGGGATCTGCCCGGCGAGGTCGCCGACCGGGTGAGCGCGTTCGTCGGCACGGTCGAGGGCCTCGCCCTGCTCCGTACCGCCGCGGCCGACGGGCGGGCCGACTGGGACCAGGTGTACACGGAGTACACCGGGGCGATCTCCGCCGCCTTCGCCGTCGGCGGCGCCCTCACGGGCATCCAGGACGCCGAACGGGGAGCCGACGCGCGCGTACTCCTGGAATTCGGCCGGGCGGGCGAGATGCTGTCCCGCGAGGACGCCCTCCTCGGCTCCGCCCACCTCACCGGCCTGTTCACCGCCGACCGGCTGCGCGCCTTCTCCGGAGCCGTCGAGACCCGGCGCGCCCTCGTCGCCTCGGCCACCGCCGACCTGCCCGCCGTCGAACGCGCCGCGTGGACCCGGCTCGCCACCGGCACCGACCACACCCGGCTCACCCGCGCGGAGGACCGGATCCGCGCCGCGAGTCCCGGCCGCCCCGCCGCCCGGGCGGTCACCTCCACCGACTGGGACGCCCACCTCGCCGCCGTGCGCGACGGACTCACCGCGATCGAGACCGGCGCGCGCACCGGTGCGGCCGACCGCGCCGACCCCTTCACCGGCGGCGCCCTCACCACCGGCGGCGCCGCGGTGGTCTTCGGCCTCGTGGCCGTCGTGGCCTCCCTCCTCGTCTCCGTACGGATCGGGCGCGGCCTCGTCGTCGAACTCGTCGGCCTCCGCAACACCGCCCTCGGCATCGCGCGCCGCGAACTCCCCGCCGCCATGCGCCGACTGCGCGCGGGCGAGGAGATCGACATCCGCGCCGAAGCACCGGCCGGGCCCGACTCCCCGGACGAGATCGGACAGGTCGGCGAGGCCCTCGCCACCGTCCACCGAGCGGCCCTCTCCGCCGCCGTCGAACGCGCCGAACTCGCCGACGGCGTCTCCGGCGTCTTCGTCAACCTCGCCCGCCGCAGCCAGGTCCTCGTCCACCGCCAGCTCGACCTCCTGGACGCCATGGAGCGCCGCGTGGACGACCCCGGCGAACTCGACGACCTCTTCCGGCTCGACCACCTCACCACCCGCATGCGGCGCCACGCGGAGAGCCTGATCATCCTCTCCGGCGCCGCCCCCGGCCGCGCCTGGCGCAGGCCCGTCCCCCTCACCGACGTCGTCCGCGCCGCCGTCTCCGAAATCGAGGACTACGCGCGCGTGGAGGTGCCGCGGCTCCCCGAGACGGCCGTCGTCGGCGGCGCCGTCGCCGACCTCACCCACCTCCTGGCCGAACTCGTCGAGAACGCCACCCAGTTCTCCCCGCCCCACACCAAGGTGCGCGTCAGCGGCGAACACGTCGGCAACGGCTACGTCCTGGAGGTCGAGGACCGGGGTCTCGGCATGGGCAAGGAGAGCCTCGCCGAGGCCAACGCCCGCATCGCCCGTGCCGAGGACCTCGACCTCTTCGACAGCGACCGGCTCGGCCTCTTCGTGGTCAGCCGGCTCTCCTCCCGCCACGACGTCAAGGTCCACCTGCGGCCCTCTCCCTACGGCGGGACGACGGCCGTCGTGCTGCTCCCCACCGACGTGCTCCAGGGCGCGCTGCCGCCGGGCCCCGGCACGCCGGTGGACGCCCCGGGAACGCCCCGCCCCTCCGAGGAGCGGAACGGCCCCGCCCACTCCGGGGACGCGCACCGGGCCGCTCCGCGACCGCAGGGGAGCGGGCGGCACGGAAGCCCGCCGCAGCAGCCGGACGGGTCCCGGACGCCGCTGCCCCGGATCCCGTCGCCCACCCGCCCGCGACCGCTGTCGCGCCCGACCGCAGTTCCCGCGCTCACGGCGCGGCCGGAAGCCGGACCGGAACAGAGGCCGGGATCCGGGTCGGGACCCAGGCCGGAACAGAGGCCGGGATCCGGGTCGGAGCCGAGGCCGGAACCGTGGTCGGGATCCGGGCAGGTGCCCGCCGGGGTCACCGCCCTGCGCCCCCGCGGCACCTCCGTACCGCCGCCGATGCGGGAGCGGAGAGAAGAGCAGGAGCAGCAGGAACAGCGGGAGCAGCCGACCGGAGCACCGGCCCACGGCCCCGGTGCTCCCGGCACTCCCCGTGCTCCCGGCACTCCCCGTGCTCCCGGCGATCCCGACGGCGAACTGCCCCGCCGCGTACGGCAGGCGAGCCTCGTCCCGCAGCTGCGCGAGGCCCCGGCCCAGGAGCCGGTCCCCGCACCGGCCGCACCCGGCACGGACGCCCGTACCCCGGAACGGGTCCGGGAACGGATGACGGCCTATCAGGACAGCTGGCGGCGGGGCGGCGGCACGGCCCCGGGCAACAGGCGCCCGCTCGGCACGGGCCACGACGGCGGACGCCCCTCACCCCTGCACGCCCCTCACCCCGAAGGAGACGACGCATGATCGACCACGAGAGGGCCTCCCACCACCGCTCCGGCGAACTCGACTGGCTCCTCGACGACCTCGTGGCGCGGGTCCGCGAGGTCCGCCACACCGTGGTGCTCTCCGGCGACGGACTCGCCGTCGGGGCCTCCAGCGGCCTCGGGCGCGAGGACGCCGAGCACCTCGCCGCCATCGCCTCCGGCTTCCACAGCCTCGCCAAGGGCGCGGGCCGCCAGTTCCGCACCGGCGGGGTGCGCCAGACGATGGTCGAGATGGACGACGGCTTCCTCTTCGTGGCGGCCGCGGGGGACGGCTCCTGCCTCGCCGTCCTCAGCTCCGCCAACGCCGACATCGGCCTCGTCGCCTACGAGATGGCCCGTCTCGTCAAACGCGTCGGCGAGCACCTGCACACCCCGCCGCGCCTCGCGGTGACCCCGCCGGCCGCCGGCTGACCCGGAGAACCCCGTGAACGAGGACAGCACCTGCGGCGGCCCGTCCGTGCCGGGCGACCGGTGGTACGACTCCGACGCCGGGCCGCTCGTACGCCCGTACGCGATGACCGGCGGCCGGACGAGACCGGGGCCCGGCAACGTGCGGTTCGACCTCATCGCCCTCGTCGTCGTGGACGACGATCCGCCCGGACCGGCCGAGGAGTCCCTCCTCGGCCCCGAGCACCGGTCCCTGCTCGCCCTGTGCCGGGCCGAGACCCAGTCGGTGGCCGAACTCGCCGCCGACGCCGACCTGCCCGTCGGAGTCGTCCGGGTGCTCCTCGGCGACCTCCTCGAATCGGGCTTCGTACGTGTCAGCCGGCCCGTGCCGCCCGCGCGGCTCCCCGACGAAAGAATCCTGAGGGAAGTAATCGATGGCCTACGAGCACTCTGAGAGAACCGGTGCGGACGACGACGCGGACAGCACCGCCCTCGCCCTGAAGATCCTCGTCGCCGGGGGTTTCGGCGTCGGCAAGACCACCCTCGTCGGTGCGGTCAGCGAGATCCGGCCCCTGCGCACCGAGGAACGACTCAGCCGGGCCGGGGAGTTCGTCGACGACACCGGCGGCGTGGACCGGAAGACCACCACGACCGTCGCCATGGACTTCGGCCGCATCACGATCCGCTCCGGGCTCTCCCTCTACCTGTTCGGGACGCCCGGCCAGGACCGGTTCTGGTTCCTGTGGGACGAGCTGTCCCAGGGCGCGCTCGGGGCGGTCGTCCTCGCCGACACCCGGCGCCTGGAGGACTGCTTCCCGGCGGTCGACTACTTCGAGCACCGGCGGATCCCCTTCGTGGTCGCCGTCAACTGCTTCACGGGCGCGCGTACCTACGGCGCGCACGACGTCTCCCGCGCGCTCGACCTGGACCGGGGCACGCCCGTCGTCCTGTGCGACGCGCGCGACCGGGACTCCGGGAAGGAGGTGCTGATCCGCCTGGTCGAGTACGCCGGACGGATGCACACCGCCCGGCTCCTCGACACCGTCGGCTGAGCGGGCCGCGGGCGGGGCCACGGGATCGCGGGACCGGATGTCCGCTCCGGCCGCGGGGGCGGTCGGGCCGGGTGTCCGGTCCGAGCGGGTCCTCAGTCCGCGAGGCCGGCTTCGGCGATCACCTTGTCGATCCTCACCCGGACGAGGAGTTCGCCGGGGACGGCGTTGCGCTCGCCGAACTCCTCCGCCCGGTCCTCACCCATGTAACGGGCGCCGATGCGGGTGGCCCAGTGGCGCAACGCGTCGGGTTCCTCGCCGAGTTCGGCGCGCCCGAACAGCGTGACGAAGGAGAACGGCGGGGTGTCGTCGTCGACGCACAGGGAGACCCGTCCGTCGCGGGCGAGGTTGCGGCCCTTCACCGTGGTCTTGCCGGTGTTGAACACGAAGTCGTCGCCGTCGAGCACGAACCAGATCGGCACGACGTGGGGACTGCCGTCGTCCCGGACGGTCGCCAGCTTGCCGGTGCGGGTGCCCGCGGACACGAAGGCCCGCCACTGCTCCTCGGTCATCCTCGTCATGCCTCCCATCCTGAGGCACACGCGGGCGTGGTGCAGTGCTTGCCCTGTCCACGACAGTGCGTAAGGCTTGCGCCGACACGCGGACCACGGTGGCACGGGGAGCACGGGAATCCGGGTCGACGGGGACGCACCACACAGGGGGAGGACCACTGATGGCGTTGAACAAGGGACTGGACTGGCTCCTGGACGACCTGACACAGCGGGTCGGGCACATACGGCACGCGCTGGTGCTGTCGAACGACGGCCTGGTGACGGGCGCGAGCAACGGCCTTGCGCGCGAGGACGCCGAGCACCTGGCCGCCGTCTCCTCCGGGCTGCACAGCCTCGCCCGGGGCTCGGGCCGGCACTTCGAGGCGGGCCGGGCGCGGCAGACGATGGTGGAGTTCGACGAGGCGCTGCTCTTCGTGACCGCCGCGGGCGAGGGCAGCTGCCTGTGCGTCCTGAGCGCGGCCGAGGCTGACGTCGGCCAGGTGGCGTACGAGATGACACTGCTGGTCAACCGCGTCGGCGAGCACCTCGGAGTGGAGGCGCGGCAGCCCGGCCATCCGGGTGACGGCCCGCTCTGACGCTCTGCCCGGGTCTTCCGTCGCTCTGCCCCGGTCCTCCGTCACTCTGCCCGGTCTCCCCTTCCGCTGTCCCTCGCCGTGCTCCTTGCCGGTGTGCTGCCGATTGCCGGTGTGCTGGCAAGGGTTGTCCACAGACGGTTTTCCACAGGTGGTGCAGGTTTCGTCACTCTGCGTTACGTTCTCTTCGGCGGGTCGGACGGATCCGCGCCACGGAGAGTACGGACGTACGGGGGAGGGCCGCGTGATGACGGTGGACGGTCGGGAGAGGACGGCGGACGCAGGGGCGCGCACGGTGACGCCGGCGCACGCCGCGCGGGAACTGGATCTGAAGCGCGACGAGTTCCGGCTCGCGGCCCAGCTCGGCCTGGTGCGGACGGTGCCGGCCGGGGAAGGCGGGCGGCGGAAGGTCGAGCGGTGCGAGCTCGACCGCCTCAAGGCCGCGCCGGACTTCCCCGCCGGCCTGCGCGACCGGGTGCGCGCGGTGGGCACCGGGGAGGCCGCCGCACTCCTCGGGATCACCCCGGAGCGGTTCACCAGGCTGGTCCGGACGGGCCACCTCAGCCCGGTGCGGTTCTCGCTGAACCGCTACCGGGCGGTGGTGTGGACGTACTTGGCGGAGGAGGTCGCCGACTTCGGCCGCGCCTGCCCTGCGCTGCTCGCGGGGCGGCTGCCGCTGGAGCTCCGTGAACGTCTGGCCGCGGGAGAGGACCTGCGGCCGAGGAACTGGCGGGCGCGGCGGCTCGCCCTGCTGCTCCGGGCCGCCGGCGACCCGTGGGCGCGGGCCTCGGCCGTCGCCTCCCTGCTGGACCCGCTCCAGGTGGCCGAGGTCGTGGACGATCCGTACGAACGCGCCCACCTCGACCGGCTGCGTCCGCCGTCACCGCCCGGAATGCCGGTGCCCGCCGCCGCGCGGGAGCTCGCCGAGCGGCTCACGCGCGCCGACGACCCGGACGAGATCCTCTGGCACCGGCTGAGCCTGGCGCTCGCCCTGGACGAGGCGCGGGCCGCGTGCCCGGCCCCGTATCCGGGAGAGGCCGCCGCGGCCGCGCCGACCGCCCCGACCGGCCGGGGGATCGAGGCCGAGCCTTTCGTACGGTCCGACGCCAGGCCTTCTGTACGGTCCGACGCCTGGCCTTCCGTACGGTTCGATGCCGAGCCTTCTGTACGGTCCGACGCCGGGCCTTCCGTACGGTCCGGCGCGACGCCTTCCGTACGACCCGGGGCGGCGGACCCGTGGGCCGTTCCGGTGGTGGTCCGCGGCGGCCCGCGGGCCCTGTCGGCCCGGTCCCGGTCTCTGCCGACGGCGCAGCCTTTCCCGACGGCCCAGCCTTTCCCGACGGCGCGACCTTTCTCGGCGCCCCCGCCGTCGGCTGCCCGGCGGGAGCCGGAACCATCGGGGACGGCGGAAGCGGGGGGCTCTTCTGTGAGGGTGGAACCACCGCTGGCGGCAGGGGCGGCGACGTGGGGGGAAGCGGCGGCGCGGGCGGCGGCGGAGCCTGGGTCAGGGTCGGAGGTCGTCCAACCGGCCTCTCATCGGCCCTCCCGTCCGGCCCGCACCCGGTTCCTCGACCGGTTCCGCCGGGGGAGGGCGGGCGGTGAGACGCGCGCCCGGCGACGGAGGCGCCCGGTGTCGTGGCCCTGATGGGCACCGCCCCGATGCCGGTCCGGTCGGGCACGGGCCGGGCAGCCGGGCGGCAGGCCGTCGCGGAGGGCGCCGGGCGCGGCCGAGCGCCCGACGGCTCTCGCGGAGCGGCGCCCCCGGAGGGATGCTGGAGAGGTGGCGCGACGAGCGCCCTGCACGAGGGACGCGAGGTGTCACCGGCGACCGGGGGGCCGTGAGGAGATGAGCGACGTGTACGACCTGCACATCGACACCGACGTCACCGTCCAGTTGAGCGACTGCGGCCGGGAGGACGCCCAGGCCGTGTTCGACGTCCTCGACGCGGCCTACCGGCTGGAGGACATGGCGACATCCGGCCCGCAGGCGGCGACGGGGCCGTCCCCCACCGTCTGGACGGCCACGTTCGACACGGCCGGAGGGGAGCACCGGAAAGCGTCTCCGGCCCCTCTGTCCGCCATGGTCGGCGTCACGCTCACCGGCGGCTACCACGCCGTCGACGAGGTGGAGAAGGTCCTGGCCGCGGGCTTCGACGTCCAGTCCCGGCACACCGTCTCCGGTGACCAGGAGAAGGAGGCGCGCCTGCTGCTCGCCTCCCGCTGAGCGGCGGCGCCGCAGCGCGCCACCGCTGTCGGAGGCACCGCCGGAGGACGCCCCGGGAGACGCGGACGGGTGCTCCCGGGGCTCCCGCATGCCCGCGAACGGGCGTGCGACCCCCCTGCTGTCCCCGGTATACACCCTGTGTAGTGTGCATGTTCGGTCGCACGGCCCGCCCTGACCAGGCGACGGCCGCGGCCCTGTCGAACGTCACCGGGGAAAGCGGGTTCCACCATGTTCCGATCCAGGCTGCGCCGACGCGGGGGAACCGCCGTCGCCCTGCTGGCCGCCGCGTCGCTGATGATGACGCTGAGCGGCTGCGGCGTCGACCCGCTCACTCCCCAGGAGGCGCGGGAGGAGGCCGGATCGGACGACAAGCCCGGTGACACGGGCCGTCGCGTCGACTGCGCGAAGGCCAAGTGCATCGCGCTGACCTTCGACGCGGGGCCGGGCAAGGACACCCCCGGGCTCCTCGACATCCTCAAGGAGAAGCAGGTCCCCGCCACCTTCTTCCTGCTCGGCAGCAAGCACGTCGACCGCTACCCCCAGGTGGTCAAGCGCATAGCCGACGAAGGGCACGAGGTCGCGAACCACACCTGGACGCACCGGATCCTGACGGATCTCGACGCCGCCGGGGTCCGCGAGGAACTGTCGCGCACCCAGGACGCCGTCGAGAGGATCACGGGCCGGAAGCCCACTCTGATGCGCCCGCCGCAGGGCCGCACCGACGACACCGTGTCCGAGGTCAGCAGGGAACTCGGGCTCGCCCAGATCCTGTGGAGCATCACGGCCAAGGACTACTCGACCGACGACTCGGCCCTCATCGAGCAGCGTGTCCTCGAACAGGCGCACGGCGACGGGATCATCCTGCTCCACGACATCTACGACGGCACGGTCCCCGCCGTCCCGCCGATCATCGACGAGCTCAAGCGGCGGGGCTTCACCTTCGTGACCGTGCCGGAACTCCTCGCCCCCGGGAAGGCGGAACCCGGCACCGTCTACCGCCCCGAGAAGGACTGACGGGCCCGCCGCGGCCACCGGCCTCGCGACGCGCTGCCGAGCACTGACGAAAACGGGTGAGGTGGCTCACATCGCCCACTCGGGAACTCTCGGAACATTCGGGAAAGGTTTACCGTTCATACGTATGTGACGGCGAAGGGGCCCGGTCCCCAAGGTCCCCCCCCGAGAGGTGACCGCCCTTCGCCCGTCACGGCGATCGGCCCCGGTTGGAATCCCCCGTCCAACCGGGGCTTTGTCGTGTCCGTCCCTCTCCCCCTCCAGGGGGTCCCCCCACCCCGGCCGCTGTCAGATCCGGGCAGGAGGGGCGGTCGGGTGACGGAGGGCGGAGCTGAGCATCAGACCCGCGCCGCGGACGACGCTGGTCGACGGGTCGTTGGCCAGGCGCAGGCGGGCCCGGAGCAGATGGGCCAGTCGACCGGTCACGTCGAGGCGGAGGGCGCCACCACCCGTCACCAGGACGCCGCGGCGCAGAGCCCCCCGCACGGCGCCGGTGCGGTCGCGCCGCCACAGGTCGCTCACCAGGTCGGCGGCCGTCCCGGCGACCGAGTCCGGGGCGCTCCCCGACTCCGGGAGGTCGTCGAGGCCGACCTCGGCGAGCCGGGCGTCCGCGACCAGGCCGTCCACGACGAGCGTGACCTCGGTCAACTGCGCGCCGAGGTCGACCACGAGCAGCGGGCCGTCGCCGGGTGGGGCCGCGTGGGCCGCCGCCGCGCGGGCGCTGTCCACGGCGAAGACCCGTACCGCGCCGAGACCGTCCACCACCCGCTTCACCGCCTCCCGCTCCTTCCGGCCGGCGAGCACCGGGTGGGTCAGCATCACGACGGTGTCGTCACCGTCGCCGCCCGGCGCCCTGGCCGTCAGGCTCCGCAGCAGCCGGAGCTGGGAGTCCGGATCGGTCACGCGGCCGCGCAGCACCGGACCGCTGGGAACGTCGGCGAAGACGCCCGCTCCCGGTGCCCAGGCGCGGGTCCGGGAGCTGCCGATGTCGAGGGCGATCCCGCGCACCGGCCGTCCGGCGCCTCGGCCGCCGTGTGCTGACCCGAACGATCCCATCGTCTCCGTCGCTTCCGTCCGTTCCTCCCGGACCCGCTGAATACGAGGCCGATATGGCACATCACTATGCAGTATCCGTAGCAAAGATGCCATGCTGCTTGGGGATCGAAGGAATACCGGGGGCGGAGGTTCAGCTTTCGGTACCCAGCCACAGGTCGGGGCCGAAGACCTCGTAGTGGATGTCGGCCGCGGCGGTGCCCCGGCCGAGGAGGTCGCCGCGCACCGCCCGCAGGAAGGGCAGCGGCCCGCAGAGGTACGCGGTCGTGCCCGCCGGCAGGTCGAGCCCGGCGACGTCCGCGCGGCCCGGCAGGGCGCCGGAGCCGCCCGGCTCCTCGTACCAGAGGTGCAGGGTTCCCTGCGGCAGCGCGTCCACGAGGCGCCGCAGTTCGGCGGCGTGCGCGTGGGAGGCGGGGGCGCGGTCGGCGTGCACGACCACGACGGGGCGGGCCGACCCGGTCTCCACGAGGTGGTCGAGCATCGCCAGCATCGGAGTGCTGCCGATCCCGGCGGAGGCGAGCAGCAGGGGCCCGTCGCCCTCGGGCAGGACCAGGTCGCCGAACGGGGCCGACACCTCCACCGCGTCCCCTTCGCGGGCGTGGGCGTGCAGCCAGGACGAGACCTCGCCCGCCGGGTCGCCGTCGACCCGCTTCACCGTGATCCGCCACTGCGGGCGCCCGGGAGCGGAGGAGAGGCTGTACTGGCGGATCTGCCGGGCGCCGTCGGGCAGGGCGACCCGGACGCTCACGTACTGGCCCGGCCGGAACGCCGCCGTGGGGCTCCCGTCCGCGGGGCGCAGGACGAACGAGACCGTGTCGGCCGTCTCCTCCCGCCGCTCGGCGATCTCCATCGAGCGCCAGACCTGGCCCTCGGTGACGCCGGCCTCCTGGTACAGCCGGGCCTCCACGGCGATGAGCGCGTTGGCCATCAGCCAGTAGACCTCGTCCCAGGCGCGTGCGACCTCGGGCGTCACCGCGTCGCCGAGGACCTCCACGATCGCGGCGAAGAGGTGCTCGTGCACGACCTTGTACTGCTCGGAGGTCACCCCGAGCGAGGCGTGCTTGTGCGCGATCCGCGCCAGCATCGCGTCCGGGCGCCGGTCCGGGTGTTCGAGGAGGGCCACGGCGAAGGCCGCTATGGAGCCCGCGAGCGCCTGCCGCTGCTCGCCGTTGGCCTGGTTGCCCCGGTTGAACAGGTCGCGCAGGAGTTCCGGGTGGGCGGCGAAGAGGCGCCCGTAGAAGCGCTCGGTGATCCGGTCCAGGGCGCCGCCGACGGCGGGCAGGGTGGCGCGGACGACCGGGACGGCCTGCTCGGACAGCATGGGGGCTCCTAATCTGGTAGATCATCTACCTATTTAAAGGCGGAAGGAGGCGCGCGCTCGTGACGCGCGCGGTCAGGGGGTGGGGCGGGGGGAGAGGGAGAGGAGGAGCGGGCCGGTCGGCGAGGACACGAGCTCCGCCACGGTCAGCGGGTCGAGCACGCGGTAGAACGCCTCCTGTGCCTCGCGGAGCGCGCCCCGGAGCCGGCAGGCGGACCTGAGCGGACAGGGCGGATCGCCCTCGCAGGCGACGACCTCCTCCTCGCCCTCCAGGGTGCGGGTCAGCCAGCCCACCGACGAGCGCCGGCCCCGTTCCGTCAGGGCGAGTCCGCCGCCGCGTCCGCGTCGCGCCTCGACCACGCCGAGGTGCTGGAGCCGGGTGATCACCTTCGCCATGTGGGCGTACGGCACGTCCATCGACTCCGCCACCTCGCGTGTGGTGACGGACTCCTCCTGTGCGGTGACCGCCAGGCGCATCACGGCACGGAGCGCCAGGTCGGTGAACTTCGTCAGCTTCACGGTCCGACCGTATCAAAGTGGTATTCGATATGCGTATTCAGGGGGTGGGTTCACCCACCGGCACCGGCACCGACTCCTGCCCATCCGGTACCGGCCCCGGTCGTCGCGGCGGCACCTCAGGACAGCACCTTGGCCTTCGCCTTCTCGAACTCCTCCGCCGTGATGGCGCCCTTGTCCTTCAGGTCCACGAGCCGGGCCAGCTCGTCCGTGGCGCTCGCGCCGCCGCCCTGCGTCCCGGCGGTCTTGCGGATGTAGTCCTGGAACGCGGCCTCGCTGTCCTTCGCCTGCTTGACGTCACGTTGGCTCATGCCCTTGCCGCGGGCGATGACGTAGACCAGCACCCCGAGGTAGGGGAGCAGGATGCAGAAGACCAGCCAGCCGGCCTTGCCCCAGCCGTGCAGGCTGTGGTCCCGGAAGATGTCGGTGACCACCTTGAACAGCAGGAACAGCCACATGATCCAGAGGAAGAACCACAGCATGGTCCAGAAGAGGTTGAGGAGGGGGTAGTCGTCCATGCCAGCACGCTCCGTTCCGGCGCCGGCCGGGAGCGGCCGGGCGTTGGAGCGAGTCTCACCCGGGCGCCGCGTCCCCGCACGTCGTGGCGGCCCGCCGCACGGGCGGGCCGCCCGCCCCCACGTGGGCGGAGACGCGGGCCGGACGCGGCTCAGGCGTCGCGCAGGGCGGCCAGCGCGCGGTCCGCGTGCGCGCTCATCCGCAGCTCGCTGCGCACGACCTCCCGCACCCGCCGGTCCCGGCCGATCACGAACGTGACCCGCTTGGTCGGCGCGAGCGAGAAGCCGCGCTTGACGCCGAACCGCTCCCGTACGACACCGTCCGGGTCGGACAGCAGGGGATATCCGAGGGAGTGCCGCTCGGCGAACTCCTGCTGCCGCTCCACCCCGTCGGAGCTGATCCCGACGGGCAGCGCGCCGACGGCGCGGAACTCGGCCGCCAGGTCGCGGAAGTGGCAGGCCTCGGCGGTGCAGCCCGGGGTGAGGGCCGCCGGGTAGAAGAAGAGGACGACCGGCCCTTCGGCCAACAGCCCGGTCAGGGAGCGAGAGGTACCCGTCTCGTCCGGAAGGCTGAAGTCCTCGACGAGGTCACCGACGTTCATGGAGGTCCGTCCCCGATCCGTCCCGATGCGCCGCCGGAGCCTCCGGCGGCCGGCCGGTGACGTTACCGCAGAGTAGGACCCCCGGTCACCCCTCGGGTCCCGTCACGCTCCCCGTGCCGCCTCGGCCGCGGCCCGCCCCGTCCCTTCCCGCCCTTCCCGGGCTTCCGCGGCGACGCGCCGGTCGAGCACGGCGAGGGCGCGGGCGCCCCAGCGCAGGTTCTCCTCCTCGAAGAACCGGCCGCGCATCAGCGTGAGATACGGCCCGATGCGCTCCGCCTCCTCCAGGTACGTCTCCTCGTCCCGGCCGGCGAGCATCCGCTCCCGCAGGCGGTCGTAGCGGGCGAGCTTCGTCCGGGCCGTCTCCATCCGCCGGGCCACGAACGCGCGGACGGCCGCGGTGTCCCCCTCGTCGCAGGCCTGCACCTGGACCAGCAGCTCGTCACGGACGGCGCTCGGGCGCGGAGGCGTCGACGTGTAGGCGGCCAGATCCCGCCTGCCCGTCTCCGTGAGGCTGAACATCCTCTTGTTGGGGCGCCGTTCCTGCTCCACCACACGGGCCGTGATCAGACCGGCCTCCGCCAGCCGGTCGAGTTCACGGTAGAGCTGCTGCGGGGTGGCGGCCCAGAAGTTGGCGACGGACACGTCGAAGATCTTGGCCAGGTCGTATCCGGAGGCCTCGCCCTCCAGGAGAGCTGCGAGGACGGCGTGCTTGAGGGACATCCGGACACGCTAGCAGTCCGTTGAATAGTTTCTTCCGCACCTATTCAACGGAAGAAGGATCATCGCACCGATGGAGACGGGCGGGGACCGGCGGGGGCCACGAGTCCTTCGCCGGCACATGGGTCCGGCGCTCTCGCTGGCACGTACCTCCGGCGCCCGCCTAGGCTGGAGGGGAGGGGAAGCCGCGGGGGAGCAGATCCGAGGGCAGCGCGATGGGCAGCGACACGTTCGTCTACACCACCTACATCCGGACCACCCCCGACGAGCTCTGGAAGGCGCTCACCGACCCGGAGCTCACCCGCCGCTACTGGGGCGTGGCCTTCGAGACGGACTGGACGCCCGGCGCCCCCATGGTCTGGGAGGAGGGCGGCCGCAGGACGGCCGATCCCGAGCAGGTGGTCCTCCGGGCCGAGCCCGGCCGCCTCCTCTCGTACACCTGGCACACCTTCACCCCGGCCTGGGCGGACGCCGTCGGCCTCGGGCACGACGTGTACGAACGCCTCGCCGCCGAGCCCCGGTCCCGGGCGACCTTCGAGATCGAACCGTCGGGCGACACGGTCAGACTGACGGTCACCCACGACGACCTGGCGCCCGACGGTCCCGTCAAGGAGCTGCTCGGCGAGGGCTGGCCCGCGCTGATCTCCAGCCTCAAGTCCCTTCTGGAGACCGGGGAGGAACTCCCGGAGCCACCCCGCTGACCCCGTGGACCGCCCCGCGACCCGTCGGACCGGGCCCCGCCCCGCCGCGGATCCCGGACCCGCGACGGGGCGGCCTCGGCCCGGCCCCCTGAACGAACCCCGACGGCGAACCCCCGCCGGTCACCGGTACTCGACCGTCAGCGTCACCGGCGCGTCCCGGTTCACGAAGAGGTACGCCGTGCCGGCCGGCGCCGACGCGAACCCGAGGCGGAACTGGGTGGTCCCGCCCCGGTTCAAGGCCGCGACCGCCTCCGCCGACAGGTCCGTCGACACCGCGCTCCCGGACGAGAACGCGTCGATCCGCGCCCCGCCCGCCACCGAGGCCGGCGCCGACCAGTCCGCCGGCTCGACCGCGCACCCGCCGAAGCAGCCCGTCCGCACGTCCGCCAGGAGCCGGTTCCCCGCGGGCGAGGCCCAGGGGTCGCCCGAGCCGCTCGACCGCGTGACGGTCAGCCAGGCCCGCGAGATCTCCTTGCCGGCCGGGATCCGCGAGGTGTCGAAGGAGACCACCGTCCGGTTCACCTTCCCGTCCGTGCCCCGGCCCAGTGCGAGCCCGGACGCGTCCTCCAGGGTGCCGACCGCCGCCCCCGAACCGTCCGCCGCCGCCTTCACATAGCCGTCCTCGGCGTCCGTGCTGGTCAGGACCGTACGGTCGGACGAGGGGGGCGGCGTCCCGGTGCCGCGCAGCGCCCGCACCATGCCCATGATCGCCTCGATCTGCTTCCCGCCGTGCCGGGCGTAGGCCGTGTCACCGAGGTAACCCCACCAGTTCCAGCACCCGTTCGGGTTCTCCAGCGTCCCCGTGGCCGCCGCCTGCGGGTACAGCACGATCATGTCGTTGGTGTCGGCGTACTCGTTGAGGTAGGCGCCCTCGACGAACCGGGTCCCGAAGCCCTGGTACGCGTACCCCTGCTTGCAGCCGTGCAGCGCCACGAGCAGACGGCAGCGCGCCCCGTCCGAGCAGGACCTCGGCACGTACGCGAAGCCCTCCGCGCCCATCGAGATCGCCGAGGCCGAACCGCCGGGCGCGTACGCGTTCTGGTCGAAGCGGATCAGCGAGCCGCCCGTCCCGGAACCGGGCGCCGCGACCGACCCGAAGAGGTGCCCGAGCAGCGCCCCCTCCGCGTCGGTCCCGCACTTGTTCAGGAACGGGGTCTGCGTCACCCCGCAGGAGTTGGGGCCGAGCGGGGTGATCCAGGCGTGGCCCGCCGCCGTGGACCGGTCGTGGCGGACCCGGGCGCCGAACCGCCCGTAGTAGTCGGAGAGCGCGTCCACCACCGGCCGCTTCACCGTGGTGTCCGCCGACCCGCTGAAGGCGTACACCGGGTCGCCCGCCAGGTTCGCCACCGGATCGATCTGCCCCTGCGCGGACCGGTCGCGGGTGGCCTGCTCCAGGGCGGCGAGCTGGAGGTTCTGCGTGGTGTCCATGCAGGCGTTGAGCGCCGTGGCGAGCTGACCCCGGGCGCAGTCGTACGGACCCGAGGCGAACACCGCGGAGCCCTCGAACGTCCCCGAGTACGCCACGTGCAGCTGCGTGGCCATGTACCCGCCGGACGAGACGCCCGCGCTGAACACGGAGCCGATGTCGTACCCCCGGAGCGTGCCGGGCACGGGCGGGGGAGCGGCGGCCCCGGCGGGACTCGCGGTCGGGAAGAGGGTCGCGGCGGCGCACAGCAGCAGCGCCGCGAGACGGCGTGGCCCGCGCAAGCGGGCGGGACGGGGTGAACGCATGGGGGCTCCCGGGCGGCTCGTTCCTGACGGGGGATCGGCCGGGAGGCTACGGGCTTCCCGCAGCCGTCCTCCATGGGTGAGGACGCCACAATCCGGCCGGTCCGCTATGGCGGCCCGTCACCTGGCAGCCGGTGCCGGGGCCTCCGTCGCGAGCTGCGAGGATGGCGCCATGGAGCACCAAGAGGAGAAGGACGGCCTGCTGGCCGAGGCGGTCGCGCTGCGCGAAGGGGGCCGTCGGGAAGAGGCCCGCGAGCGGCTGGTCGCGCTCTCCGCCCGGTGGCCGGACGACGCCGGGGTCGCCTACCAGACGGCCTGGGCGCACGACGTCCTGGGCCTGGAGGCGGAGGCCGTGCCGTACTACGAGAAGGCCCTCGGCGACGCCTCCGGACGGCTCGTGCCCGACGACCGGCGCGGCGCCCTCCTCGGCCTCGGCAGCACCTACCGGGTGCTCGGCCGGTACGAGGACGCGGTCGCCCTCCTGACCCGTGCGGTCGCCGAGTTCCCCGAGGACGGCTCCCTGCGCGCCTTCCTCGCGATGGCCCTCTACAACACGGGCCGGCACCACGAGTCGGTCGCCCTGCTGCTGCGCCTGCTCGCCGGGACCAGCGAGGACCCGTCCGTCCGCGCGTACCGGCCGGCCATCGAGCACTACGCGGAGGACCTCGACGCGACCGGATGACCGGGTGCGGCGGGGCCCGGGTCAGTCGTTCACGGCGGTCAGGAGGACCACCGCGTCCTCCAGGGCGGTGAGCCCGTGCCGCTCCTTGGGGATCATGCGGAGCGTGCCCGCCCGCAGCTCCTCCGCCCGGTCGGCCGCCGTGAGGCTCACCCGGCCCCGCAGCACCTGGAGGCTCGCGGCGGGCGGCGCGTTGTGCTCGTCCAGGGACGTGCCCGCCGTCAGGGCGATGACGGTCTGCCGGAGCACTCCGTCGTGCATCACCAGATGGGCGCTCCGCCCGTGCGGCGCGGTGCGGGCCGCGGCCAGGTGCTCGTCGGCGAGGGCGGTGAGGTCCAGCATCATGTCTCTCCCTGCGGGGTGCCCGGGTGGATGACCCCAGCCTCCCGCGTGCCGACGGGGACGCAAGTCGGGACCGCCGGCCGCACCCGGGCCGTCACCAGGACGAGTCCGCCGACGGCGACGCACGCCCCCGCCGCGAACAGCGCGGCCGTCCAGCCGTACGCCGCGTACAGCCACGTCCCGGCGAGGGACCCGGCCGCCCCGCCGCCGAAGGTGGCCAGCATGAAGACGGTGTTGACCCGGGCCGCCACCGCCCGGCCGATCCCGAAGATCCTGGCCTGGTTCGCCACCTGGCACGAGCCGACCCCCACCACGAGCAGGTTCGCCCCGGCCACCAGGGCCGCGGGGGAGTACGGCAGCAGGCCCGCCACCGCGAGTCCGAGCCCCGCGCACACCAGGCCCCCGGCGCCCACGGCCGCCGCCCCGTACCGGTCCGCCAGCGGCCCGGCCCCCGCCGAGAGCAGCGCCGCCGGCAGGGTGAGCACCCCGAAGAGACCGGCGGCCCCCGGTCCGTACCCGAGCGGCGGGGACGCCAGGTGGAAGGCGAGCACCGCCCAGAAGACGCTGAACGCGGCGAAGACGCAGGCCCCGAGCAGCGCCGGGACCCGCAGCTCCCGGTGGGCCGCGAGGAGCCGGGGGAGCCCGGCCAGGAGCCTCGCGTACGACCCGCCGCCACGCTCGCCGGGCGCTCCCAGCCGCTCGGGCAGCCGGCGCGGCAGGAAGCACAGCAGCGCGGCCGTCGCCGCGGCGGCGACCACGTAGGCCGTCCGCCACGTGCCGGTCGCGTCGGTGACGGCCCCCGAGACCGTACGGGACAGGGTGGAGCCCAGGGTGAGGCCGAGGCCCACCAGGCCCACGACCCGCCCCCGCCGCCCGGGGTCCGCGAGCACCGCCGCCACCGGCGTGAGGATCTGCGGCAGCACCGTCGTGGTGGAGAGCGCGAGCGTCGCGAGCGCGAGGGTGACGACGTCCGGCGCCGCCGCGGCGACGAGCAGCGCCGCACAGGTGAGGGCGAGCAGCACCGAGGTGAGGCGCCGCAGCCGCGCGGTGTCGGCGAGCGGCACGAGCAGCAGGATGCCGAACGCGTACCCGAACTGCGCGGCCGGGGTGATCAGGCCCGCCGTCCGCTCCGGCACGTCCAGCCCGCGCGCCACGGCGGCGAGCAGCGGCTGCGGGAAGTAGAGGTTGGCGACGGCGACCGCCCCCGCCACGGCGAGGAGCGGGACGTTCGTGGGCGGTGCGAGGGGGCGTGCGGACGGAGCCACGGAACCTCTTCCGTAGGGGCTGGGGGAGGCCTCCAGGCTCCCCGGTGCCGACTCGGCGGAACAAGCTGTCATCATGAAACCGGCGTTGAGTACCGCTCAACGATCACGACGCCCGACCGAGGCGGACGGTGAACGACCGCGATGCCCGACGGAGGAGGACCGGTGCTCGAACGGTACGAACTGGAGGCCTTCCTCACGCTCTCCGAGGAACTCCACTTCGGCCGCACCGCCGAACGCCTCGGCGTCTCCACCGGCCGGATCAGCCAGACCGTCAAGAAACTGGAGCGGCGCATCGGCACCCCGCTCTTCGCCCGCACCAGCCGCAGCGTCCGGCTCACCCCCGTCGGCCGGACCCTGTACGAGGACCTCCTGCCCGCGTACCGGCAGCTCCGCGCCGCCGTGGAGCGCGCCACCGCCGCCGGGCGCGGCGTCCTCGGCGCACTGCGCGCCGGCTTCGTCACCCCCTGGGGCGGCGAACTCCTGACGGCCGCCGCGGACACCCTCCTCGCCGCCCACCCCGGCTGCGAGGTCACCGTCCGCGAGGTCCCCCTCGACGGCGGGGTCCGGGCCCTCCTCGACGGCACGCTCGACGTCCAGCTCGCCGCCCTGCCCGTCCGCGAGCCGGACCTCACCACCGGCCCCGTCGTCCTGCGCGACGACCGGGTCCTGCTCCTTCCCGCCGCCCACCCCCTGGCCGGCCGCTCCTCCCTCGGCCCGGAGGACCTCGCCGGCCTGCCCCTGATCGCTCCGGCGGGCGCCCATCCCCGGTACTGGCTCGACCACCACTACCCGCGCCGCACCCCCTCCGGAGCCCCCGTCGGCCGGGGCCCGGCCGCCGCCACCTGGCAGGAGGTCCTGTCCCACGTGACCGCGGGACGGGGCGCCGCCCCCGGCGCGGCGCGCGGCGCCCGCTACCACCCCCGGCCGGGCATCGCCTACGTACCCCTGCGCGACGTCCCGCCGCTCGCCTACGCCCTGGTCTGGCCCACGGCGGCCGACTCCGCCCTGCTCAGGGCCTTCGTGACGGCGGTCGCCGCACCGGAAGCGTCCCGCCCGCGTCGGGAGTCTCCTCCGGGATGACGAGCGCTCCCCTCAGATGGTCGTACGCCACGTGCGCGTGGAGCCGGACACCGGTGACGAGGGCGGAGTCGTCGGCGTAGAAGCCCGGGTTGTGGTTGGTCACCAGACCGCGTCCGCCCTCCACGGGGACCGGCCGGCCCGACGCGTCCAGGGCCGCGTCCTGGACGCCGAGCGTCACGTACAGGCCCCCGAACCGCCGCACGAACTCGGAGACGTCGTCGTACCCGAGCGTCCCGCCCGTCTCCACCACGCGCTCCTCGCCCGCCACCCGGCGGAAGGTCGGGAGCCCGGCCGCCACCCACGGCCCGCTGTTGTGCACGGGCGGCACGGGCTGGAGGTACTCCGCCGTGGCCGTCGCCCCGTACGCCGCCGCCGAGTGCTCCACGAGCGCCGTGAGCCGCCGCTGCACCTCCGCCATGTCCGACTCGACGGCGGTGCGGATCGTGCCCCACAGCGTCACCGTCTCCCCGACGATGTTGAAGCGGCCGACGTCCTCCACGTGCCCGATGGACACCGTGACCGCGTCGAAGGCCGAGACCTGCCGGTAGAGCTGGCCGATGCCCGTGAGGACCGCGCCGACCGCCGGCATCGGGTCGACGCCCTGCCAGGGCGTGGAGCCGTGCGTCTGCCGGCCGGTGACGACGATCCGGACGAGCGTGGACGCGCCGTACTGGTTGCCGATCCTGTACCCCACGTACCCCACCGGGTACGGCGTCACGTGCATCCCGAAGACCATCGTCGGCACCGGACCGGCGAAGGCGCCCGCCTCGACCATCGCCCGCGCGCCGCCCTCCTCGGTGACCGGCGGGCCCTCCTCGGCGGGCTGGAAGACGAACAGGACGGTCCCTGGGAGCCGGTCGCGGACCTCCGAGAGGACCGTCGCCGCGCCGAGCAGCATCGCCGTGTGGCAGTCGTGGCCGCAGGCGTGCGACACCGGGAACGGGCCGCCCGGGTAGTCGGCGTCCACCACCTCGGAGGCGAAGTCCGCCCCGCACAGGTCCCGCACCGGCAGCGCGTCCGTGTCCGCCCGCAGCGCCACGACCCGTTCGCCCGCCGCCCCGCCGCGCAGGACCCCCACGACCCCGTGGCCCGCGATGCCCGTGCGGACCTCGTCGAGGCCGAGGGCGCGCAGGTGGTCCGCCACCAGGCGGGCCGTGTTCACCTCCCGGTTCGACAGCTCCGGATGCCGGTGCAGATGGTGCCGCCAGGACACCACCCGCTCCGCCACCCCGGCCGCCCGCGCGTCCAACTCCTCGTGCATCGCCCCGCTGTCCAAGAGGACTCCTCCCTCGCGCTCCGACGTGCCCCCTCAGCCTGTCACCGGAAGGCGGCGGCGGCACGGCGGGAACGCGGCGGAGGAGGGCCCCGCGGACGCGGCGGAGGAGGGCCCGCGGACCGCCCCGTCAGACCGCCGCGTCCGGCCCGCTCCGCTCGATGATCGCCGCCGTGTCCAGGCCCGCGGGAAGCGTGCCGAAGGCCAGGCCCCGGTCGCCGTCGAGCCGCGAGGCGCAGAACGCGTCCGCCACCGCCGGGTTCCCGTGCCGCACCAGCAGCGAGCCCTGGAGCACGAGCGCGAGCCGCTCCACGAGCCGCCGCGCCCCGTACGCCACCGCGTCGGGATCGCCGAGCCCCGCCAGCTCCTTGCGGAGCCCGGCGACCGCCGCGTCCAGGCGGCGGTCGGCGCCCGCGCCCCGGTCGACCTCCGCGAAGAACGCCTCCACCGCCTGCGGCTGACGGGCCATCGCCCGCAGCACGTCGAGCGCGGCCACGTTCCCCGACCCCTCCCAGACGGAGGGCAGCGGCGCCTCCCGGTAGAGCCTCGGCAGGCCCGAGTCCTCCACGTAGCCGTTGCCGCCCAGGCACTCCAGGGCCTCGGCCGCGTGCGCCGGCGCCCGCTTGCACACCCAGTACTTGGTGACCGCGAGGCCGAGCCGCCGCAGCTGCTCCTCCTCCGCGTCGCCGCGCGCCGCCCGGTCCACCGCCCCGGCGAGCCGCAGCGCCGCGACCGTGGCCGCCTCCGCCTCCACCGCCAGGTCGGCCAGGACGTTCCGCATCAGCGGCTGGTCGACGAGCCGCGCCCCGAACGCGCCGCGGTGCGTGGCGTGGTGGACCGCGTGCACGAGCCCGAGGCGCATCCCGGACGCCGAGCTGATCGCGCAGTCGAGCCGCGTCATGTTGACCATCCGGATGATGGTCGCCACCCCGCGCCCCTCCTCGCCGACCAGCCGGCCGAGGGCCCCCTCGTACTCGATCTCGGAGGAGGCGTTCGACCGGTTGCCCAGCTTGTCCTTCAAGCGCTGGAGGCGGATCGCGTTGCGGGTGCCGTCCGGCAGGACGCGCGGCACCAGGAAGCAGGACAGGCCGCCGGGCGCCTGCGCGAGGGTGAGGAAGACGTCGGACATGGGGGCGGAGGTGAACCACTTGTGACCGGTCAGCGCGTACAGACCGGGCTCGCCGGCCGGGACCGCCCGGGTCGTGTTCGCCCGGACGTCCGAACCGCCCTGCTTCTCGGTCATCGACATCCCGGCGATGATCCCGCGCTTCTCCGTCGGCACCCGCAGCCCGAAGTCGTACGACGGGGAGGTGAGCAGCGGCTCGTACGCCTCGGCGAGCTCCGGCTGGACGCGCAGCGCGGGCACGGCGGCGTACGTCATCGAGACCGGGCACAGATGGCCGGCGTCGGCCTGCCCCCACACGAACACCTTGGCCGCGCGCGCCACATGGGCGCCGGGCCGCTCGTCGGCCCAGGGCGCGCCGTGCAGCCCGTGCCGCACGGCCACGTCCATCAGGGAGTGCCAGTACGGGTGGAACTCGACCTCGTCGATCCGGTGGCCGTACCGGTCGTGGGTGTGGAGGACGGGGGAGTGGCGCTCGGCGAGCCGCCCCCACTCCTGCGCCTCGGCGCCGCCGGCCCGTGCCCCGAGCTCACGGACCTCCGCCTCGGCCCAGCCGGCGCCCTCCCGGCGCAGCGCCTCCAGGAGGGCGGGGTCGGCGGAGACGTCGTGACCGGTCAGCGGGGGGACCTGGTTGGTGACCTCATGCGTGGTCGGCATCGGGGACTCCCAGTGCTCGCAGGGTGAAGGTGACGAGTGCGGGTACGGTGCCGGGCCCGACGGACCCCTCCGCCAGCGGGCCGACGAGCGCCTCGGCGCCCGCCCCGACCAGCGCCGAGGCCGTCAGGACCGGGTCCTGGGGCGGCAGCTCGCCCGAGCGGACGCCCTCCTCGACACGGGCGGCGAACACGTCCCGGAACGCGCGCCGGAAGACGAGCCGCTCCGCGTCCACGGCCGGGTCGACGGGCTCGGCGAGCAGCGCGTAGGCGAGGCGCGGCGACTTCAGGGCGCGCTGGGCGAAGGTCTCGACGACGGCGACCACCCGCTCGGCGGCCGAACGGTGCCCGGGGTGCCTGGCCGCCTCGGAGACGGCCGCCACCTCCCGGCCCACCACGGTCCGGAAGAGCTCGACGGCGAGTTCGGACTTGCCGTCGAAGTGGCGGTACACGCTGCCCGTGGCGATCCCGGCCCGGGCGGCGACGGCCGCCACGGTGCACCCCGCGTAGCCCTGTTCGGCGAGCAGCCCGAGGGCCGCCTCGACGACGGAGGCGCGCTGTGCGTCGAGCCGGGCCTGGACGGCGGGGGTGCGTCGGTAGGGCATGGAAGGAGTGAAGCAGTGATTCACTGCTTCATCAAGGGTCCGGACGGGCGGGGCGAGGGACGGGGGCAAAAGGACTGCCCCGTCGTCCTGCGGAGGACGGCGGGGCAGCGGAGGGGGTGTCGGCCGGTGGGCCGACGGGGCCGGCGTCAGCCCGTGAAGACCTCGGTGAGCGACCAGATCGCGAGGCCCGCCATGCACACGCCGCCGACGCGCTGGACGGTCTTGAGGGGGACGCGCTTCGCGATGAAGCGGCCCGCGACCAGGGCGAGGGCGGAGACGCTGGTCAGGGCGGCGAACGAACCGATCGCCGTCGACCAGGTGCCGTTGGTGGCGGCCAGGTTGGCGGTGGTGATCTGGGTCAGGTCGCCCCACTCGCTGATGAACACGGCCATGAAGGCGGTCGAGAAGACGGGCCAGAAGCCGGTGACCGTCCGGCCGCCCGTGTCGTCGTTCTCGTCGTCGTCCCCGCCGCGCAGCAGCATGAAGGCGCCGAAGCCGAACATGAGCGCCGAGACGAGTTTGACGATCCAGCCCGGCAGCAGCCCGAGCAGGCTGCCGGCGCCCACCGCGATGGCGACGTGCGCCAGGAAGGCGGTGGAGGTGCCGATCCACACGTACAGGGGACGCATGCGCGTGCCCATGGCGAGGGACGCGAACATCGTCTTGTCGGGAAGCTCGGCGAGGAAGATCAGCCCGAAGGCGGTGAGGATCGCCAAGGGGTCGAGGTGCATACCGGGGCTCTCTGCTCGGTCCGGGCCGCCGGGCCCCGCACGACACCTCGGTGGGCGACGGGAGGACCACTCGGCCCGGCATGACGGACCGTGCCCACGGATGCGCGGGCGCGGTTGATGCCTGGCCGAAGGTCTCGCCCGTCCACGTCGTCCGTGGACCCGGTCACCGGGAACCCGGGGGTTCCAGTGTGTCGACGACCGGTTCGCAGGGCTACTCCCCTTCGCTGCCGTCCAGTGTAACGGACCGGGCGCGAGAGGGAGGAGACGCCGTCTGCTCGGATTCGGTAGACACTGTCTACTCAAGCTTGGTAGACAGTGTCCATGCAGAGAGATCAAGAAGGTCACGAGGAACACGGCCGGCAGGACGACGGCCACGAGGACGACGGGCGCGGGGACGACGGGCTGCGCGGGCGGCTCGTCCGGACCGGCGTCGAGCTCGTGAACGCCGAGGGCGCCCAGGCCCTCTCGCTGCGCGAGATCGCCCGCCGCGCCGGCGTCTCCCACGGCGCGCCCCGCCGCCACTTCCCCACCCACCTCGACCTCCTGTCGGCCATCGCCCGGCAGGGCTTCGCCGAACTGTCCGCCCGCGTCACCGCCGAGGACCGCGAGGACGCCGGGCCGCGCGAGCGGATCGCACTCCTCGCCCGCGTCCACCTCGACTACGCCGGATCGCGGCGCGGCATGTACGAGCTGATGTTCCGGCACGACCTGCTGGAGAGCGGGCGGCTCGGGCTGCGCGAGACGAGCCTGCCGCTCTTCGCCCGGCTCGCCGAACTGGTCGCCCGCGTCCGCCCCGACGCCGACCCCGTCACCACCGCGGGCGCCCTCTGGGCCAACCTGCACGGCATCGCCCAGCTCTGGCACTGGGGCAGCCTCCGGCTCGCGACCGGCGGCACCGACCCCGCCCCGCTGCTCGCGGCCGCCCTCGACGCCCACCTCGGGCCCGCGGAGCCGGCCCCGTGAACCGGCGCCGCACCCCCGTCCTCGCCTGCAGCGTCGTCGGAGCCGCCGTCGTCGCCCTCGACGGCACGGTCCTGACCGTCGCCCAACCCGCCCTCCAGCGCGACCTGCACGCCGACGTCGGCCAGGTCCAGTGGACCAGCACCGGCTACCTCGTGGCCGTCGCGAGCCTCCTGGTCTTCGCGGGCCGCCTCGGCGACCGCCACGGCCACCACCGCGTCTTCGCCGCCGGCGCCCTCGGCTTCGCCGCGGCCTCCGCCGGTGTCGCCCTGGCCCCCGGGATCGGGGCCGTGATCGCGCTGCGCGTGCTCCAGGGGGTGTGCGGGGCGCTGCTCCAGCCCGCCACCCTCGGCATGCTGCGCACGGCCTTCCCGCCCGACCGGCTCGCGACCCCGATCGCCGTCCGCACCGCCGTCATCGGCCTCGCGGCCGCCGCCGGACCGCTCGTGGGCGGCGCGCTGGTCTCCTCGTACGGCTGGCGCTCCGTCTTCCTCCTGAGCGTTCCGCCGACCCTCGCCATCGGCCTCCTGGCCCTCACCACCCGGGAGCCGGCCCCTCGCACACGAGAGGCGGAAGCGCCCCGCCGGGCGGTCCCCGGCCTCGCCGCGCTCGACCCGGTCGGCGCCCTGCTGCTCGCCGTGGCCCTGGGGCTGCTCGTCCACGGGCTCGTCGAGGCCGCGCGGCCCGGCGGCGCCGGCTCCGGTGCGCTCGCGTGTGCCGGAGCCGCCGTCGCCGGGATCGCCCTCGCCCGGCACGAGCGCCGCGCCGCCCACCCCCTGCTGCCCTCGGAACTGCTCCGCAGCGTGCCCGTCGTCGCGGGGGTCGCCGCCCTCCTCGCCGCCTCGGCCGCCCTCTTCGGCTCGCTGTTCGTGGCGACGTACTTCCTCCAGGACGTCCAGCGCCTCGACCCCCTCACCTGCGCGCTGCGCGTCCTGCCGCTCGCCCTCCTCATGGTGCTCGGCGCGCCGCTCTGCCCGCCGCTCCAGCGCCGTTTCGGCCCCCGCCGCACGGCGACGGCCGGCGCCGTCCTCCTCACGCTCGGCGTCCTGCTGCTCTCCCGCCTGGACGCCACGGCCGGCGCGGTCTCCGTCGGCGGCTGCTCCGCCCTCCTCGGCGCCGGCTTCGTCACGCTCATGGTCACCGCCACCTCCGTCGTCGTGCACCGCGCGCCCGAGGCCCACGCCGGAGTCGCCGGAGGCCTCCAGCAGACCGCCATGAACGTCGGCCCGGCGCTCGGCGTCGCCACCGCGACCCTCCTGCTCACCCTCGTACCGCACGGAGGATTCGTACCGGCGGAGGGCGCCGCGCTCCCGGCTCTGACGGCGATCGCCGCCCTCGCGCTGCCCGCCGCCCTCGCCCTCCCCGGCACCGCCCACCGGAGGACACGCCCGGAGCCGGTCCCGCCCCGCCCAGGCCGACGGCCCTGCGTACGATCATGAAATGCCCGCAGCCGGTCCCCGCAGCAGTCCAGGCACGGCGACGCGCACCCAGCTCACCATCGGCCGTGCCCTGCCCTTCCTGGTCCTGCTCCTGACGGCCCTCGCCGACCTGCTCACCCCCGACGAGGAACGCTTCGACCGCCTCCTCGTCGCCGCGCCCGCCCTCGCCGCCGTCACCTGGAGCGTGCGCGGCACGGTCGGCATCGGGCTGCTCGCGATGGCGGTCCGCGTGCTGCTCGGCCTCGACCGGGGCGGGGACCCCCTGCCGGAGACCCTGGCGAGCGAGACCGTCCTCGCCGTCGTGACCGCCGCCTCGGCCTGGGCCAGCAGGGTCCGCACCCGCCGCGAACGGGACCTGCGCGAACTCACCGCCGTCGCCGAGGTCGTCCAGCGGGTCGTGCTGCGTCCCCTGCCCCGCCGCCTCGGCCGGTTCGAACTCCACCTGCTGTACGTCGCGGCCGCCGCCAAGGCCAGGATCGGCGGCGACTTCTACGAGGCCGTCGAGGTCCCCGGAGCCGTGCGCGTCATGCTCGGCGACGTCCAGGGCAAGGGGCTCGGCGCCGTCGAGACCGCCTCGGTCCTGCTCGGCGCGTTCCGCGCCGCCGTCCACGACGCCGAGGACCTGGCCGTCCTCGCGGACCGTCTCGACGAGGGCCTCGCCCGCTACGGCGCCTGGGACCCGGACTCCGACGCGGCCGAACGCTTCGCCACCGTCGTCCTCGTGGAACTCCCCGACGACCGGGACGTCGTACGGCTCCTCAGCCGCGGCCACCCGGCCCCGCTCCTCCAGCACGGGGGCGGGGTCGAGCCGGTGCGCTTCGCCGACCCCTCGCTCCCCGTCAACCTCGCGGGCCTCGCCGAAGGCCGCCACCGCATTGAGGAGGCCCCCTTCGGCCCGGGGGACCGGCTGCTCCTCTACACCGACGGCGTCAGCGAGACCCGCGACCGGGCGGGCGCCTTCTACCCGCTGGAGGCGCGCCTGCGGAGCTGGGACCGGGAACCCTCCGCGGGCCTCCTGGAACTCCTCCGCCGCGACCTCACCGCCTACGGCGGCAGGGGCCCCGACGACGACGTGGCCGCCCTCCTGGTGGTCCGCCCGCCCGACGCCCCCTGAACGCCGGGCGGTTCCCGGTCCCGCGCCCCGCCGTCACACCGCCGGGGCGAGTCCCAGGTGCTCCCGGAGCGTCGTCCCCGTGTACGCGGTCCGGTACACGCCCCGCTCCTGGAGCTCCGGCACGAGCAGCTCCACGATGTCGTCGAGGCCGTCCGGCACGAGGTACGGCGAGATGTTGAAGCCGTCCAGGGCGCCGTGCCGGACGAACCGCGCGAACTTCTCGGCGAGCCCGGCGGGAGTCCCGACGTGCCCGCGCTGCGGGCCCAGCTCGATCACCGTCTCGCGCAGCGACCAGCCGTTGGCCCCGGCCTTGGCCCGCCACTCGGCCACCACCTCCCGGGGATCGTCCACCCAGCGCGTCCCGAACTTCCCCTGGTCCTCGGCGACCACCGGGTCCTCGGCGGGCAGCGGCCCGTCGGCGTCCCGCCCGGACAGGTCGAAGCCCCACAGCCGGCTCGCGATGCCGAGCGCCACCGCGGGCGTGACCTGTTCGAGGCGCACCCAGCGGGCCTTCTCCTCCGCCTCCTTCTCGGTCGCCCCGATGACGATCTCCGTGCCCGGCAGGATCCGCAGCGCGTCCTCGGCCCGGCCCGCCGCCCGCAGCCGGCCCCGGACGTCCTCGGCGAAGGCGAGGGCGTCGTCGAAGTCCGTGCCGTGCGCGGAGAAGATGACGTCCGCGTTGCGGGCCGCGAAGTCCCGGCCCTCGCCGGAGTCGCCCGCCTGGAAGATCACCGGATGCCCCTGGGCGCTGCGCGGCAGGGTCGGCACCAGGTCGACGTCGAACTGGGCGCCCTCCGCCCGTACGCGTCCCACCGCCCCCGGCACCGACCAGGAACGGGCCTCGGCGGAGTCCGCCACCGCGCCCTCCGCCCAGCCGTTCCACACGGCGCGCGCGACGGACAGGAACTCCTCGGCGCGCCGGTACCGGTCGGCGTGGTCGAGGAACCCGCCGCGCCGGAAGTTCTCGCCGGTCCAGGCGTTGTGCGTGGTCACCACGTTCCAGCCGGCCCGGCCGCCGGAGAGCAGGTCGAGCCCGGCGAGCCGCCGGGCGAGGTCGCCCGGCTCGTTGTAGGTGGTGTTGGAGGTGGAGACGAGCCCGATCCGCTCGGTCGCGGCGGCGAGCGCCGACAACTGGGTGATCGAGTCGGGCCGGCCCGCCACGTCCAGTTCGTGGACGCCTCCCCGCGACTCGCGCAGCCGCAGGCCGTCGCCGAGGAAGAAGGCGTCGAAGAGGCCGCGTTCGGCGGTCCTGGCCACCCGCAGGAAGGAGGCCGGGTCGATCTGGGAGCCGCTGGACGGGTCCGACCAGATCGTCCAGTGGTTGACCCCCTGGAAGAACACCCCGAAGTGCAGCTGCGCGTCCGGGCGCGGGACGTCGTGCGGATCGGTGCGGGTCATCGGGTCTCCTCCGGAACGGGCGCGGCGGCGCCGTCGGTCGTGAAGCGGCTGAGGGGCCGGGGGAGGCCCAGGGAGGTGCGGAGGGTGGTGCCCGGCAGGGGCCGGGCCGCGAGCCGCCGCACGAACAGCTCGGGCAGGACGAGCCGGGAGAGCACGGCGAGGTCCTCGTCGAGGACGAGCGGCCGCAGCCGCACCCCGTCGACGCGCCCGCCGAGCTCCGCGAGCAGCTCCACCAGACCGGCGGCCGGACCGGTGTACCGCAGCCGCTCGGGGCGGCCCTCCCACGGCGCGTACCGCTCCAGGTCGGCGATCCGCTTCTGCGCCGTCTCGCGCGGGGTGTCGAGCGCCACCTCGACCTCGGCGAAGGCGAGCGGCGCACCGGCGGCCGAGGCCGCCGCGCCCGCCTCGGCCGGGGTCGGGCCGTCGACCAGCGCCACGTCGACCAGCTCCGCCGGGACGAGACCGGCGGGCGCCAGGACCACGGGCCGGCCCTGCGGCGGACGCGGCACGATCGACGGCCCCTTCACGGAGTACGTCTCGCCCGCGAAGTCCACGTAGTGCAGCCGCGACCGGTCCAGGTACCGGCTGGTGGCCACCGACCGGATCACCGCGTCGTCCTCCCACGAGTCCCACAGGTCCCGTACGACCCGGAGGCCGTCGCGGGCCTCGCGGGCGATCGCGTCGGCGCCCTCGACGACCGGGCGTCCCCAGGCACGCGCGGCGGCCGGGTCCTCCTCGGTCCCCACCACCCAGCCGGCCCGGCCGGACGAGACGTGGTCGAGCGAGGCGATCTGCGAGGAGACGTGGAACGGCTCGGCGTACGTGGTCGCGAGGACGGGGGCGATGCCGAGGACGCTCGTCGACGCGGCCGCGAACGCGGCCCGTTCGACCGCGCCGATCCGGCCCACCGGGCCGGTGCCGTCGGCGGAACCGGGCGGCAGGACCGAGTCGTCGAGGGTGACCAGGGTGAACCCGGCGTTCTCGGCGGCGGCCGCGGTCCGGGCGAGCCGGCGCGGGCTCAGCAGCTCTCCGGGGGCGTGCGCGGCACGGCGCCACGCGGCGGGATGGGCACCGTCGCCGTCGATCTCGACGGCCAGGTGCAGGGCGGGCTGGGGCATGGGAGTCCTTCCGAACGGCAGGGGCGCACGGCGGCACGGCAGCGGTGCGGGACACGGCTGCGCGGGGCCGGGCGACGGGACGTCACGGGGCGCGCGGACCCGGGCGTGGCGGGATCGCCGCGAAGTCCCGCGCCGGGCGGGCGACGGGACGCGCGGGCCCGCGGGGCGGGGTCAGGCGCGAGGGGAAGGACAGATGGCCGAGGCGGTGCGGCAGAAGTCGACGTGCCGACGGCAGACGAGGCGGGCACCCGCCCGGACCGGGGCGTGCGGCGCCGTGGTCGCTGTGAGCACGTACGCCTCCCCCGGGTCTCGGCCCCGCCCGGACGCGGACGGAGACTCCTCACCATAGGCAGGCGGCCTTCCGCGCTGTCAAGGTCGTCTCGCCGCACGGGGCCGCCCGTCCGGTCGGCACGTCAGAAACGCTGCGGAGGAGGGGAGTTGAAGGGAGCCGGACACCGGAACCAGGGGGGTACCCGTGGGGGACGGGCACGCCCCCGTCTCAGACCCGAGGTTGATCGAAAGTGGGCCCACGGGCGGACGTGCGGGACCGCTCCCGGCGCCTACCGTGCCCGCATGACTCGACTCACCAGGGCCGTCGCGGCCACCGCTCTCGCCTGTTCCCTCGCCTTGACCGCCGGAGTCGCCACCGCGGCCACCTCCGACGCCCCCGGCGCGCGTACGGCGGCCACGCATCCGGTGCGGCCCGCCGCCCTCCCCGCGCCCACCGGACCGCACGCCGTCGGCAGCACGGTCCTGCCGCTGGTCGACCGGTCCCGCACCGACCCCTGGGTGCCCACCGCCGACGGGCGGGCGCTGATGGTCACGCTCCACTACCCGGCCGCCCGCTCCGGCGGCGGCAGCCCCGCCCGGTACGCCACCCGGGAGGAGGCGCGGCTGCTCGCCGAGCAGCTCGGGCCCGGCGTCTCCGGCGACGTGCTCGCCCGGACGCGCACCCACGGCGGGACCGACGCCCGGCCCGCGCCGGGCCGCCACCCCCTGGTGGTCCTTTCGCCGGGCTTCAGCGTCTCCCGCTGGACGCTCACCTCCCTCGCCGAGGACCTCGCCTCGCGCGGCTACGTCGTCGCCTCCGTCGACCACGCCTACGAGTCGTTCGGGATCAGCCTCCCCGGCGGCCGCACCCTCACCTGTGTCGCCTGCACGGCCCTCGACGAGGGCGGGGTGCACGGGAGCGTGGTCACCACGACCCGCGCCGCCGACGTGCGGTACGTCCTGGACCGGCTCGTCGGCCCCCGGTCCGTCTGGCGGCACGCCGACGTGATCGACGCCCGCCGGATCGGCATGGCGGGCCACTCCATCGGAGGGGCGAGCGCGGCCACCGCGATGGTGGCCGACCGGCGCATCGACGCCGGGATCAACATGGACGGCGCCTTCTGGGAGGAGCTTCCCCCGGAGGGTCTGCGGGGCCGCCCGTTCATGATGCTCGGCACCCACGACGAGACGCACCTGCCCGGCGGGACCGACACCAGCTGGGACCGGACGTGGTCCGCGCTCGACGGCTGGAAGCGCTGGATCACCCTGGTCGGGGCCGACCACTTCTCCTTCTCGGACGGGCCCGTGATCTCGCGTCACTTCGGCCTCCCCGAGCCGGAGCTGCCCGCCGACCGGGCCGTCGCCCTCACCCGGACGTACGTCTCGGCCTTCTTCGACCGGCACCTGCGCGGCCTTCCGCGCCCGGTCCTGGACGGCCCGTCCGCGGCCGCCCCGGAGGCGCACTTCCAGAACCCCTGACCGGGGGACCCGTCCCTCAGGAGCGGTACGGAACGTTCTCCGCCGCCCAGTCGGCCAGGACCCGCGCGCACCCGGCGACCGATTCGCGCCAGGTGCGCGCGGCGCCCTCGCCGGCCTCGTCGCTCACGTGCTTCACGACGCGCAGTGGCACTCCGGCGACCGCGGCAACGTGCGCGAGGGCGTACCCCTCCATGTCGACGAGGGCCGCCTGCTCCGCGAGCCGGGCGCGGGCGGTCTCGTCCGAGATGAAGGTGTCGCCGGTGGCCAGGACCACGTCACCGCCGTCCGGCAGGGTCAGCGGCGCCCCGTACGACTCGCCCGTCAGCATGGCGAGCAGCCGTCCGTCGAAGTCGTGCTGCACCACCGTGCCGACGACGTGCGTCCCGGTCAGGCCCGGCCGCAGCGCCCCGGCCGTCCCCAGGTTCACGATCCCGGACGGCCGGGGCCCCCGGCCGAGCACGGTCGCCAGCGCGGTCGCGGCGTTCACCTTGCCCATGCCGGTGAGCAGCACCGGCAGCCCCGTGTCGAGGAACTGCGCCTCCTCCTTGACGGCGAGCACCAGCAGGGGGCGGTCGCCCGTGATCTCTCCCAAGAGTTCCATGGGCGCCACGCTAGTTCGAGGTCCCGTCCGCCGTGCAACCGGGATGCCCGGAACCGCCCGTCCCACCGTGACGCAGGGTCACTCCCTCCCCACGCGGCGCCGTGGCGCACGGCCGCGAGGGCCCTCCCGACGGCCTGTTTCCCGCCATGGGCCGGATTCTTGCCGCAGGACGCTTGTGCGCGGCCCCGGCGCCCGGCACGCTCCTCGTATGAACACGGCCAGGCATGCCAGTGAACGTCTGATGAGCTGGCCCTCGCTGACCCCCGGCCGTGCCCACTGCGGCGCCGAGGTCGGACTGGGCACCGCGACGCAGGAGATCGTGCACTTCCACGGTGAGCACGAGGCCGACGTCCACCTCACCCGCGCCATGATCGCCAAGCTGCGTCCGGCCCTCCTCGGGTCGAGCGCCGTCCGCCTGCGCGCCGGGTCCGGGTGGGTGACGGTCCGTCTGGACATGGGCTCCGACATCGACCTGCTCGCCACCCTGGTGAGCGCGGCCCTCCAGGCCAGCGGCGCCCCCGACACCGTCCCGGACGGCTGCACCCGCACCCACCCGGTCCCCGGCGTCCGCGGAGGACTCTGAGCCCGCGCGCTCCGTGTCGCGCGACGCGGAGGGCTACGCCGGGATCGGGAACAGCATGCACGTGCTGGTCGCGTGGCCGAGCAGCCGGTCCTCCGCGTCGTACAGCCCCGCCTCCGCGAGCGACGTGCGGCGCCCCCGGGTCAGCACCGTGCCGACCGCCCTGACCTTGCCGGTGGCGATCGTGATCGGGCGGAGGAAACGGGTCGACAGGTCGAGCGAGGTGTACGCCGTCCCCTGAGGGAGCGTGGAGTGCACCGCGCACCCGGCCGCCGAGTCGAGCAGCGTCGCGTACACGCCGCCGTGCACGCTTCCGATCGGGTTGTAGTGCTCCTCGGCCGGCTCGAAGGAGAACACCACCCGCCCGTCCTCGACCTCTTCGAGGGCGAAGCCGAGGAGCGCGGCGATCGGCGGTCCGGGCAGCCGCCCGGCGGTGATCTCCCGCAGGAAGTCGAGCCCCGCCATCGTCCCCGCCGCCCGCGCGGAGGCCGCGGGATCCTCCCACTCGACCGTACGCGTCCGTCCCACGACCACACTCCGCTCACTTCGACCTGCTGACTTTGCATCCCGAAGCTAGCCGTCCCGAAAGCTGACTGTCAACGACACAGCCAGGTGGTTAGAGTGGGACGATGAAGTGGCTGGAGACGGACACGGAGAACTGCTCGGTCCGGCGCGCCCTGGACCTGGTCGGCGAGAAGTGGACCCTGCTGATCCTGCGGGACGCGTTCAACGGCGTGCGCCGCTACGACGAGTTCCGCCGGCACCTCGGGCTCTCCGAGGCCGTCCTCGCCGACCGCCTCCGCAAGCTCGTCGCGGCGGAGGTCCTGCGCGCCGAGCCCTACCGCGAGCCGGGCGCCCGGACGCGGTACGAGTACCGGCTCACCTCCAAGGGCGTCGACCTCTGGCCCGTTCTCCTCGCGCTCAAGCAGTGGGGCGACGTCCACGCGGAGGCTCCCGGGGGCCCCGTCCTCGACGTCCGCCACACCGACTGCGGAGCCCCCGTCCGCGTGGTCGTCCAGTGCGAGGGCGAGGAGCGGGCCGCCCTCTCCGCCCGCGACGTCACCGTCCGCCCCGGCCCCGGCGCCCGCCCCCTCCCGACCTAAGCCCCCTCCCGACCTAAGCCCCCTCCCGACCTAAGCCTCCTCCCGGCCTGAGCCTCCTCCCCGCCTGAGCCTCCTCCCGGCGCCCGCTTCCCGGACTCCCGGCGGCCCCGGGCCCCGCTCTCGCCCTTCCGGGGCCCGGCCCCCTCCCTCCGGACACCCGCCCCACCCGTTCGGCGGCACCCCCGCGATGCCGCGCCGCCCGGCCGGGTACCTCACGAGGCATGCCCTCCACACCCGGTCCGCCGCACGACGGTGCCCCCACCGAACACGGCCACTGGTTCCGACGGGTCCACGACCGCGTCGCCGCCTCCCCCGTCGGCCTCGCGTGGAACCGCGGCCGCGCCATGGAACTCATGCACCGCGCCATGGGCTTCGCGGCGCTCAGCCTGCTCACCCTCGTCCCCCTCCTCATCGTCGTCGCGGCGGCCGACCTCGCCAGGGGACAGGGCTTCGCCCGCTGGCTCGTCCAGGGCCTCGGCGTCACCGAGGTCTCCCAGGAAGAGGTCGAGCAGCTCTTCGGCCGGCCGGGACAGGCCCTGCAACGCACCACCGCCTTCGGCCTCGCCGCCCTCGCCGCCTTCGGCGTCACCTTCGGATCCGCCGTGCAGACCGGGTACGAACGGGTCTGGGACCTTCCCACGGCCCGCTGGCACACCATGTGGCGGCACGTCGTCTGGCTCGCCGTCCTCATCGGGGCCCTCCTCGTCTTCGTCGCCTTCCCCGCCCCCGAGGACGCCCCGGCCCTCACCACCGCCGCCGTCGCCCTCGGCGACACCCTCGGCACCTTCCTCTTCTTCTGGTGGTCCCAGCGCTTCCTGCTCTGCGGACGCATCCGCTGGCGCGCCCTCCTCCCCGGAGCCGTCCTCACCGCGCTCGGCCTCCTCGGGCTGCGGATCTTCTCCCAGCTCGTCTTCTCCCCCCTCATCGCCTCGAACGCGGTGACGTACGGCCAGTTCGGCACCGTCCTCGTCCTCCAGTCCTGGCTCGTCGGCGTCGGCTTCGTCGTCTATGGCGGCGCCCTCGTCGGCCGCCTCGTCCACGAGCAGCTCGTCCGCCGCCGCCTGCGCCACCTCCTGCACCGCCCCGGAGGCCCCGCGGGAAGGGCCTGATCACACGATCCGGTGATCCGTCCGCGAGCGGCCGGGCCGCGCTCCCGCGACCGCTTGGATGGAGGCGATCCCATCGGCCCGTCGAGAGAGAGCCGCCCCATGGCGAACACCTGGCTGCCGCCCGTCGAGTACGTAGCGACCCTGCCGAGAGCGACGGCCTACGCCTGCCTCTACTTCACCGACACCAGGGGCCGCCCCCTCCAGCTGCGCGCCACCTACCACTCCCGGATGTGGCAGTGGCCCGGCGGCAACATGGACCCGGGGGAGACGCCCTGGGAGACGGCGGTGCGCGAGTGCCGCGAGGAGACCGGCATCGTCTTCACCGGCGAGCCCCGGCTGCTCGGCACCCACTTCACGACCGACCGGGGCGACGCCTGGCCCGCCAACCACATCGGCTTCGTCTTCGACGGCGGCGAGCTGACGGACGAGCAGATCGCCGCCGTCGTCCTCGACCCCGACGAACACAGCGAGTACCGCCTGCGCACCCTCGACGAGTGGGAGCGGGAGATGGACCCGGCCGAGTTCGCCCGCCTCGCGGCGACCGACCGCGCCCGGCGGACCGGAATCCCCCTGTACGTGGAGACCGGTTCGTAGGAAAGGCGAGCGCGTGCCGGTGCGGCCGACCGGCCGCACCGGCGGCGCGCCTCAGGACCGGCAGCCCACCGGATGGGCGATGTCGACCACGAGGCGCTCCGGCGCGTGCAGCCGGAAGGCCTTGTGGACCGGTTTGGCGTCGAAGGCCGCTCCGACGGTGACCACGCCCTCGAAGTCGCCCGTCAGCGCGACCCCCTTGAGCGCGGGCAGGGAGACCTCGGCCAGTCGGGGACCCCGGTACACGGACCTTCCGGCGTCGTCGTGGGCGGCGGCGGGGGAGAGCCTGATCTCCAGGAAGTACTTCCCCGCCAGCGGGACCTTCCGCCCCGAGCCGTCCTGGTACAGGGCGGAGACCTGGCGCACGGTGACCGCGGGCGCGGCGCCCCGCACGTCGATCACGAGCCGGTCGAAGGCCGCGTGGCCGCCCCAGCGGGCGCCGACGACCAGGGCCGTGGCCGGGGCCGGCCCGCTCCGGGGCGGGGTGCCGGCCGCGCCCGCCGGGATCGTGGCGCCGATCCCGGCGGTCAGCAGGACTCCCGCGGCGACGGCGGAGACGGCGGCGAACGCATGACGGTGCTGCATGACGTCCCCCATTTCCTGGTGCTCGGGGACAGTGGTGTCACTGGGGGAGACACTCGCCACGGCCGTACGGTTCCACCCGATATGGGGTAGAAGTGCGCTATGTGCTGGAGCGCGACGGCCGACCTCTGGGCGGGCCTCGGGATCGGCGCCGTGGGCGCGGCCTCCCTCGCCTCCGTACGGCGTCCCGGGGACGCGCCGCTCGCCGCCCTGCCCCTGCTCCTGGGCGCCCACCAGATCGTGGAGGCCGCCGTCTGGCACGCCGGCGGCGGATCCGGGCCCGCCACCCTCGCCTGGGCCGTCATCGCCCTCCCCCTGCTGCCCCTCTGGCTCCCCGTCGGCGTCCTGACCGCCGCCCGCCCCGCCGACCGGCCACGCCTGCTCGTACCGCTCGCCGCCGGCCTCGCGACCGCCGGCGTCCTGGCGCACCGGCTCGCCACCGGCCCCGTCACCGCCGAGATCCGCGGCCGCGCCCTCGGGTACGTCGTCGACCTGCCGCACGCGCCGCTGCTCCTCGCCGCCTACCTCCTCGCCACCGTCGGCGCCCTGCTCCTCGCCCGCGACCGGCTCCTGCGGCTCCTCGGGGTCCTGACCGGGGCCGGAGCCGTCGTCTGCGCCCTCCTGTGGACCACCGAGTTCGTCTCCACCTGGTGCGCCCTCGCCGCCGTCGCCTCCCTGCTGCTCCTCGTCTGGGCACGGGGCCGGACCGGGCCCGATCCGCGTCCGATCCGAGAAAGCCCGTAACCCCTCGGCCGTTCGGCAGTTGACCCGGGCATGAAGAAGCGCAGCATGCTCGCCATCGCCTCCCTCGCCGCAGGTGTCGTCACCGCCCTCATCACGCCTCCGCCGCAGGCGAACGCCGTCGTCGGGGACAACCCCGTCGGCAGCCCCCTCGGCCTCCTCCAGGAGGACCGGGGCGCCGAGACCGTCCTCCAGGACACCGTCCAGGGCGCCGGGGGCGCCCTCCAGTCCCCGGAGACCGGCGGACTGCTCTAGCCGCGGCCCCGTTCGTCCCCCGTGTCCGACGGCGAGAACCGTGCCCCGCGCCCCCACGGGCGGCGGGGCACCGGCGCGCCGTGACACGGCCGGAGGCAGCCCGTGCGCACCCGGTGCGCGAGTAATGACAGGATGTCCCCATGAGCGACAACGTTTACTTCGACATCACCATCAACGACGAGCCCGCGGGCCGCATCGTCTTCCAGCTGTTCGACGACGTCGTGCCGAAGACCGCGCAGAACTTCCGTGAGCTCGCCACCGGCCAGCACGGCTTCGGTTACGCCGGTTCCCCGTTCCACCGCGTCATCCCGCAGTTCATGCTCCAGGGCGGCGACTTCACCAACGGCAACGGCACCGGCGGCAAGAGCATCTACGGCGAGAAGTTCGCGGACGAGAACTTCCAGCTGAAGCACGACCGCCCGTTCCTGCTCTCGATGGCCAACGCCGGCAAGAACACCAACGGCTCGCAGTTCTTCATCACCACGATCATCACCGACTGGCTCGACGGCAAGCACGTCGTCTTCGGCGAGGTCGTCGAGGGCCAGGACCTGGTCAAGAAGATCGAGGGCCTCGGCTCCCCCTCCGGCTCCACCAAGGCCGCCATCAAGGTCGCCGAGTCCGGCGTCGTGAAGGCCTGATCGCCTTCCGGAGCTGAGCGGAGGGCCCCGAGCCCCGCTCACCGACCCCGGCCGGGGCGGGAACGCGGTCCCACGGACCCGTGTTCCCGCCCCGCCGTGTTCTTCCGGAGGCCCGCCGCGCTCCGAAGCCGGCCGCGGCTCCGAAGAGCCCGGCGCGGCCCCGGGAGAGGGCTCAGCCCTCCGAAGACCCCTGCTCGCCGAAACGGCGCTCGAACCTGGCGATCCGGCCCTCGGTGTCCACGGTCCGCGCCTTGCCCGTGTAGAACGGGTGGCTCTCGGAGGAGATCTCGACGTCGATCACGGGGTACGTGTTGCCGTCGTCCCACTCGATGGTCCGGTCGCTGGTCGCGGTGGAGCGGGTCAGAAACGCGTACCCGGCCGAGCGGTCGCGGAAGACCACGGGGCCGTACTCGGGCTGCTTGTCCTGCTGCACGTGTCCTCCTCGGGCTGCCGCCCTGACTCGTCCGGCCTGATCGGCGCGGCACCCCCAGCCTCCCCGGGGCCGGGGCCGCCGACCAGTGCCGCGGGCCCGACCGGGTGAACCGGGTGACGGGACACGCGCACGCGTACCGCCCCCGCACCCCTCCGGACAGCTCCTTCGCCCGGCGCGGACCCCCCGTACGCTCCTCCGACCGGGCGCGGCCCCCCCTCGTACGGCTCAGCCGCCCTCCGGCCAACGTGCCGCGAGCAGCAGGGCGATGTCGTCCGGCCGGGCCGTGGCCTGCCGGGCCTCCCGGGTCAGCCGGTCGGCCGTCTCCGAGAGCGGCAGGGAGGCCGTCGCGGCGAGCGCCCGGCGCAACCGCTCGATCCCCTCGTCGATGTCCCTGCCCGGCCGCTCCACGAGCCCGTCCGTGAACAGCGCGAGCACCGCCCCGGGGGCCAGCCGCAGCCGGGACACCGGGTACGTGGCCCCGTCGTCGATCCCGAGGACCATCCCGCCCGCCAGGTCCAGCTGTTGCGCCGTCCCGTCCGGCCGCAGCAGCAGCGGCTGCGGATGCCCCGCCCGCACCGCCCGCGCCTCGCCCGTCTCCGGATCGAGCAGGACGTAGCAGCAGCTCGCGAACTGCCCCGGGTCCAGGTCGATCAGGAGCCGGTTGGTGCCCCGCATGACGTCCTGCGGCCGGTGGCCCCCGAGCGCGAACGCCCGCACCGCGCTGCGCAGCTGGCCCATGGTGGCGGCGGCCGCCACCCCGTGGCCCTGCACGTCGCCGATGACCAGGGCGAGCCGCCCCTGACCCGTCTCGATCACGTCGTACCAGTCCCCGCCCACGTCCATGCCCTGTGTGCCCGGAAGGTAGCGGCCCACCGTGTCCACCCCGACCCGGACCGGCAACCGGTGCGGCAGCAGCGCGTCCTGGAGCCCGCGCGCGACCGCCGACTCGGTGTCGTACCGCTGCGCCCGCTCCAGGGCCTGCGCGATCAGCCCCGCGAGCGCCGTGAGGACGGTCCGTTCCTCCGGGCTGAACCCGCGCGGCTGGTCGAAGCCGAGGATGCAGGAGCCCACCGGCCGGCCCGAGGCGATCAGCGGCAGGAACGCCCGCGCCCCCTCCTCCGCGTCCAGCGGAAGACCCGGATACGCCCGGCCCAACTGCTCCATCGACTCGAAGAACAGCGGCCTGCCCGTCGTCAGCGTCACCACTCCCGGCACCCGCGCGTCCAGGCCCACGCCGTCGAAGGGTTCGAGGAAGCCCTGCGGGAAACCCGTCTCCCACGCCAGGTAGAGGCGCCGGTCGCTCAGCAGGTAGATCGCCAGCTGCCGTCCGCCGAACGCCGGCAGCAGCTCCTCCGTCACCACCGCCGACACCTGGCGCGCCGTCACCGCCTCGGTGAGCGCGATCGCGAGGGCCACCGGCCGGTACAGGTCCGCCGCCCGGTCCCCGGGCGAGGCCAGGTCGTCCGCGATGCGCCGGCCCGTCCCGGCCCCGTGCGCGAGGACCGCCGCCCCCTCCTCGGGCTGGAGCACCATCGTCACCCCGTCCCGCCCCGGATGCAGCGAGACCGACAGCCAGTGGCCCCCCTCGGGGCGGGCCAGGAAGCGCACCGGTTCGCCCGAGAGCAGGGCGGCGCGCAGCTGCTCCTGGTGGAAGGCGTGCCCGAACCAGGGCAGCGCCTCCCACAGCGGCCGCCCGGCCAGGTCCCTGCGCGGCCGGCCGAGCAACTGCTCCGTGCGCTCGTTGACGTACGTGACGCGGCCGAGCCGGTCGACGGCCAGGAGCGCCCGCGGCAGCCGGTCGGTGGCGTCCGAGCCGATCAGGCCGGTACCGAGGTCGACGAGGGTGCCCACGAGTCTGGAGCCCTTCTCGGCGCCGGTCCGCCGCGCGCGTGCGGACACCTCCAGGAGGTGCAGCCCGCCGTCCGGGCCCTTCAGCCGGAGCCGGCGCACCAGGGGGCGCCCGCCGGCGCCCGTCGAGTGCCGGGCCGCCGCCCACAGCGCGTACCCGTCCTCCGGCTCCAGGAGGGACATGAGGGCCTCGATCGTGCAGGGCGAGGGCACGCCCGCGCCGAGGATCTTCAGGAGCCCCTCGTCCATCGTCACGGTGCCCGCGGCCAGGTCCCAGTCGAAGGAGCCGAACCGCACCGGCGGTCCCGAGCCGGTCGGCAGCTGCACGCACACCGGATCGCCCGCCCACTCGACCGTCGTCCCCCGGTGGGACAGCTCGGCGAGGGCCTCGCCGAGCCGGAGCGCGCCCCGCGTCATCCGGCTCCGGTCCCGCCCGTCCACCGGCACGCCCGGGGTGGGCGCGCGCAGCGCCACGAGCACGCCGAAGCGCTCACGGCCCGCCGTCACCGGCGCGTACAGCGACGCGAAGGGGAACGGCAGGCTCGCCACCAGCTGGGGGAAGCGCCGCATCGCCTCCTCGACGTCGGCGAGGTGGACGGCCTGGCCCGAACGGTGGACCTCCGCCACCGGGAACGGACGATTGGCGTGCATCCGCCACCACGGACGGAACAACGGTCCCGGCAGCCCCACGAGGACCGCGAGCCGCAGCAGACCGGGCGTCTCGGAGCGCAGGTACACCCCGCCCGCGTATCCGCCGACCTCCTCCACGGCCCCGAGCGCCGCCTCCGCGAGCGCCCACGTCAGGGCGACGGGAGCGGGCTCGCCGCCGGCTCCGCTCCCGGACGGACGCCCGGTACCGCCCGCCGGGCCGGGGCCGGAAGCGCCGTGCGAGGTCACACAGCCAGGATGCCCCGGGAGCCGAAGCGCCCGCATCCCGGGAGGACCCTCCACCGGTCGAGGACGTTGACCACGTGCGTCCGTGCCGTCACACTCGGTGGTCGACCGCCGCCGTCGAAGCGCGGCGGCGCCACCGCGCGACCAGGGGGCACGATGACCGGCCGGGTTCTTCCGTACGACGTCCACGGCGAGGGGCCGGTGAGGGCTCTCGTGCTCCACGACTGGTTCGGCGACCGCACCGGCTTCGCCCCGCTGCGCGCCCATCTGGACGGCGCCGTCGGCACCTACGCCTTCGTCGACTGCCGCGGCTACGGCGAGGCCCTCGACCACGAGGGCGCCTACACGATGGAGGAGGTCGCCGCCGACGCCCTGGCGGTCGCCGACGACCTCGGCTGGGACTCCTTCTCCGTCATCGGCCACTCGATGGGCGGCAAGGCGGCCCAGCTGGTGCTCCTCGAAGCCCCCGGCCGGGTGCGCTCGCTCATCGGCGTCTCGCCGGTCTCCGCCGCCGGATTCCCCCTCGACGGGGAGTCCTGGGAGCTCTTCGCCGGTGCCGCGGGCGAGCCGGCCAACCGGCGCGCGATCATCGACCGCACCACCGGCGGCCGGTACGACGACGCCTGGCTCGGCAGGCTCGTCGACCGCTCCCTCGGCCGCTCCTCCGCCACGGCCTTCCGCGCCTACCTGGACTCCTGGTCCCGCGCCGACTTCCACGAGCGCGTCCGCGACAACCCCACGCCCGTCCTCCTCGTCGTCGGCGCGCACGACCCGGCGCTCGGCGCCGAGGCGATGGAGGGCACCTGGCTGCGCTGGTACCCCAACGCACGCCTGGAAGTACTCGAGGACGCCGGGCACTACGCCCCCGAGGAGACCCCGAAGGCCCTCGCCGAGGCCATCGAGGCCTTCCTCGCCGCCTGACGGGCCGCGGTCCGCCGCGCCGGGCGGGCCGACGTGCCTACCCTGGAGGAACGTGGTCGTCCGTCCCGGGTCCGCCCGGGCGGCCGCACAGGCGGAAGGGCGTCGGACCATGTTCTTCAGCGATCGCAGCGACGCGGGGCGGCAGCTCGCCGCCCGGCTCGACCACTTCAGGGGCCAGGACGTCGTGGTCCTCGGCCTCCCGCGCGGCGGCGTGCCGGTGGCCGCCGAGGTCGCCGACGCCCTCGACGCCCCGCTCGACATCTGCCTCGTGCGGAAGCTGGGCGTGCCCCACCGGCCGGAGGTCGCGATGGGCGCGATCGGCGAGGGCGGCGTGCGGGTGCTCAACGACGGGGTGATCCACGAGGCCGGAGTGGACGACCGCGCGCTGGCCGCCGTGGAGGAGCGCGAGCTGGCCGAACTGGACCAGCGCACCCGCCGCTACCGGGGCAGCCGGACGCCCGTGCCCCTCGAAGGACGGACGGTCCTCGTCGTCGACGACGGGCTGGCCACCGGTGCCACGGCCCTGGCGGCCTGCCGGGTGGTCCGCGCCCGGGGAGCGGCCCGGATCGTCCTCGCGGTGCCGGTCGCCCCGCCCGGCTGGACGGCCCGCCTGGGAGGCGAGGCCGACGAGACCGTCGGCGTCCGCACCCCGGAGGGGTTCTACGCCGTCGGCCAGTTCTACCGGGAGTTCCCGCAGACGCCGGACGACGAGGTGATCGCCTGTCTGGACCGGAGCCGGGCCGCGCGCGACCCCGTCGTCCGGGACACGGACGTACGGATCCCGGTCGACGGCGCCGTCCTCGCCGGGAGGCTCGCCGTGCCCGAGGGGGCCGTCGGGCTCGTCCTGTTCGCCCACGGCAGCGGCAGCAGCCGCCACAGCCCCCGGAACCGGGCGGTCGCGGCGGAGCTGAACAGGGCCGGCCTCGGGACCCTGCTGTTCGACCTGCTCGGCGAGGCCGAGGCGGCCGACCGGGCGCACGTCTTCGACACCCCGCTCCTCGCGGGACGGCTCGCCGGGGCCACGGAGCGGCTGGCCGAGCGGCCCGACGTCGCGGGCCTCCCGCTCGGCTACTTCGGCGCGAGCACGGGGGCGGCGGCCGCGCTGTGGGCGGCGGGCGACCCCGCGTCCCCCGTCGCCGCCGTCGTCTCGCGCGGCGGGCGGCCGGACCTCGCGGCCGACCGCCTGGCCGGGGTGCGGGCCCCGACCCTCCTGGTGGTGGGCGGCGAGGACCCGCTGGTCCTGGACCTCAACCGGCGGGCCGGGGCGCTGCTGCGCTGCGAGCACCGGCTGGCCGTGGTGGAGGGCGCCACCCACCTCTTCGAGGAGCCCGGCGCCCTGGAGGAGGTGGCGGAGCTCGCCACCTCCTGGTTCACCGGGCACTTCCGGGGCCGGGGAGCCCCGTCGGCCGGTGCGGACTAGTAGGCCCCGTTGACGTTGTCGATGGAGCCGTAGCGGTCGGCCGCGTAGTTGCAGGCGGCGGTGATGTTGGCGACCGGGTCGTACAGGTCCATCGCCGTGCCGGGCACGTGGTAGGCGAGGAACGTCGGCTCGATGACCTGGAGGAGGCCCTTCGAGGGGGTGCCGTTGACGGCGTTGATGTCCCAGTTGTTGATGGCCAGCGGGTTGCCGGAGGACTCGCGCATGATGTTGCGGTGGATGCCCTCGTAGGAACCGGGGATGCCGTGCCGGGCCATGATGTCCAGCGACTCCCGGATCCAGCCGTCGAGGTTGTCGGTGTACTGGGGGACGGCGGCCGGGGCGGCGGCGACCGCGGGAGCGGCGGCGGAGGCACCCGTGCCGGTGGTGGCGGCGGTCGGCGTGGCACGGCGCTCGGAGCGGTTCGCCCGTTCGGCCGTACCGGACTTCTCCGCCTTCGCGGTGCTCTTCCGCTCGGCCTTTTCCTGCGTCTCGGCCCGCGCGGGAGCGGCCTCGACCGAACCCCGATGAATCGTCAGTTCCAGACCGGGGTGAATGAGTGACGGGTTGTCACCCACAGCGCTCTGGTTGGCGCGGTAAAGGCTCTTCCAGCCTCCCTGAATTCCCTTCTTCTGGGCGATCAGAGAAAGCGAGTCACCGCTCACGACGGTGTACGTGCGCGCGGCCGCCGGGGCGGCCGGGGCCTTGGCGGCGACCGGGGCGGCGGGAGCGGCGAAGGCCTCGGCGGCGATCTCCGGGGTCCCGGCGGCGGGTGCGGCGGTCGCGGCTCCGGCCGTGGTGGAGGCGATCAGGGGCAGGGACAGCGCGGCCCCACCGGTTCCGACCAGGGCCAGACCGCGGGAGACGCGGCTGCGGCGGGGGCGGCGGTGCTTACCGTGTGCAGGCATGACGGATTCCTCTCCGGCGCCTACGAGGTGAGCTGTCGGGTTCGGACGGGAGATGTCCGGCCGCGCGCACGCGGCTGCACCCCGAGCCGTCCCGGATTCCGGGCCGGCGTATTCGTGGGTCCCCCGCTCCTGCCGTCGGGTGAAAAGGGAGGTTGTCGAGCGGCGGCAGGATTAGGCGTTCCGCTCGAATGGGGGTGACCGTAGGCCAGTAATGCGGCGAATAACAAGAGGATCAGAGCGGCGGCCCCTGTAATTGGATCACCGAATTCGGGGAATTCAAGATCGGCCGGGCCGCAGAAGTGCCGAACTTCCTTGTGCGGTATGGGGCGGGGCGGGCGGGGGCCGCGTGGCGGGCCGTGCGGAGTGAGTCGCGTCACCCGGTGAGTTATGTCCGAATATGCGGCGTAATTCCATTGATGGAGAAATAAGGCGAAAATCTACGGAGTGAGGCCTTCGGGAGGATGAGGGGGGCTTTATTCGCATCGGAGTCACTCAAGGGCAAAGGGTGCAAAGCCGACATCCTTCTCGAAGGATGGAGTGCCCGACCCAGGAGCCGCCCGATGCCCCCCGCCGTTCCCCAGCTCGCCCCCGACGTCCCCGACGCCCTCGACCGCGAGGCCGCCGCCCTCTACGAGAGCGCCGTCTGGCAGCGGCTCGTCACCGACTGGACCGCCCCCGAACCGCCCGCGCCCGCCCCCGGGCCGCTGCCGCCGGGGGAGGGGCGGAGCTGGCGGGACCTGCTCAGCGTGCCCGTGGACCGGCTCGTGGCCGAGGCGCTCGACGCGCTCCCGGCCCCTGGCCCGGCCGAGCGCCTCCCCGGCCGGATCGGCGCCGTGCTGCCCGACCGTCTCCATGCCTGGCGCCGCATCGGCCGACCCGAGCTGCGCCCCTCGGTCCACCTCGGCTACGCGCGCCTCGTCCTCACCGAGTGGGGCTGGCAGAACGCCCCGTACAGACTGCGCGACAGGCGCGGGGCCCGCTGTGTCTGCGGGGCGCTCCTCGCGGCCCACCGCCTCGGCCACGGCGGCGCGGACACCATGAACGAGGCGGCCGCCTGGATCATGACCGAGCTGCGGTCGCGGGGCTGGCGGGACCTCATCGGTCCGTGGAACAGGGCCCCCGGGCGCGCGGCCGAGGACGCGCTCGCCCTCCTCGACGCCACGATCCGCCGCGCCGCGCACGCCGGCCGCTGACGGTGCCGCGCCCGCCCTCCCCTCCGATCGTCGGGGCCGGTCGTCGAAGCACTCCTTCGCCAGGGGTGACGGGCGGGTCAGACGGTGAGGACCTTCACCCCGGCCTCGGTGAGCCGGGCGACCGTCTCCGGCGCGATGCCGGTGTCGGTCACCAGGGTGTCGATCCGGTCCAGGCCGCAGATCCGCGCGAACGCCCGGCGGCCCATCTTCGAGGAGTCGGTCACCACGACCACCCGGCTCGCCCGTTCCGCGAAGAGCCGGCTGATGCTCGCCTCGTCCTCGTGGTGCGCCATCACGCCCAGCTCGGCGTCGATCCCGTCGACCCCCAGCACCACCACGTCGAGCACCACCTCGCTGAGCACCCCGACGGTCAACGGGCCGACCAGTTCGTAGGTCTGGGGCCGGGCGACGCCGCCCGTCGTGACGATCTTGATCTGCGGACGCACCGCGAGCTCGCCCGCGATGTTGAGCGCGTTGGTGACCACGGTCAGCGCCGGGCCCGAGGGCGCCGTCACCGGGCCGGGGCCCTCGGCGCGTCCGCTCGCGAACCGCAGCGCCAGCGCCCGCGCCACCTCCGTCGTCGTCGTGCCGCCGTTGAGCCCGACGACCTCGCCGGGCGCGACCAGGTCGGCCGCGGTCTCCGCGATCCGCTTCTTCTCCGGCGCGTGCCGCGTCGACTTGTACCGCAGGGGGAGTTCGTACGACACGCCGTGCGCGACCGCGCCGCCCCGCGTCCGTACGAGGAGCTGCTGCTCGGCGAGTTCGTCGAGGTCCCGGCGGATCGTGGCCGCGGAGACGTCGAGCGTCGTCGCCGCCTCCTCCACCTCGATCCTTCCCGAGGCCGCCAGTAGTTCGAGGAGCGTGTTCCACCGCTCGTGCTTGGACATGGGTCCCTCCCTCCCGGTCGTGCGAGCGTCCGATTCTAGCCGCCGACGGGTGTGGGATCTGGAAACGTCATGCATGTTTCTGCTTGAATGGCTTCGACTTCAAGCATGTTCGTTCAATATCTCGCAGTCTTTCTTGCAAGGAGATCGGCATGAGCACCACCCGCACCGCCGTGGAGATCGCCTCCCAGCCGGCGACCTGGCGCCAGGCCGCCCGCACCCTGCCCCGGCACGTCACCGCCCTGCCCCGGCGGGGCGAGCGGGTCGCGGTCGTCGGCTGCGGCACCTCCTGGTTCATGGCCCTGGCCTACGCCGAGCTGCGCGAGTCCGGCGGCCACGGCGAGACCGACGCCTTCGCGGCCTCCGAGTTCCCCCACGGGCGCCGTTACGACCGGGTCGTCGCCCTCACCCGCTCCGGCACCACCAGCGAGGTCCTCGCCGTCCTCTCCCGGCTGCGCGGCACCGTGCCCACGGGCGCGGTCACGGCCGACCCCGCCACCCCGGTGATGGGCCTCGCCGACGAGGTCGCCGTCCTCGACTTCGCGGACGAGGAGTCGGTCGTTCAGACCCGCTTCGCCACCACGGCGCTCGCCCTCTTCCGCGCCCACCTGGAGGCCGAGGACGCCCTCCCCGAGGGCGTGTCCACCGTCGAGGACGCCGCGCGGGACGCCGAGCAGGCCCTCGCCTCCCCGCTGGGCGAAGACGTCCTCACGGCCGAGCAGTTCACCTTCCTCGGCAGCGGCTGGACCTACGGACTCGCCCTGGAGGCCGGCCTCAAGATGCGCGAGGCGGCGGGCGCGTGGACGGAGGCGTACCCCGCGATGGAGTACCGCCACGGCCCGATCAGCATCACCGGCCCCGGCCGGGTCGCCTGGGGCTTCGGCGCCCTCCCCGCCGGACTCGCGGACGACGTGCGGAAGGTCGGCGGCATCCTCTCCGAGAGCGGCCTCGACCCGCTCGCGGACCTGGTCCGCGCCCAGCGCCTCGCCGTCGCCGTCGCGGAGGCCCGGGGCCTGAACCCCGACACCCCGCGCAACCTGACGCGCTCCGTGGTCCTCTCCGACGTCCATGCCTGACGGTCCGACAGCCACGCCCGGCGACATGGCGGCCGCGTCCGACGGCCCGGCCGCCATGTCCGCCGACCGGGCCGTCGTGTCCGGCGCCCCGACGGCCGCGCCCGACCGCCGCCCCGCCGACCGCACCCCAGAAGAAGCCGACCGCATCCCGGGAGAAGACGCGCCATGCCGCTGACGCCGACCGACGAGATCGCCCGCCGCGCCCGCGCGGCCGGCACCGGAGTGGGGGCCTTCAACGTCCTCCAGCTCGAACACGCCCAGGCCATCGTGGCCGGCGCCGAGGACGCCGACCGGCCGGTCGTCCTCCAGATCAGCGAGAACACCGTCCGCTACCACGGCGCCCTGGAGCCGGTCGCCCTCGCCTCCCTGGCGGTCGCCCGCGCCGCCAAGGTCCCCGTCGCCGTCCACCTCGACCACGCCGAGAACCCCGACCTCGTCCGCGAGGCCGTCGGACTCGGCCTGGGCTCCGTCATGTTCGACGCCTCGAAGCTCCCCTACGCCGAGAACGTCGCCGCGACCCGCGAGATCGTGGAGGAGTGCCACCGCCACGGCGTCTGGGTCGAGGCCGAGCTCGGCGAGGTCGGCGGCAAGGGCGGCGCCCACACCCCCGGCGTGCGCACGGACCCGGAGGAGGCCCGGGCCTTCGTCGCCGCCACCGGAGTCGACGCCCTCGCCGTCGCCGTCGGCAGCTCCCACCAGATGCTGACCCGCGACGCGGTGCTCGACTTCGACCTGATCGCCCGTCTGCGCGCCGCGGTCGACGTCCCGCTGGTCCTGCACGGCTCCTCCGGCGTCTCGAACGCGGACCTCACCACCGCCGTCACGGCCGGCATGACCAAGGTGAACGTCTCCACCCACCTGAACAAGGCCTTCACCCGGGCGGTCCGGGACCACCTCGCCGACCACCCCGACGCGGTCGACCCCCGTCAGTACCTGACCCCGGCCCGCGCGGCCGTGGCCCGGGAGGTCGCCCTCCTCCTGACGGTCCTCGCCCCGGCCTGACCGGGTCGGACGCGTCCGCTCACACCTCCCGGAGCGCGGTCAGGAGACCGCGCACGGCGGGCAGCGCCAGCGAGGACTCGCGCACCGCCGCGTGGATCGCGCGCACCGGCTCCGGGCCCCGGACCCTGCGGACGACCACGCCCGGGTGACGGCTGCCCAGACCCATCAGCGGAATCAGGCTGACGCCCAGGCCGGCCGCGACGAAACCCTGGGCGGTGGCGTACTCCTCGCACTCCACCGCGACGTCCGGACTGAAACCGGCCGCCGCGCAGGCGTCCAGGACCGCGTCGAGACAGGGGCCCGGCCGCTCGCTGCCGACCCACGGCTCGGCGGCGAGCGCCGCCAGGTCGACGGCGGCGCGGCGGCCGGCCAGCGGATGCCCCTTCGGCAGCACGGCCCGGTACGGGTCGTCGACCAGGTGGACGAGCCGGAGGCCCTCGCCGTACGCGTCCGGGCCGCCCCGGGGCCGTACGACGAGGGTGAGGTCCGCCTCCGCGTCGGGCGCGCCCTCCGCGATCCTCAGATCGACGCGGACACCGGGGTGTTCGGTACGGAAGCGGGCCAGGGCGGGGGCGACGAGGTCGGCGCCCGCCGTGGCGAAGTAGCGGACGGAGATCCGCCCCGTACGACCCGCCCGCAGGTCCGCGAGGGCGGTCTCGGCCTCCGCCACCCGGCTGCCGATGGCGGCGGCGTGCTCGGTGAGCAACAGTCCGGCGGCGGTCGGCCGCACGCCCCGGCCGAAGCGTTCGAGCAGCGCGATGCCCGCCTCCTTCTCCAGGACGGCGATCTGCTGACTCACGGCGGAAGGGGTGTACCCCAGGTTCGCGGCGGCGCCCGTGACGGAGCCGCTGGCGACGACGGCCCGGAGCACCTGCATGCGCTTCACGTCCAGCATGTAGGAGAGCTTAACGCCGGATGCACAACTCTTCGCTTGTCCTGCACGCAGGGTGCGGGGGAGCGTGGAGGCATGACGTCGGCGATACGCATGGGCGTCCTCGCCCTGCTCTGGGGCTCGGGCTTCCTCTGGATCAAGATCTCCCTCAACGAGGGCCTCACACCGGGGTGGATCACCTTCGTGCGGTGCCTCCTCGGCGCGGCGGTGCTCCTGGCGCTCGCGCACGGGGCCGGGCAGCGGCTGCCGCGGGACCGGGGCACCTGGGGGCGGCTGGTCGTCGCCGCCTTCTTCTGCAACGCGCTGCCGTTCCTGCTCTTCTCGGTCGGCGAGCAGACCGTCGACAGCGGGGTGGCGGGCGTCCTGAACGCCACCACCCCGCTCTGGTCCCTCCTCATCGGCCTGGGCCTGGGCACGGAGCGCCCGTTCCGCGCCCTCCGGCTCGGCGGCCTCGTCCTCGGGTTCGCCGGCGTCCTGCTGATCTTCGCTCCCTGGAGCGCGGGCTCCGGCCTCCTGAGCGGAGGCGCGCTCGCCCTGCTCGGCGCCTCCGCGAGCTACGCGGTGGCCTTCGCGTACATGGCCCGCCGGCTGACCGGCCGGGGCACCGCTCCGCTGGCCCTCTCCGCCGCGCAGCTCCTGACGGCGACCGCCCTGAGCGCACCCGTCCCGGCGGCCGGCGGCCCGGCGGCGGTCACCTGGACCGGGGTGTGCGCGGTCGTCGTCCTCGGCGTCCTCGCGACCGGGGTCACCTTCCACCTGAACTACCGCATGATCGCCGAGGAGGGCCCCACCAGCGCCGCGACGGTCGGCTACCTGCTGCCGGTGGTGTCCGTGGCCCTGGGCGCCCTCGTCCTCGACGAGCCGCTGACCGCACGGGTGGTGACGGGCATGGCGGTCGTCCTGCTGGGGGTGGGGCTGACCCGGGTGACCGGGCGGCCGGGCCCCGGGGCGGAGACCGGCGGCGCACGGCCGGCGGTGAGGTCCGCCGGTCCGGCGGACGGATAACCGGTTGCCCGCCGGGGCGGCGGCGGATCCAATGTCCGGCGTGACCGTCCGGATGTGCCCGCCGGGGCGGGACGCGGGGGACGCGCACCGCCGGTCCCGGCCGGCGCGGGACCCGGACGGACCGCGACCGCATCGTCCAGGGGAGGCGCCACCCGATGAACACGTCAGCGAGCACGTCAGCGAGCACGCCGCCACCACCGCTACCGCCGTCGTCGAGCACGCCGTCGCCGTTGCCGAGTGCGCCGTCGTCGAGCACCTCACCGTCGCCGTCCGGAGCGGAGCACCCGGCGGACGGGCCGACCGTCCGCCTGGGCGCCCTCGTCCCGCTGACGCCGCCCGGCTGGGTCGAGGCGGGCCGGCACCTGCTCGCCGGACTCGACCTGGCCGTCCGCGAGGTCAACGACACCGGCGGCATCGACGGCAGGCCGCTGGAACTCCTGGTCCGGGACACCGCGGCCGACCCGGAGCGGGCCGCGGCGGCCGTGGACGAACTGGCCGGCCTGGGCGTGGCCGCCGTGGCGGGCGAGTACCACAGCGTCGTCGCCCGTGCCGCCGCCGCCCGCGCCGACGCCCTCGGCGTGCCGTTCCTCTGCTCCTCCGCCGTGCTCGACGCGCTCACCGAGGAGCCGACGGAGTGGGTCGCGCGCCTGGCACCGGCCCAGTCCCACGGCTGGCGGCTCTACGGGGACTTCCTCCTCGCCGAGGGCCGGCACCGGATCGCCGTGGCGACCCAGCCGAGCGTCTACTGGGCGTCCGGGACCCGCGTCCTGCGGGAGCACCTCGCCCCCCGGGGCGGCACCGTCGTCGCACTCGACGCGAACGCGCTCACCCCCGGGGCCCTGTGCGACGCGCTCGTCGAGCACGGCGCGACGGCGCTCCTGCTCCTCGTCGGCCACCCGGAGCCGGCGGTGCCGATCGTCAGGGCCGTCCGGGGCGACCGGCGGCTCGCGGAACTCCTGATCGGCGCCCCGGCCGGACAGCCGGAGTTCGCGGGATGGGCCGCGGCGCTGGGCGGGGACGGCGCCGGGATCCCGTTCCTGCGCTACCTGCCCGAGTCCCCGGGCCCGCTCGGCGAACGGGTCGGGAAGGAACTCCGCGAACGGCTGGGCGAGGCACCCTCCTTCGTCGCCTTCGAGGGCTGGGACACCGTCACCTTCCTCGCCGCGGTGCTGCGTTCCCACGGCACGGACCGGGCGTCCGTCGCCGCGTCGTGGCCGCGCGTGGAGGCCGAGGGCACCCGCGGGCCGATCCGGTTCTCCCGCACGCCGGACATCGGCGTCCTGCAGTGGACCTGGGCGCCGGTCCAGGTCGCCGACCGGGATCCGGCGGAACCCGGCCGCTTCCGGGTGCTCCGCACCGGCTGAGGGACGGCACGGGAAGGGCCCGGACCGCCCCCGGCCCGGGCCCTTCCTCCGTCGGTCGGTCAGCCGACCCGCTCCACCACGAACAAGGGAATCTCGCGGTCCGTCTTGCGCTGGTAGTCGGCGTAGTCCGGGAAGGCGGCGACGGCCCGGTCCCACCACGCCCGGCGCTCCTCGCCGGTGACGACGCGCGCCTCCATGTCCCACACCTCGGTGCCGTCGCGCAGCTCGACCAGCGGCGAGGCGACGAGGTTGTGGTACCAGACGGGGTGCTTCACGGCGCCGCCGTTCGACGCCACGAGCGCGTACGCCCCGTCGTGCTCGACCCGCATCAGCGGGGTCTTGCGGAGCTTGCCGCTCTTCGCGCCGCGGTTGGTCACCAGGACCACGGGCAGGCCGCGCATGGTCGTGCCCTTCGTGCCCCCGGAGGACTCGTAGAGCTCGACCTGGTTCCGCACCCACGCCTCCGGGCTGGGCTCGTACTCACCTTCGAGGGGCATGGGCGTCCTTTCGGGTCGTGTCCGGCGTCGCCGGCTCGGCGTCGGACACGACGCTATCCGACCGCTCCCGCGCGCGGCAGCAGGCCGCTCCGGCGGGTGTTGTCGGTACCGGCTCGTAGGGTGGCGCCCGACGGCACGACGGCGGTACGGCGCAGGGGAGCGGTGGCATGCGGGAGTTGTTCCTGACGGAGGAGCGGGCGTACGTCCGGTGGATCGACCTGCCGGGGGAAGGGCCCGTACGGGTCTTCGTCCACGGCCTCGGATGCACGGCCGCCTCGGACTTCGCCCACATCGCCACCCACCCCGCCCTCCGCGGCGGCCGGGCGCTCCTGGTGGACCTCCTCGGGCACGGACTGAGCGACCGGCCCGCGGACTTCGACTACCGCATGGAGTCCCAGGCGGCGGTGGTGGCCGCCGTCCTCGACCACCTCGGTGTGGCGGGGGTGGACCTCGTCGGGCACTCGATGGGCGGCGCCGTGGCCGTCCACCTGGCGGCGGCCCGGCCCGACCTGGTCGCCCGGCTCGTGGTGGCGGAGCCCAACCTGTACGCGGGCGGAGGCGCGTTCAGTTCGCCGGTGGCCGCCCAGAGCGAGGAGGCGTTCGTGGCGAGGGGGTTCTCCCGCATGCTCGCCCTCGCCGGACGTGCCGACTACGCCGCCCGGCTGCGCCTCGCCGACCCGCTGGCCGTCCACCGCAGCGCGGTGGCGCTCGTCGAGGGGAGCACGCCCGCCACGGGGGACCTGCTGGCCGGGATCACGGCGCCCCGCACGTTCCTCGTCGGGGAGGCGAGCCTGCCGGACGCCGCCGCGGAGAAGGCCGCCGCGTTCGGCGTCCCGGTGACCGAGGTCCCCGGCGCGGGGCACAACCTGATGCTGGACAACCCGGACGGCTTCGCCGAGGCGCTCGCCCGCTCCCTCGCGGAGGCTCCGGCGGACTTCGCGGATCAGACGGGCCGGACGGACCGGACGGGCCGTGCAGACCGGGCTGGTCCGGTTTCCGGCCACCCGCGTGCCTGATCAGGCCACCCGGAGGGGCTTCGGAGGGGGTTCGATTGCAGGCGTATGGCGGATGCATGACAAGGCGTCAACTTCCTTGAGCTACGCCCGTAGAGCCGCCAGGCTGCTGATCACGCCGAGGCCGGACACACCGGTCCCGACCGTGTACGTGGCCCCACGTGCACCCCCCCCACAGTCGTGCCGTCCCACCCCCCGGGCACGACGTAGACGAGGAGGACTCCCTCGCAATGGCACTCCCGAAGAGCACCAAGACCCGCTTCGCCGTGACGGCCTCCGCCGCGACCGTGGCCGCCCTGCTCGGCACCTTCGCCGCCGTCCCCGCCCAGGCGGCCCCGGCCGAGGGCACGGTCCTCGCGGCGGGTTCGGCCGACGCCGTCCCCGGCAGTTACATCGTCACCCTGAAGCAGGGCGCGGGCTTCAAGGCCGGCTCGGACAAGGGCCGGAAGCTGATATCCGCCTACGGCGGCACCGTCCGCAAGACGTTCGGCTCCGCCCTCAACGGCTACACGGCCACCCTCGACGCGACGGCGGCCCGCCGCCTCGCCGCCGACCCGTCCGTCGCCTCCGTCGAGCAGAACCAGGTGGTCCGCTCCGACGCGACGCAGACCAGCGCCCCCTGGGGCCTGGACCGCATCGACCAGGCGAACCTGCCGCTCTCCGGCACGTACACCTACCCCGACAGCGCGGGCGGCGGCGTCACGGCCTACGTCATCGACACCGGGGTCCGCATCAGCCACTCCCAGCTGACCGGGCGCGCCGTGAACGGCTACGACGCGGTCGAGGGCGACACGGTCGCCCAGGACGGCAACGGACACGGCACCCACGTCGCCACGACCGTCGCCGGCACCACCTACGGCGTGGCCAAGAAGGCGAAGGTCGTCGCCGTCCGCGTCCTCGACAACAACGGCTCCGGCACCACCGCCGGCGTCATCGCGGGCATCGACTGGGTCACCTCCCACCACACCGCCGGCACCCCGGCCGTGGCCAACCTCTCCCTCGGCGGCGGCGCCTCCACCACCCTCGACAACGCGGTGAAGAGGTCCATCGCCGACGGCATCACCTACGCCGTCGCGGCCGGCAACTCCGGCGTCAACGCCTCCTCCTCGTCGCCCGCCCGGGTCGCCGAGGCCCTCACGGTCGGCGCCACGAGCAACACCGACGCGAAGGCGAGCTGGTCCAACTACGGCTCGGTGCTCGACCTCTTCGCCCCCGGTGTGTCCATCACCGCGGGCTGGCACACGGGCGACAGCGCCACCAACACCATCTCGGGCACCTCGATGGCCGCCCCGCACGTGGCGGGCGCCGCGGCGGTCTACCTCGCCGGGCACCCCTCCGCCACCCCGGCCCAGGTCGCCACGGCCCTCGTCAACGGCTCCACGCCCGGCAAGGTCACCGGCCCGGGCAGCGGCTCCCCGAACCGCCTCCTGCGGATCGTCCCGTAACACGGACCGCGAGACGGCCCGCGGTACCACGAGATCGGGAAACGCCCCGGAGGCAGCCGGCGCCTCCGGGGCGTCACCGTGCCCGGGAACCCCACTCGGCGGACCCCCGTCGCCCGGTGGCGCGGGCGGTCCGCCGCGTGCGTCAGGATGGGACCATGACCGAGATCCGCACCCCCCGCCTCGTCCTCCGCCGCTGGAGCGACGACGACCTCGTCCCGCTGTCCGAGATCAACGCCGACCCCGAGGTCATGCACCGGATCGGCGACGGCTCGCTCCGCGGCCTGGAGGAGACCGCCGAGGACATCGAGCGGTACGAGGAGGAGTGGGACGAGGAGGGCTTCGGCCTCTTCGCCGTGGAACTCATCGCCTCCGGCGAGCTGATCGGCCTCGCGGGGCTCTCCGTGCCGGACGAGACGGTGCCGGACATCGAGATCCGCTGGCGTCTCGGCCGGCAGTTCTGGGGCCAGGGCTACGCCTCCGAGGCCGCCCACGCGGTCCTGGAGTGGGCGCTCCAGGACCGGGGGCTCGACCGGGTCGTCGCCGTCACGCACCTCGGCGACCGCGCGTCCGAGAACGTCGCCGCCAAGCTCGGCATGGAGCCCGAGCGCGACCTGGACCACCCGGTCCTCGGCGTGCCCCTGCGCGTCCACGCCATCGACCTCACCGAGTACCAGGCGTGAACCCGAGGGGGCGTCCGCCCGGTGGAGACCGCGGACGCCCCCTCGGGGAGCCGGTCAGTGCCGCTCGGGCAGGTCCCGCTCCGCCGGCAGCGACGAGAAGTCACGGGCCGAGGGCGAGGCGGCGCGCGACGACGGCGCCACGGCCGGCTTCTTGCCGCAGAACGCCGCCTCCAGCGTTCCGCCGAGCGCCGTGTTGACCACGCCGCGGTTCGAGGAGTTGGCCATGGCCGAGAGGCTGCGCCGGCCGTCGCGCGTCGAGAAGGCGTACGTGTAGAAGCCCTGCACGGTGCCGGTGTGGCCGTACACCCGGGTGCCGCACGACAGGTCGTAGCGGCGCAGGCCGAGCCCGTAGAACCGGGCGCCGGTGGTGTCCGTCGGCGTCACCTTCGTCATCGCCTCCATCATGGCCGGGGACAACAGACGGCCGCTCATGAGGGCCTCGGTGAAGGTGTTCAGATCGGCGGGGCTGGAGATGACGGCCCCGGCCGACTGCGCCCAGGACGCGGTCTGCTCCGTGGAGTCCACCAGCGGGTCGCCGGCCGCGTCGGGGTACAGGTACCCGCGCACGTGCCGGCCCGCGATGCGGGTGTCGGGGTGGACGTACGAGGTGTCCCGCAGCCCCAGCGGCTGGAAGATGCGGCGCTGGTACGCGTCCGCCACCGGCTTGCCCGTGAGCTTCTCGACGAGCATCCCGACCACCACGAAGTTGGTGTTCGAGTACTTGTACGACACCCCGGGCTCGGTGGTCCGGGGCAGCGCCAGGGAGAGCTTCACGAGCTCGCGGTAGCCGAACACCCTGTTCCGCACGGACTCGAAGCCCGGCACCGTGGCGGCGAACATCGGGTCGGTGTAGTCGGCGAGACCGCTGCGGTGGGTGAGCAGGTGACGGACCGTGATGCGGTCGTCGGGGAGCAGGCCGGGCAGGTACGCGTTGACCGGCGCGTCGAGCCTCAGCCGCTTCTCCTGCACCAACTGGAGGAGGACGACCGCGGAGAACGTCTTGCTGACGCTGCCGATCCGGAACCGCGACCGGACGTCCATGGGCGTGCCCTTCACCCGGTCCTGGACGCCGACCGCGCGGCTCTGGACGCCGCCGGGTCCGGAGAAGCGGGCCATCGCCCCCGGCGCGCCGTTGGCCACGGCGGCGTCCAGCGCGGCGACCACGCCCTTCATGTCGGGAGCGGGAACGGTCTTCGCCGCCGGGGCGGCGGGGGCCTGCGGGACGACCGGGGTTCGCGGGGCGGCGGACGCGCTGGTGGCGGGGGCCACGCCCGCGGCGAGTGCGGCGATCAGAGTGGCGCTCACGACCAGGCGTCGGTGCGGCGTCAGGGGCACGGTGGTTTCCTCGACTTCGTCGGAATCGTCCGGAACGGCACACGGCAGCGGTGTGCCGCGGGACCCGGAGGAGCGCCATCACGGTGCGGCCCCGGGCCCATTGATCATGAGTGCCAACGCCCGGGAAGGGTTCCTGACACGGATCACGGAATACTAAGGGGCCGGCTCCGGTTCCGGTCCCCGGGTCCTGACGCCCGCGCCCGCGTCCGTGCCCGGGTGCCCGCGGGCCGCCCTCCGGCATGCCCCGCGTACCCTCGTGACGTGCCCGTTTCCCGTCTGCATCGCGTCGCCGTCCTCGTCCTCGAAGGGGCGAAACCCCTCGACGTCGGCATCCCCGCGCAGGTGTTCACCACGCGCGCGAGCATGCCGTACGAGGTACGGGTGTGCGGCGCCGAACCCGGCGTCGTCGCCGGGGGCGACGGCCTGGCGTACCAGGTCGCCCACGGCCTGGACGCGCTCGCGTGGGCCGACATCGTCTTCGTCCCCGGCTACCGCTTCCCCGACCGCGAGGACCCGCCGCGGGCCGTCGTCGACGCGCTGATCGCCGCCCACGCGCGGGGCGCCCGGCTCGCCGCGATCTCCACGGGTGCCTTCGCGCTCGCCGCCACGGGACTCCTCGACGGCAGGCGCGCCACCACGCACTGGCACTACGCGCGGGCGCTCGCCGCGAAACGCCCCCTGATCCGCGTCGACGAGAACGTCCTCTTCGTCGACGAGGGCAGCGTCCTGACGTCCGCCGGCGCCGCCTCGGGCATCGACCTGTGCCTGCACATCCTGCGCGGGGACCTCGGGGTGGCCGCGTCGAACCACGCGGCCCGGCGCCTGGTCGCCGCCCCGTACCGCAGCGGCGGCCAGGCGCAGTACGTGCCGCGCAGCGTGCCCGAACCGCTCGGCGAGCGGTTCGCCGCCACCCGCGAATGGGCGCTGCACCGGCTCGGCGAACCCCTCACCCTCGACGTCCTGGCCCGGCACGCGGCGGTGTCGGCGCGCACCTTCTCGCGCCGGTTCGTCGAGGACACCGGCTACACCCCCATGCAGTGGGTCATGCGGGCCCGCGTCGACCGGGCCCGCGAGCTGCTCGAACGCTCCGAGCGGGGCGTCGAGCAGATCGCCGCCGACGTGGGCCTCGGCACCGGGGCCAATCTGCGGCTGCACTTCCAGCGGATCCTGGGCACCACGCCGAGCGAGTACCGGCGCACGTTCGCCCAGGGCGAGTAGGGGAGACGGGGCCCGGTTCCGGGGCCGGCCGCGCTCTGGCGCGATACTTGCGGACCGTGGCGATCACGCCGCTGTCACGGGCGGGCGCCGCGCACGAGCATGGGTGGCGAACCGAAGGGACATCATCGCCATGACTCGTATCGCCATCAACGGATTCGGCCGCATCGGACGCAACGTGCTGCGCGCGCTGCTCGAGCGCGACAGCAGCCTCGAGATCGTCGCCGTCAACGACCTCACCGAGCCCACCGCGCTCGCGCGTCTCCTCGCCTTCGACTCGACCTCCGGTCGCCTCGGTCGCCCCGTGAGCGTGGACGGCGACACCCTGGTCGTCGACGGGCACCGCATCAAGGTGCTCGCCGAGCGCGAGCCGGCGCAGCTTCCCTGGGCCGAGCTCGGCGTCGACATCGTCCTGGAGGCGACCGGCCGCTTCACCTCGGCCAAGGCGGCCCGTGCCCACATCGACGCGGGTGCCAAGAAGGTGCTCGTCAGCGCGCCCGCCGACGGCGCCGACGTCACCCTCGCGTACGGCGTCAACACCGACGCTTACGACGCGGAGCTGCACACGATCGTCTCGAACGCCTCGTGCACGACGAACGCGCTCGCTCCCCTGGCCAAGGTCCTCGACGACCTCGCCGGCATCGAGCACGGCTTCATGACGACGGTCCACGCCTACACGCAGGAGCAGAACCTGCAGGACGGCCCGCACCGCGACCCGCGTCGCGCCCGCGCCGCCGGCGTCAACATCGTCCCGACCTCGACGGGTGCCGCCAAGGCCATCGGCCACGTGCTGCCGAACCTGGACGGCAAGCTGTCCGGCGACTCGATCCGCGTGCCGGTCCCGGTCGGCTCGATCGTCGAGCTGAACACGACCGTCTCCCGCGACGTGACCCGCGAGGACGTCCTCGCGGCGTACCGCACCGCCGCCGAGGGCCCGCTCAAGGGCGTCCTGGAGTACTCGGAGGACGCGCTCGTCTCCTCCGACATCACCGGCAACCCGGCCTCCTCGATCTTCGACTCGGAGCTCACCCGCGTCGAGGGCCGCCACGTCAAGGTCGTCGCCTGGTACGACAACGAGTGGGGCTTCTCGAACCGCGTGATCGACACGCTCGAACTCCTCGCCGGCTGACGAGGACGCCGACGGTCCCCGGAGCCGCCGTCCCCGGCAGGCGGACCACCGCGCGCCGGCCCCCGCACCCGCGGGGGCC